>JAJRWQ010000022.1 GCA_024276735.1 Actinomycetes bacterium
CACGGTCGACGCCGCCCTCGGCTGTTCCACCAACACCGTGCTGCACGTGGCGGCGGTGGCGCACGAGGCGGAGGCCGACTACCAGCTGGCGGCGATCAACGATATCGCCGGCGATACTCCCGACATCTGTTCGCTCTCGCCTGCCGGCGCGCATCACATGGAGGACCTGCACCGCGCCGGCGGCGTGGCGGCGCTGATGAAGGTTTTGCTCGATGCCGGCAAGCTGGACGGCGCCTCGCCCAGCGTCGCCGGCGGCACCATCGCCGAGGCGGTGGCGGGCGCCCGCGTGGCCGACGCGGAGGTGATCCGCCCCCTGGACCGGGCTTACCACCAGACCGGTGGCCTGGCGATACTTTTCGGCAACCTGGCACCCCGGGGAGCGGTGGTCAAGGAATCGGCGGTGGACGCGGAGATGCTCCGCCACCGGGGGCCGGCGCTGGTCTTCGAGTCCGAGGCCGAGCTGGTGGACGCCATCGAGCAGGGCGCCATCGCCGCGGGCTCGGTAGTGGTGATCCGCTACCAGGGCCCCAAGGGAGCGCCCGGCATGCCGGAGATGCTCACGCCCACGGCGGCCATCGCCGGCGCCGGGTTGGACCGCCAGGTGGCGCTGGTGACCGACGGCCGCTTCTCGGGAGCCACCCGCGGGGCCAGCATTGGCCACGTGGCGCCGGAGGCTGCCTCCGGCGGGCCGGTGGCGCTGGTGCGGGACGGCGACGAGATCGAGATCGACATCCCCGGCCGCCGCATCGACCTGCTGGTGCCCGAGGACGAGCTCGAGCGGCGGTCCCGGGAGCTCGAGGCCCCGGAGCCCCGCTACCGCACCGGCTGCCTGGCGAGGTATGTTAAGCTAGTGCACGAAGCGGACGGCGGCGCCGTCGTCGGCTGAGGCGGACGCGGCTGCAGTCGAGCGGCCCGTGCCACCGCCGGTGCTGCGTGGGCCGGCCATCGCTGCAGCCAGACATGAAAACGAGAGAGAGGTCATGCTGCTCAAGGGTTCCGAAGCCATAGTGCGGGCGCTCGCGGACGAGGGCGTCAGGGACATCTTCGGCCTGCCCGGGGGTGTGGTCATTCCCCTCTACGACGCCCTCTACGAGTCCAAAATCAACCATTACCTGGTGCGCCACGAGCAGGCGGCCGCCCATGCCGCCGACGGTTACGCCCGGGCCACGGGCCGCACCGGCGTCTGCATCGCCACCAGCGGCCCCGGCGCCACCAACCTGGTGACCGGTATCGCCAACGCCTACATGGACTCCACGCCCATGGTGGCGATCACCGGCCAGGTGCGCAGCGGCCTCATCGGCACCGACGGTTTCCAGGAAGCGGACATCACCGGCATCACCCAGCCGATCGT
The DNA here is from genome assembly GCA_024276735.1 of Actinomycetes bacterium. GTDB lineage: Bacteria > Actinomycetota > Thermoleophilia > BMS3ABIN01 > BMS3ABIN01 > JAJRWQ01. Next base: position 1,352 of record JAJRWQ010000022.1, read on the forward strand.
CAAGCACAGCTACCTGATCAAGGATCCCAACGACATTCCCCGCATCTTCCGGGAGGCATTCTACATCGCCGCCAGCGGCCGTCCCGGCCCGGTGGTGATCGACATTCCCGTGGACATGCAGCTGGCGGAGATCGACTACCAGCGCCCGGAGCGGGTGAACCTCCCGGGCTACAAGCCCACGCTCAAGGGCAACCGCAAGCAGGTGAAGGCGGCGGCGAAGCTGATCGTCGCTGCCGAGCGGCCGGTGATCTACGCCGGCGGCGGCGTGGTGAGCTCGGGCGCGGAGAAGGAGCTGCGGCAGCTGGCGAAGCTGGTGCAGGCGCCGGTGACCACCACGCTGATGGGCCTGGGAACCTTCCCGGAGACCGACCGGCTCTCCCTGGGCATGCTGGGAATGCACGGCACCGGCTACGCCAATTACGCCGTCACCCACAGCGACCTGCTGGTGGCGGTGGGCGCCCGCTTCGACGACCGGGTCACCGGCAAGCTGGCCACCTTCGCCAGGGAGGCGAAGAAGATCCACATCGACCTGGACCCGGCGGAGATCAGCAAGAACGTGGCCATCGACGTGCCCATCGTCGGCGACGCCCGCAACGTGCTCCGGGACCTGATCGCCGAGATCAAGAAACTGAAGCCGAGCAAGCAGCGCACCCGTCCCTGGCTGAAGCAGATCGACGACTGGAAGCAGAGCCACCCGCTCACCTACAAGGAGCTCAAGCGGGACATCATGCCCCAGTTCGTGGTGGAGGAGATCTACCGGGTCACCCGCGGCAAGGCGGTGATCGTCACCGAGGTGGGGCAGAACCAGATGTGGGCGGCGCTGTTCTACCAGCACACCAAGGGCCGGAACTTCATCAGCTCCGGCGGGCTGGTAACCATGGGATTCGGCTTCCCGGCCAGCATCGGCGCCAAGGTGGGGCGGCCGCGGGACATCGTCATCGATATCGCGGGCGACGGCAGCTTCCAGATGAACATCCAGGAGCTGGCGACGGCGGTCAACTACGAGATACCGGTGATCGTGGCCATCCTCAACAACGGTTACCTGGGCATGGTGCGCCAGTGGCAGGAACTTTTCTGGAACAAGCGTTACTCGGAGACGTGCATCGACTGCCAGCCCGATTTCGCCCGCCTGGCGGAGGCCTACGGGGCGCTGGGCATCACCGTCACCGACAAGAAGGACGTGGCCGAGGCCCTGGAGACGGCCATCGCCGCCAAGCGCCCGGCGGTGCTGGACTTTCGCGTCCGCCGGGAGGAAAATGTCTTTCCCATGGTGCCCGCGGGCAAGTCGATCACCGAGATGATAGGCGGTCAGAAATGAAGCACACGCTTTCGGTACTGGTGGAGAACAAGCCGGGCGTGCTCTCGCGGGTGGCGGGCCTCTTCTCCCGCCGCGGCTTCAACATCGACAGCCTGGCGGTGGGGGTCACCGAGAACCCCGACGTCTCCCGCATGACCATCACCGTCGATGGCAAGGAGCACCCCATCGAGCAGGTGACCAAGCAGCTGCACAAGCTGATCAACGTCATCAAGATCACCGACCTCGACCCGGTGAACACCGTCGCCCGGGAGCTGGCGCTGATCAAGGTGAAGTCGGATGCCGGCAGCCGCGGCGAGATCATGCAGATAGCGGAGATCTTCCGCGCCAACATCCTGGACGTGGCGCGTAACACCATGGTGCTGGAGATCACCGGCACCACCGAAAAGATAGACGCGCTCCTGCAGCTGCTCGCGCCCCAGGGCGTGGTGGAGATAGTGCGCACGGGCAGGATCGCCATCGAGCGCGGCGCCAAATAGCGGAAAAGAGGGGAGAATGTACTACGAAGACGATGCCAATCTGGACCTGATCAAGGACAAGAAGGTAGCGATCATCGGCTACGGCAGCCAGGGTCATGCCCACGCCCTCAACTTGCACGATTCGGGCGTCGAGGTGGTGGTGGGCCTGCGCGACGGCAGCTCCAGCCGCGGGCGCGCCCAGGCCGCGGGGCTGGAAGTGAAGCCGGTGGCCGAGGCGGCGGCGGCGGCGGACATGGTGATGATCCTGACACCGGACCACTCGCAGGCGGAGACCTACCGCGACGAGATCGCCCCCGGGCTGTCGGCGGGCGACGTGCTGATGTTCGCCCACGGCTTCAATATTCACTTCAACCAGATCGTGCCCCCGGCGGACGTGGACGTGGTGATGGTGGCCCCCAAGGGACCGGGCCACCTGGTGCGGCGGCAGTACCGCGAGGGACGCGGGGTGCCGGCGCTGGTGGCCATCCACCAGGACGCCAGCGGCCAGGCCAAGGAGCTGGCCCTGGCCTACGCCAAGGGCATCGGCGCCACCCGCGCGGGCGTGATCGAGACCACCTTCGCCGAGGAGACGGAGACGGACCTCTTCGGCGAGCAGGTGGTGCTCTGCGGCGGCACCAGCGAGCTGATCCGCGCCGGCTTCGAGACCCTGGTGGAGGCGGGCTACCAGCCGGAGATCGCCTACTTCGAGTGCCTGCACGAGCTGAAGCTGATCGTTGATTTGATCTACGAAAAGGGTATAACCGGGATGCGCTATAGCATCTCCGACACGGCGGAGTACGGGGACATCACCCGGGGCAAGCGCATCATCAACCAGGAGACGCGCGCCGAGATGAAGCGCATCCTGGCGGAGATACAGAACGGCGAATTCGCCCGCGAGTGGATCCTGGAGAACCGGGCGGGCCGGCCGGGCTTCACCGCCATGCAGAAGCGGGAGGCAGGGCACCGCATCGAGGTGGTGGGCCGGGAGCTGCGCGCCATGATGGACTGGATCGACTCCGGCGACGAGGGCCTGGAAGAGGTTTGAGATGAAAAAGAAGATACTGATGACACCGGGACCGACGCAGGTCCCTCCCGAAGTGCTCACCGCTTCCTCGCGGCCGGTGATCCACCACCGCACGCGGGAGTACTCGGAGCTGTTCGCCCGCGTCATCGACGGGCTCAAGTACGTGTTCCGCACCGACAACGACGTGCTGGTGTTTGCTTCCTCCGGCACCGGCGCCATGGAGTCGGCGGTGGTGAACCTCTGCTCTCCCGGTGACAAGGTGATCGTCACCGCCTGCGGCAAGTTCGGCGAGCGCTGGCAGCAGATGGCGGAGGCCTTCGGGCTGGACGCGGTGGTCTTGAGCTACGAGTACGGCACCGCCGTCGATCCCGGCGACGTGGCCCGGGCGCTGGCGGACAACCGGGACGCCAGCGTGGTCTTCACCACCCACAGCGAGACCTCCACCGGCGTGGTCAACGACATCGAGGCCATCGGCGGCATCGTCGCCGAGAGCGACGCGGTGCTGGTGGTGGACGCGGTGAGCGGCCTCGGCTCCGCCGAGCTCAACACCGACGACTGGCAGGTGGACGTGGTGGTCGCCGGTTCCCAGAAGGCGCTGATGATTCCCCCGGGCCTGGCCTTCGCCGCCGTCAGCGACAAGGCCTGGGACCTGGTGGAACGCTCGCGCCTGCCCAAGTATTACTTCGACTGGCAGAAGGCCCGCGACGGCGTGCGCCGCGACGATCCCACCACCCCCTACACGCCGGCGGTTTCGCTGACGGTGGCCCTGGACGCGGCGCTGCAGCTGATCCGCGAGGAGGGGATCGAGGCGGTGATCGACCGCCACCGGCGCCTGGGACGCGCCTCCCGCGAGGCGGTGAAGGCGCTGGGGCTGGAGCTGTTCTCGCCCGACGACGACGCCTGCAGCTCGGTCACCGCGGTGAAGGTTCCCGAGGGCGTGGAAGACAGCGAGCTGCGGCGCCTGATGCGCGACGAGTACGGCGTCCAGTGCGCCGGCGGGCAGGGAAGCATGAAGGGAAAGATCTTCCGCATCGGCCATTGCGGTTACTACAACTATGCCGACATCGTGGCCACGATCACCGCCCTGGAACAGGCTCTCAATGACCTGGAATACCCGGTGGAATTGGGCAGGGGCGTGGCGCGCGTGGTGGAGGTATTCGGGGAGGATGCATCTTGAGCAGCAAGCAGACGGCGAAAAAGAAGAAGACGACAGCAAGGAAGACCACCAGGAAGAAGGCCACTGCCGCCAGGCGCAAGGCCGGGGCCGGCAGGAAGGCCGCCGCCCGCCGGCGCAAGCCGCGGGTGCTGGTGAAGGAGAAGATCGCCAAGAGCGGCATCGACCGGCTGAAGAAAGAGTTCAAGGTCGATGTGAAGCTGGACATGGACCAGAAGCAGCTCAAGCAGGAGATCGGCCGGTACGACGCCATCATCATCCGCAGCGGCACCCGCATGACCCGTGACATCATCAGCAAGGCCGACAACCTGAAGGTGATCGGCCGCGCCGGCATCGGCGTGGACAACGTGGACCTGCAGGCGGCGACCAAGAAGGGCATCATCGTCGCCAACGCCCCCCAGAGCAACATCGTCGCCGCGGCGGAACACACCATCGGCCTGCTGCTGGCCCAGAGCCGCAACATCCCCCAGGCGCACGGCTCGCTGAAGGCGGGCAAGTGGGAGCGCTCCAGCTTCGGCGGCGTGGAGCTGGCCGACAAGACCCTGGGCGTCATCGGCTTCGGCCGCATCGGCGTGCTGGTGGCCCAGCGGGCCCGGGGCCTGAAGATGAACGTCATCGCCTACGATCCCTACGTGAGCAAGTCGCGCTTCGAGGAGCAGGGGGTCGAGGGCGTGGAGGACGTGAAGGAGCTCTACCGCCGCTCCGACTTCATCACCGTGCACCTGCCCAAGAGCCCCGAGACCATGGGCTTCGTGGACGCGGCCGCCTTCCGGTCGATGAAGAAGGGAGTGCGCATCATCAACTGTGCCCGCGGCGGCATCATCGACGAGGCGGCGCTGGCGCGGGCGCTCAAGTCCGGCAAGGTGGCGGCGGCGGCGATCGACGTCTTCGAGAAGGAGCCGCCGGTGGGCAACCCGCTGCTGGAGTTCGACAACGTGGTGGTGACACCGCACCTGGGTGCTTCCACCGTGGAGGCCCAGGACCGCGCCGGCACCATCATCGCCGAGCAGGTGGCGGCGGCCCTCAACGACCGGTTCGTGAGCAACGCCGTCAACATCCCCCTGGTGAGCAGCGAGCAGATGAACGTGCTCAGGCCGTTCATGCCCCTGTGCGAGAAGCTGGGCAAGCTGCTGGTGGAGATCGCCGACGGCACCCTGGAGAACCTGGACATCATCTACCAGGGCGGCCTGGCCGACTACGACACCCGCCTGCTGACCATCGCCTTCTTCAAGGGCATGCTCGAGGGCCGGGTGGAGGAGACGGTCAACTACGTCAACGCCGAGACCATCGCCCAGGAGCGCGGCATCAAGGTCACCGAGTCCAAGCGCTCGCAGCCGGCGGACTTCACCAACCTGATCACGGTGGAGTCGGAGGACCGGCGGGGCAAGCTGAGCGTGGGCGGCACCGTCATCGGCCCCAAGTACCGGCCCCGCTTCGTGAAGATCTACCGGCACGACATCGACATCGAGCCGGGCACTTACATGGCCTTCTTCCGTTACGACGACGTGCCGGGAATGATCGGCAAGGTGGGCACCATCCTGGGCGCCAACAAGATCAACATCGCCAACATGAACGTGGGCCGCAAGAAGATCGGCGGCAAGGCGGTGATGTCGGTGACCCTGGACAAGCCCATCCCCGAAGAGGTGCTGGAGGAGATCCGCAGCCAGCCCGAGTTCGACGACGTCTGCTTCATTACCTTCTAGGGCTTTCGGCCGGTCGCCCTGCTGACGTCAGGGTCGGGACCTTGGCCCGTTGGCCGTTTGATGTGACCCGCGGCCGCTGCGGCGCCGGGGCCGGCTCTCAGCTGCCGCCGGTGGGAGCGGCGGGCACTACCACCGTCAGTGTTTGTCCGCCCTCCTTGGGGAGGGTAGGGGGCCTGCTGGGCGTAGGCGCGGGTATGGGAGCCACGCCGGTGGTGCCGGTGCCGGTATCGGTGCTTTCTTCGTCGCCGCAGCCGCCGGTGAAGGTGGACGCGGCCATTGCCAGCACCACCGCCAGCGCTGCGAACCTGGTGATCCTTCGACGCCACGAGAAATCGCAGCCCATGTTACCTCCTTGGTTCCTGTTTCCCTGGACCGGCCTGGCGCCGGTTACCCTCCGGGCGGTGCCGTCCCCGCGGCGCAGCCTGCTGCTTCCGGGGGCGAGCGGGAACATTCGACAACAGTCTGCCGGCCGGCGGCGGCAGGCTGCCCTCGCGGGCCTTCCCGCCTAGGGGCCGCCGCCGATCACCGTGTAGGTGGGGCCCACGGGTACCTCCACCGGCACCGTGGCGTTGTAGCCCGCCGTGGAGGGGCCGCCGGTGTCGGGGGGCGCCGTCGCCGTGCCCGTCTCGCCGCCGGAGCCACAGCCGGTTCCCGCGGCCGCCAGCAGCAGGGCCGCTGTCACCGGCACCCAGGCAGGAAGAGAGAGTCGCCGGCGCCGGCTGGCACGATTTCGCATCCTTCCCTCCTTGCCTGGTATCCTGGTCCGCCCCCTGCCGGTGGCGGACCCTGTCATTACTGTCATTAAAGCTTACTATTTTTTTCCGGACATTGCCGTTGCCGGCAGGAACAGGGAGCACATGCCGCCACTGCTTTTCGCCCCGCTGGTAGCATGTTGCCAGTGACATCGACCCCGCCCGTTCCGGGACGCCACCCGCCGGCGGTCTCGGGGAGATACCAGCTCTCCCTCAGCTGCAATCGATCAGCGGATCGCCCACGCAGAAGGTCCAGCCGGAGACTCCCGGCATCTTCACTTCCACTCCATCGGTGGAGGTGGCCGTGGCGAAGAAGCGGTATTCTCCCTTGGCGGCCGGCGCCGTCGTTCCCGCGGACCAGGAGGTGACATCGCCCACCGTGGCCCCCTGTACCAGAGGGAGGGTCAACACCAGGGCGCCGGTGTCGCGCTTGAACGCGTTGATGGTCACGCTCGTTGCCTGGCCGCGGACTTCGGCGCTGAACGTCAGAGACCCGCCGGGATCGACCACTTCCGGGTCGACGCTGCGGGAGATGATCTCCGGCGGGGGTACCGGTGCGGGCGCGGTGGCCGGAGGGGTGGAAACCGTCGTGGCGCCGGCCGGCGCCGTGGCCGTGGCCGTAGTCGTTGGGGCGGTGCTCGCGGCCGGGATCGTCGTGGTCACGGCGGTCGTCGTCTTCACCGGCGTCGTTCCCGTGGCCGCCTTCTTCTTCTCACCGCAGCCGCGCACCAGCAGGAATACCAGTACCAGCAGCGCTGTTCCGGCAACGATGCCTCCCGCTATCAGAAGTCGCTTCTTTTTCGCTGGCATGTTCGTGGTACCTCCCCTTCGGCCGTTGGCTTACGACCTGGCTTTCACTGGCGACGGCGGGTGTACCTGCAAGGCCCGCCTTCCCACCGCCTCTCTCCTGCCTCCGGGACGCTCCCGGTCTCGCGCTCATCTCTCGATTATAAGACGGCGGCGGCGGTCGATACTTACGCGGCACCGGCGGCAGTTTTCTTTCAAAGAAAACGGGAAACATGTAAGGTATTATGCGTCGGCGGCGGTGCGCGCGGGGTTTCCCGTGCCCGCCGCGGCGTAATCCTGTGCAGGGATCGTCTGGAGGATCGATATCATGCAGCGCAAGAAGAGCAATCCCTTTGCCGAGTTCGACCGCCTCACCAGCGAGATCGAAGAGATGTTTTTCCGCTTCTACGGCGGTCCCCGGCTGCGAATGATGAAGGGGGGCGCCTTCCAGCCGCTGGCGGACGTCTTCATCTCCCGCGAGTCGAAGGCGGTGATCGTCAAGCTGGAGATTCCCGGCATCAAGCCCGGCGACGTCCGGCTCTCGCTGCAGAACAAGACGCTCACCATCGAGGGCGTCCGCTACGATTCCCAGAAGGAGGGCGACAAGGTCTACCAGCAGATGGAGATCGACTACGGTCCTTTCAAGCGGCGGATCATGCTGCCGGTGGACGTGGACGTGGCGAGCGCCCGCGCCGAGTACCACGACGGCTTTCTCACCATCGAGCTGCCGGTGGCCGAGAGGCGGCGCCAGGCAGTGAAGGTTCCCATCAGCATCAGGAACAGGAAGGACGGCTAGGCGATGGAGAACATTACTGCCGACGCAGCCCCGGAGACGGCCCAGGAGATTCCCGAGATCCTGCCCATCCTGCCCCTGAGGGAGACGGTGGTCTTCCCGGAGACGGTGACGCCGCTGGCGGTGGGCCAGGAGCGCTCGGTGAAGCTGGTGGACGAGGTGCTGCACCAGGACAAGATGCTGGGCCTGGCCACCATCCGTGACAAGGAGGTGGAGACCGCCGGGCCGGACGACATCTACGACGTGGGCACCGCCGCCGTCATCCACAAGATGCTCAAGGTGCCGGACGGTTCCCTGCGCATCCTGGTGCAGGGCATCAAGCGTATCCGCATCAGCGAGTACACCCAGTCCGAGCCCTACCTGGCCGCCCGGGTGGACGTACTGGAGGACAAGGTGGAGATGACCAAGGAGGTGGAGGCGCTCTCGCGCAACCTGCAGAACGTCTTCACCAAGATCATCGGCCTGGTGCCCTACCTGCCCGAGGAGCTGCAGATGGCCGCCTCCAACGTGGACGATCCCAGCACCCTCTGTTACCTGATCGCCTCCGCCATCAAGATCAAGGCCGAGGAAAAGCAGGAGCTGCTGGAAGAGGAGGACGTGGAGAAGCGGCTGCGGCGCCTGACGGTGATCCTCAACCGCGAGCTGGAGGTCTTCGAGCTGGGCAGCAAGATCCAGTCGGAGGTCCAGAACGAGATGGACCGCAGCCAGCGGGAGTACTTCCTCAGGCAGCAGCTGAAGGCCATCCAGGAGGAGCTGGGGGAGACCGACGAGATCACCGCCGAGGTCAACGAGCTCAAGGCCAAGCTGGAGGAGCTGGCGCTGCCGGAGGAGGTGGACCGCCAGGCCCGCCGCGAGCTGGACCGGCTCTCGAAGCTGCAGCCGGCGGCGGCCGAGTACTCGGTGATCCGCACCTACATCGACTGGCTGCTCTCAATTCCCTGGAACCGCAGCACCGAGGACAACCTGGACATCGCCACCGCCCAGAAGGTGCTGGACGAGGACCACTACGACCTGGAGAAGGTGAAGACGCGCATCATCGAGTACCTCGCCGTCGCCAAGCTGAAGCGGGACATGAGCGGCCCCATCCTCTGCTTCGTGGGCCCCCCCGGCGTGGGCAAGACCTCGCTGGGGCATTCCATCGCCCGCGCCCTGGGGCGCGAGTTCATCCGCATCTCCGTGGGCGGCGTGCGCGACGAGGCGGAGATCCGCGGTCACCGGCGCACCTACATCGGCGCCATGCCCGGCACCATCATCCGCGCCATCCGCGACGCCGGCTCCAACAACCCGGTGTTCATGATCGACGAGGTGGACAAGCTGGGCGCCGATTTCCGCGGCGATCCTTCCTCGGCGCTGCTGGAAGTGCTGGACCCGGAGCAGAACGACAGCTTCCGTGACCATTACCTGGACCTGCCCTTCGACCTCAGCAAGGTGCTGTTCATCGCCACCGCCAACATGCTGGACCCGGTACCGCCGGCGCTCCGCGACCGCATGGAGGTGATCGAGCTCTCCGGCTACACCGAGGAGGAGAAGCTGGGCATCGCCAAGAAGTACCTGATCCCCAAGGAGCGGGAGGCCCACGGGCTGAAGAAGGGGCAGATCTCCTTCACCGACAAGGCCATCCTCAAGGTGATCCAGGACTACACCCGCGAGGCGGGCCTGCGGAACCTGGAGCGGGAGATCGCTTCCATCTGCCGCAAGGTGGCGCGCGAGATCGCCGAGGGCGAGGTCACCCGGGTGAAGGTGGGCGAAGCCGCCGTCACCCGTTACCTGGTCAAGGCCAAGTACTTCTCCGAGGCGCGGCGCATGACCTCCGAGCCGGGGGTGGCCACCGGCCTCGCCTGGACCTTGAACGGCGGCGACATCATCTTCATCGAGGCCATCGCCATGCCCGGCGGCGGCAAGCTGACCCTCACCGGGCAGCTGGGCGACGTGATGAAGGAATCGGCCCAGGCGGCGCTGAGCTGGGTGCGGGCGCGCGCCGGGAAGCTGGGCATTCCCGACGACTATTTCAAGGAGCACGACATCCACGTGCACGTGCCCGCGGGTGCGGTGCCCAAGGACGGGCCTTCGGCGGGCATCACCATGACCACGGCGCTGGCCTCGCTGGCCACCGGCCGGCCGGTGCACTCCAACGTGGCCATGACCGGCGAGGTGACCCTGAGCGGCAAGGTGCTGCCGGTGGGCGGCATCAAGGAGAAGGTGCTGGCGGCGCGCCGGGCGGGGCTGGACACGGTGATCCTGCCGCGGGAGAACGAGAAGGATCTCGACGACGTGCCCGAGCACCTGCGGCAGGAGATGGAGTTCATCCTGGTGGACGACGTGGCCCAGGTGCTCAAGTATGCCCTCGCCGACGGCAAGGGCGCTTCCCGCAAGCCCTCGCGGGTGAAGAAGAAGGTGGGGGGCAAGGCCTCGCTGAACCGCAAGGCCGCCCGCAACCGCAAGTCTTCCTAGGGGTTTTTCTGGCCGGAGATCTCCGGCGGGCTATCGGCGCCGGGCCGGCTCCGCGCCGCCCGGCCGCCAGCGATTATCCTCCCGCCACCGCCGGCACGATGCTGAGCTCGGCCCCGTCGGCGGCCTCGGTGGCGAGCCCGTCGGCGAAGCGGATGTCGTCGCCGTCGATGTAGATGTTGATGAAGCGGCGCAGCTCGCCGTTCTCCAGCAACCGCTCGGAGATGCCGCTGTGCTTTTCCTCCAGCTCGGCGATGATCGCCGATACCGTTCCCGGCCGGCACTCCACCAGGCCCTCGCCGCCGGTCACCTGCCTCAGCTGGGCCGGAATCCTCACCTTGACGCTCAATTCCTGCTCCTTTCCTTTTCCGCTGGATGCTTTTCCGCTTGCCGGCGCCCTCGTCAGACCGCCTGCCGGCGGCTGTCCTCGCCGGCGCCGGATTCGTCGTCGTGTTCTTCGCCGTCGAGGCTGCCGGCCTCGCCCTCCAGCACCCGCGCCTCGAAATCGGCCATGTCGGGCTCGATCTCGTAGGTGGAGAGGGTGCCGGCCACGGCATCGAGGGTCTTCAGCCCGTCGCCGGTGATGTAGACCACTATCTCCTCGCTGGCATGGACCTTGCCCGCCGCCGCCAGCTTGGCCAGCACCGCGGTGGTGACGCCGCCGGCGGTCTCGGTGAAGATGCCGGTGGTCTCCGCCAGCAGCTTGATGCCGTCCACGATCTCCTGCTCGGTGACGCTTTCGATGACGCCGCCGGTCTCGCGGGCCACCTCCAGGGCGAAGATGCCGTCAGCGGGGTTGCCGATGGCCAGGGACTTGGCGATGGTATCCGGCTTCACCGGCTTCACGTGCTCCTGCCCGGCGGCAAACGCCGCCGCCACGGGGCCGCAGCCGGCCGCCTGGGCGCCGCAGACCACCGGTGTCTTGCGGCGGATCAGCCCCACCTCGCCCAGCTCCTGGAAGCCCTTGTGAATCTTGGTGAGCAGCGAGCCCGAGGCCACCGGCACCACCACCTTGTCCGGCGCCCGCCAGCCGAGCTGCTCCGCCGTCTCGAAGGCCAGCGTCTTGCTTCCCTCCGAGTAGTAGGGGCGGACGTTGACGTTGACGAAGGCCCAGTGCTTGTCGGCGGCGATCTCGGTGCACAGCCGGTTGACGTCGTCGTAGTTGCCCCGCACCTTCACCAGGTTGACGCCGTAGACGGCGGTGGCGATGATCTTCTGGATCTCCAGGTTGGCGGGCACGAAAACGTAGGCGTCGGTGCCGGAGGCGGCGGCGTGGGCGGCGACGCTGTTGGCGAGGTTGCCGGTGGAGGCGCAGGCCACCACCTCGTAGCCTAGCTCCAGGGCGCGCTGCAGCGCCACGGTGACCACGCGGTCCTTGAAGGAATGCGTGGGGTTGGCGGTGTCGTTCTTGATCCATACCTTCTTCAGCCCCAGCTCCGCGGCGAGGCGGTCGGCCTTCACCAGCGGCGTGAAGCCCGCCTGCAGGTCCACATCCGGGCGCCGTTCCACGGGCAGGAAATCGGCGTAACGCCAGAGCGACGGCGGCCCGTGGGCGATGCGCTCCTTGGTGGCGCGGCTGCGGATGCGCTCGTAATCGTAGGCCACCTCCAGGGGGCCGAAGCAGTACTCGCAGACGAACAGGGCCTCCAGGGGGTAGGTGCGGCCGCATTCCTTGCACTTCAGGTGTTCAGCAGTCATCTTTCACAGAGCTCCTTCCGGCTCCGCGCTTTCGCATGAAAAAAGCCTCTGCGTGATGTGGCAGAGGCTGGCAGGTGAAAACCATTTCGCCACATCTCTCAGGTCTATCGACCTGCAGGAGTTGGCACCTTGCGCGTTGCGGGAATCGACACACGCGCCGCGCAGGTTGCCGAGGCTTCACAGGGCCAGTCCCTCAGCCTCTCTTGATGCGAACAACGCGTTCCTTATGTAGCGCTTACAGTCTAGCAGGAGGGTGGGCCGCCGTCAAGAAACCAAAAAGGGGGCAACAAAAAGGGGGACACCATACCTATTTCTTCTCGAGAAATAGGTATGGTGTCCCTTTAATTCGTGTCCCTTTAATTCCTACTTCCGCGGCGGCAGGCCGATGAGCTCGTTGAAGCTGTCCTTGTAGATCACCCGCTGGCTGACGATCAGCTTCTGGCCGTAGTTGCAGTTCTCGCAGACCACTTCCACCGGGCCGCCCATCACGCCTGCGAATGACGGCGTCACCCTGCTGAAGGCATCGATCACGTAGGGATCGGGCCCGCCCACGTGCTGGCCGCCCACGGAGATGTAGACGTGTACGGCGGCGTTGGCGTTGTTCCCCACCAGGATCCAGTCGCCGGCCATGCCCTCAGACTTGAGGTCGTACCAGCCGAAGACGGCGCTGGTGCCCATCTGCTCCGGGCTGGTTCCCTGGACCTCCTCGAAGGAGCTGCGGAAGAGCACCCGCTGGCTGGCGAACAGCTTCATGCCGCCGCCGCAGTTGCTGCAGATCACGTGCACCGGGCCGTCCATCACGCCGGGGAACGAGGGCGTGATGATACCGTGCGGCGGCACGTAGAAATGGGTGTTCTTGGGAGCTCCCGGCAGCGGGTTCAGCATCCGCTCGCCGCCGATCTCGATGTAGACGTCGGCGGAAGCGTCGCTGCTGGGGTTGCCCACCAGGATCCAGTCGCCGCGCATGCCGTTCTCCGGCTTGGAGTCGTACCAAGTGAAGTAGTACTCGTCGTCCAGCGACGCCGAGGGAATACCCATGGCTTCCGTGAAGGAGCCGTTGAAGATCACCCGCTGGCTGGCGATGATAGCCCGGTCCGGCCCGCAACTGGTGCAGGTCACCTTCACCGGCCCCGCCATCACGTTGGGGAACGAGGGCGTGACGATGCCGCCGGGCGGGATCTGCCACTGGCCCATGCCCTGGCCGCCGATCTCGATGTAGACGTCGGCGGAAGCGTCGCTGCTGGGGTTGCCCACCAGGATCCAGTCGCCGCGCATGCCGTTCTCCGGCTTGGAGTCGTACCAGGTGAAGTAGTACTCGCTGTCCAGGTCGCTGTCCCGGACCGCCATCACCTCGTTGAAGGAGTCGCCGAAGAGCACCCGCTGGCTCACCAGCAGCTCCTTCGCGTTCTGGGAGACCACCCGCACCGGCCCGCCGGTGACGCCGGCGAAGCTGGGAGTGATCCGGTCGTGCGCCGGCACCACGAAGGTGTACTGGTCGGCGGCGGCGCCGTACTGGTCGGAGCCGGCGTCGGTGTACTCGGCCTGGGAGGCGCCGTCGGCCGCCGGCGGCTTGTAATCGGGGTTGGGCATCGGCTCGCCGCCGATGTCGATGGTGACGTAGGCGTCCTGGTCCTCCAGGTTGCTGATGATGATCCAGTTGCCGCGCATGCCGTTCTCCGGCTTGGAGTCGTACCAGGGCGCGTAGTAGGTGATGGTCTCGATGTACTCGAACTCCCAGGTGTAGTCCGCCGTCCGGCCCACTTGGTCGCTCACGGTGACGTGGACCTGGTGCGTGCCCAGCGCCAGCCCCTGCGCCTGGAAGCTGAAACCGTACTCGCCCAGCGCCGCCGCGGCGGTGACGTCCTCGCCGTCCAGCTCGATGGTGGCGGAGCACTGGTCGACGCCGGCGCCGGCATCGCTCCAGGAGCCCTCGATCACCGGGTTGTCGATGCGCACCTGGCCGCCCGCCGCCGGGCTCACCGCCTGGATCTCCGGCGGCTGGGTGTCCACGGTGAAGGTGCAGGCATGGCCGTACTGGTTGCCGGCGGCGTCGCTCACGTCCAGGCTCACCTGGTGGGCGCCGTCGGCGAGGCCGGTGGCGGTGTACACCGCCTGGGCGGCGTCCACCTGGGCCGCCACGGCGTTGCCGTCGATGTACATGGTGACGCTGCCGGGATCGATGCCGCTGGTGGCGTCGCTGTAGGTATAGGTGATGTCCGCCACCGTGTCGCTCATCACCGTCTGGCCGCACACCGACGGCGGCGTCAGCTCCGGCGGCGTGCGGTCGATGGTGAAGTCCCAGGTGTACTCGCTGACGTTCTGCTGGCCGTCGGTCACCTTTACCCGCACCGTGTGCGTGCCGTCCTCCATCGGCTGCTTCTCCGCCGCCAGCGCCTTGCAGGCAGTACCCCACTGGGTGACCACCGTGTGGTCCCAGATTACGTGGTCATCGTAGAAGCCGACGCCCACGGCGTTGCACTTGGTGACTTCCAGGTCGTCGAACCACATCTCGGTGGCGAACTTGTTGATGCCGTCGGGATCGGAGAAGTAGACGCTGATGGGATCCAGGGGATCGTTGGTTCCCACCTCGGGATGGGGATTGTAAAACCGGGTGGACCCGTCGGTAACCGCCGGGATGGCGCCGCCGCCGTCCACGGCATAGAGCAGCGCCGGAACCGCCACCAGGATCAACAGGGCCGACAGCACGAAAAGGGCCGTCCTGGTGGCAAACTTTGCAGGAATCTCGTGGATTTTCATGCTTTTTTCGAGAGGTATCACCCGTAACGCCCGCGGCCCGTCTACCGGGCAGGCCGGGGCGTTCCCTTGTATCCAAGTAAAGAGCGAATCGACCGCGGAGCCCGCTGCCGCCACAGCACGCTCATTCGTTGCCTATATTACTATCGCCGCCGGGCGGGGTCAAGGAAGCGGGCCTGGAACGGAAGGGAGAGGACACCGCGCCTGTTGAAAGAGACATCCTGCCTCTTTCCTTTCTTTGTGGAGAAGAAAAAAAGCGTCCTCTCACAAGGGCCATTGAAGCGTATTGTCACCCAGAAGTTCTTGAATAAAAAGTGGCTAGGAAATAGGTGTGGTGTCCCCTTGATTCGTACGGAGTCGGGGGGCGGCTGGTACGTTATCCGTTATCCGGGTACGTATAAAGCATTGTCAGCTGAAAAAAACCAGGCTCAAAGGAGAACGGCAGCGATGGAGAAAAAATCCGGATGCCCGGTAACGATGGATGCCTACAAACATGCCACCCTGGGTGGAAACATGATCTCCAAGTGGTGGCCCGACCAGCTCAACCTGAGGATCCTCTATCAAAACCCGCCCGGGCTAAAGCCCGTGGACCAGGACTTCGATTATGCCGAAGCCTTTGCCAGGCTCGACTACGAGGCGTTGAAAGAGGATCTCCGCCAGCTGATGAGCGAATCACGGGACTGGTGGCCAGCCGACTACGGCCATTATGGCCCCCTGTTCATCCGCATGGCCTGGCACAGCGCGGGTACCTACCGGGTCTTCGACGGCCGCGGCGGTGGAGGCGCCGGCAACCAGCGCTTCGCGCCATTGAATAGCTGGCCCGACAACGTGAACCTCGACAAGGCCCGTCGCCTGCTCTGGCCGATCAAGAAGAAGCATGGCAACAGGATTTCCTGGGCCGACTTGATCATCCTCGCGGGAAACGTCGCCCTCGAGTCGATGGGGTTTGAAACCCTGGGCTTCGGCGCTGGCCGCGTGTACGTCTGGGAGCCCCAGGAGGACGTTTACTGGGGGCCGGAGTCCGAATGGCTGGGTGACGAGCGCCATCCTGGCGGGGAGCTGGATAAGCCCCTGGCCGCGGATCACATGGGCCTGATCTACGTGAACCCGGAGGGCCCGAACGGCGAACCCAATGTGCTGGAGTCCGCCAGGCACATACGCGAGAGCTTCAGGCGCATGGCCATGAACGATGAGGAGACAGTCGCCCTCATCGTCGGCGGGCACACTTTCGGCAAGACCCACGGAGCTGCCGGTGCCGACGAGCACTTGGGGCCCGAGCCCGAAGCAGCTCCCCTGGAGGAGCAGGGCCTGGGATGGAAGAACAGCCATGGCAGCGGCAAGGGCCCCGATACCATCACCAGCGGGCTGGAGGGCGCCTGGACGCCGACGCCGACGAAGTGGGACAACAGCTTCCTGGAGCTGCTCTTCAAGTACGACTGGAACCTGGAAAAAAGCCCCGCGGGTGCCTGGCAGTGGGTGGCGGTCGATCCCGACCCCGAAGATCTCGTGCCCGATGCCCACGATCCCGGCAGGAAGCACCAGCCGATCATGCTTACCACTGACCTGGCCCTGCGCATGGACCCGGTCTACGGCTCCATATCCCGGCGCTTTCTCGAACGCCCCGACGAGCTGGCAGACGCCTTTGCCCGCGCCTGGTTCAAGCTGACTCACCGCGACATGGGACCGAAGTCGCGCTACTTGGGGCCGGAAGTTCCCGCGGAAGACATGATCTGGCAGGATCCCCTTCCACCCGTGGATCACGATCTCGTCGACGAAGCGGATATCGCTGAACTGAAAAGGCGGATTCTTGATTCAGGGCTCACCACTGCCGAGCTCGTTTACACCGCGTGGTCGTCGGCCGCCACCTTCCGTGGTTCCGACAAGCGCGGCGGCGCCAACGGCGCCCGTATCCGCCTCGCCCCGCAAAAGGACTGGGAGGTAAACCAGCCTGCCCAACTTGGCGGGGTGTTGAAGGCCCTTGAAGCCATCCGCGGCGAGTTCAAGGAGGCGCAAGCTGGAAACAAGCGCATCTCCCTCGCTGACCTGATCGTGCTCGGCGGTGTTGCCGCTGTCGAAGCGGCCGCGAAAGAGGCCGGCCATGAAGTGCAGGTGCCCTTTGCTCCCGGCCGCACCGATGCCTCGCAGGAGCAAACCGACGTGGAATCATTCAGCTACCTGGAGCCGATAGCGGACGGCTTTCGCAATTACCTGAAGCCGGGATGCGAGCATCTCGAGCCCGAACACTTACTGGTCGATCGTGCCCAGCTACTCACCCTCACGGTGCCGGAGATGACGGTGCTCGTTGGGGGAATGCGGGCCCTGGGCGCCAATTTTGGGAGTACCGCTTACGGCATCTTCACCGAGCGCCCAGGCAAGCTGACCAACGACTTCTTCGTCAACCTGCTGGACATGGGCATAGAGTGGCGGCCGGCATCAGATAACCCCCAGGTCTACGAGGGATACGACCGCGCCACCGGTGAACGGAAATGGACCGCCACCCGGGTTGACCTGGTGTTCGGGGCCAATTCCCAGCTGCGAGCCCAGTCGGAGTTCTACGCCCAGGACGATAACCGGCAACGGTTCGTGCAAGACTTTGTCACGGCCTGGAACAAGGTGATGAATCTCGATCGTTTCGATCTTGCCTGGTCATGAAAGTGGAAAAGGGGGACACCATACCTATTTCTTTGCGAGGATGGAAGAAGCTTGGGTATAAAACTCCGTATGAAGTATTCTTCAAAACGTCAATCCTGTTAACTGTTGCACTTCAGAGTTGAATTCAGGCAATTTTTCAATCCATGATCTCCCACTTAGATCATACCTCGTCAGCGGATCATTCCCGGTATAGGAGTACCGGTTCCTTCCCTGGGGATCGCGGGGGTCGCCCTTCAGGGGATCGGCACTGTTGAACCTGCCGAAGGCTGGGTCGTATTCTCTCACTCCCATCTGGATGGTGCCGGTGCCCTGGTCGTATGACCGCTGCCACCCTCCGGTGTAGCCGTAAGTAGGGGAGTTTCCGGCAAGTTCGTTTCCGAATGAGTCGTACCTGTAGGTTTGGATGACGGTGCCGCTCTCATCGGTTATGGCCGCGGTGTCACCGTGGGGGTTGAAGAGATAGTAGTCTGTTTCTGGTGTTGGCTTCGTGTAATCGGTCCCGGAAATGAGCCCATCGGGGCCTCTCAGGGTGGAAGCGGTGAGGGTTCCCGCGGCGTCTGTCTGGTAGTCGACCAGGTCCGTATCCCTGTAGAGGTGGTAGTTTACGGTATCTGTTCCCTCCGTCCTTTCGATTCTCCTGCCCAGGGCATCATAGGCGTAGTCCACGGTGGCCGCCGGTGCCTGCACCCGGGTGGATAACGTAAAATTTCTTTCGCACATTTTTTAAGCGGTGGCCTCATTCTGGTTTAATTGGGAGTTATGAGACAACCAATTAGTCAGAAAGGAGAACCACCGCATGAAGAAGTCTACACCATCAGGAAAACTTGG
>JAJRWQ010000023.1 GCA_024276735.1 Actinomycetes bacterium
CACGGCCGCCCCGCAGTACTCGCAGCTAACCGTTTCTTCGTCGGAGATGGAAACCTCGCTGATCCACAGGTAAGTCAGGCACTGCGGGCACACGGCCCAGTAGACGACGGGACGCCGTCCCCCTTCAATACTGCCTGTCAACCGAAAACACCCCCCACCTGGTGGGTTTGTACTAGCTAGTGTACCACCAGCGGCGGGCCATTGAAACAGCGGCGGCCACGCGGGCGCCGCGGCCGGGATGATCGTGATAAAATTGCTGCCGTAGGCGAGAGAGGAGAGGTGACATGAAGCGGGTTCTTCCGATCGTGGCAATGGTCGTGCTGGCGTTGCTACTCGCGGGGTGCGGCAGCGAGGCCGAGGTGACCGTGGAGCGGGTGGTAATCGGTGACTATGATCTTCCCGTCTATCCCGGGGCGGCAGCGGACCAGGTGCTGGAGACGAATGCCAGCTACACCACCGGCGACGGCGTCGAGGAGGTCAAGGCCTGGTACGACCGGGTGATGGCCGACGAGGGCTGGCAGACCAACCAGCAGTGGAACGGAAGCGGTGGCCAGCAGGAACAGAAGATCTTTTTCCAGGGCGACCGCAAGGACAACCCCGACTACGGCGAGAGGAACGTGATCATCGGCGTGGGGACCACCGGGGGCGGCGCCACCCTGATATCCCTGATGCCGATCCTGAATCCTTACCGCGGCCCCGCCGGCTGATACCTGCCGGACAAGGGTAACGGCCTGGCGGCCGCCGCCGTTCAGAACCCGGCCTGCTGCGTCCGAAGATATTATGGTGGGCGCACGGGCAGGGACAACACTGGTGCCCGGCGCCGCCGGGAACGACGGCAGCCGGGAAGCAACTGGCCAAGGCGGCAGGTGGGCCTTGCCCATCGGTGCCGCGGCGGCAGCGGCAGCGCTGGCCTCGCCGCTAGTGGCCTTCGTGGTGGGCATGCCGGTATCGTTCGTGCACGAGCTGGGGCATGCCATCGCCGGCTGGTTCTTCGGTTACCCCTCGCTGCCCACGGTCAATTTCTTTTCCGGCGGCATGACCCTGCAGCACTCGCGGATCGTGGAACTGCAGTTCCTGGCGGGAGGCCTGCTGCTCTGGTACGCCTTCGCGTATCGCCGCCGGCGGGCGATCCTGCTCCCGGTGACCGCGGCCCTGGTGCTGTACCCGGCCCTGGTGCTGACACCGGTTCACCAGGCCCTGGTCCTGGCCGCCGGCCACGGCTTCGAGCTGCTGGTCGCGGGGCTGCTGCTGGTGCGGGCCATGGAGGGAGAGCGGCGAGTGATGACGCGCGCCCTTTACGCCGCCGCCGGTTTCTTCATCGTCTTCGACAACGCGCGCTTTTCCTTCCTGCTGGCTTTCGATCGCTTGGAGAAACAGCGTTACCAGGCAGGTGGCGGGCTGGGCTTCCAGATGGACTTCAGCCGGCTGGCGGCGGAATACCTGCACGTGGACGTGACCGTGGTGGCAGCCGCCTTTTTCGGCCTCTGCCTGCTGACGCTGCTGCTGAGCCTCCTGGTGATACCCGCCTGCCGCCGGCATCGGCATGCAGGTGGGGAAACGGGCGCGGTTTGACCCTGCCGGCCCGTTGGATTATTTTTCTCCGGTAAGGCCCGGCCGGGGCGATCCCGCGGGCGGGCGCCGCAAGACCTTTTCTTTCGATGCGCACACATTCGCTGGTCCTGACGATCCTGGCGGCTGCTGCCGCGCTGCTCTTTGCCGGGGGCTGCAACCCCCTGGGCATGCTCGATGGCGGCCCGGCGCCCGTGCGCGTGGTCACGGTGGCGCCGCCGCTGGTCCAGGGCGACTCCAACAGCATGCAGCCCGCCATCTCCGCCGACGGCCGCTACGTGGCCTTCGCCTCGGATGCCACCAACCTGGTGGAAGAGAGTTACAACGGCGCCCGCAGCGTTTTCGTCAAGGACACGCTCAGCGGACAGACCACGCTGGTCTCCAGCGACTCCCAGGGGGATCCCGCCGACGACGACAGCAGCCAGCCCGCCATCTCCGCCGACGGCCGCTACGTGGCCTTCCAGTCGCTGGCCGGCAATCTCACTTCCGACGGCGGGGCATCCTGCCCCGGCACCGGCGGCCTGCCGGTGAACTGCCGGCAGGTCTACGTGAAGGATCGCAAGACGGGAGAGGTCACCCTGGTTTCCAGTGACGGCGACGGTATCCCCGGCGAAGGGAACAGCAGCCAGCCCGCCATCTCCGCCGACGGCCGCTACGTGGCCTTCCGCTCGGCCGCGGAAAACCTGGTTGCCGACGATGGCAACGACCAGGTGGACATCTTCGTCAAGGACACGCTCACCGGCGAGACCACGCTGGTCTCCAGTGACTCTCAGGGGAATGCCGCCGACGGTGACAGCAGCCGTCCCGCCATCTCCGCCGACGGCCGCAAGGTGGCCTTCGCCTCGGAGGCCGATAACCTGGCAGGCGGCGGCAGGGGGACCGACGTCTTCGTCAAGGACCTGGAGACGGGAGAGCTGGAGCTGGTCTCCAGCGACTCGGACGGTGCTGGCGGCAACGGTGCCAGCGGCCACGAGGCCCTGGCCATCTCCGCCGACGGCCGCTTCGTGGCCTTCGATTCCGAGGCCACGAACCTGGTGGAGGGCGACGACAACCAGCGGCGGGATGTCTTCGTCAAGGACCTGCAGACGGGGATCACCACCCTGGTGTCGGTGACACCCGCCGGCGCCCCCGGCGACGACGACAGCTACGCCTCCATTTCCCTGTCGGCCGACGGCCGCCTGGTGGTCTTTTCCTCCCGGGCCTCGGACCTGGTGGCCGGGGACACGCCCAAGGGGGAAGACGTTTTCCTCAGGGACATCGTCGCCGGCACCACCACCCGGGTCTCCGTGGATGAAGCCGGCAGGCCCGGCGACGATGACAGCACCGCCGCCGCCGTCACCGCTGGCGGGGAGGCAGTGGCCTTCGTGTCGGCCGCCGACAACCTGGTGGCAGCGGATACCAACGGCAAGGAAGACGTGTTCGTCAAGCGGTTGGCAACGGGCCGGGTCTCGCTGGTGTCGTGCAGCTCCTCGCTGCCGGGCATGAGCCCTTTCGCCAATCCCCGTCCCTGGTAGCCTGGAAGCTGGCCGCGGGGGAGGGAGGGCTCAGGCGAGGGTGAAGGTAGCGCCTCCCCGGCACTCGCCGGTCTCGATGTCGACGGCGAAGGAGACCCAGAAGCCCCACGGCTCGTCCCAGGCCTCCCCCTTGACGGCGCCGTCCTCTATGCGCACGTTCCTGATGCCGTCCCAGGAGAGGCGGGGTGTCTTCCAGGCCAGGCCCAGGTCCGAGTATGCCGCCAGCCGCTGGTGGTTGCAGACGACGACCAGCCCGTCGCCGTCGGCGCGCGTGAACGAGGTGATGGGAGCCAGGTGGGCATGGCGCCAGCGGGTGGGGTCCTCGGTGTCGACCAGGTAGCCCAGCCCCCGCGAGATCACGAGCAGCGTGTTCGAAGAGCGCCAGTGATGGACGCCGTAGGTTTCGACGCCGGGGTAGGCCCCGGGAGGAAAGAGGCCGTACCAGCATTGGCCGCCCGCGCTGCGAACGTGTACCGTGAGCTCGCTGCCGGCGGGCGCGTCGCCGTCACGGCCGAAGCGGTGAACGGGGGTCGAGGCGTCGATTGGACCATCGGCGATGACGATGCTTTCTGCGTCCATTGATACTCCTCCTGGTAATCCACGCTGGCACGGGTGGGCGCAGCAAAATACGGACCTTTACGGGACAACACGTTCGCACAAGGAAGGTAGAAGTATTATCGGAATTTCGGCGGCGGTGCTTGAGGGTGCGGGTGACCCTGCTTCCTTGCCGCGGGGATGAACAGCGGGGCGAGGCGTTGTGTTCCTGGCGGGAAGGCGTAGGAATCGAACCTACCAATGACGGGGTTACCGCCACCTACCGGTTTTGAAGACCGGCTGGGCCACCAGACCCGTGCCCTCCCGCGCCACCTACATGATAACTTACCAGCGCTGCCGGCGGCGGGCAAACTTGGGGCGCGGATAGGGATCCGTCGCGGCGCGGCCGTAGCACCCGCGCCTAGCGGGCCTTGCGGCGCAGCACCCGGTAATCGCCCAGGCGGCGGGTGACACCGGTGCGGTCGAAGTACTCCAGCAGCGCCTGAGCGTACTTGCGGCTGATGCCCAGGAGGTCGAGGAACTCGGCCAGGGTGATCCGTTCCGCCTCCCGGCAGCGCTCGATGAGACGCTCGCGTGCCGCTGCCAGCGGCTCCGCAGCGTAGTAGAGGTCCGGTTTCACCTTGACGACTTTCCCCTGGTCCACCAGGATTCCCAGCACCAGCTCCAGGTCCTTGCCGCCGTATTCGTCGCGGAGGCTCTTGAGCGGCGACGGCGCCGCGCCGCCGGACTCGAGCGCCCCGGCCACCGCCTCCATCAGTCTTTTCTGCTCGTCGGAGAGCTTGGCCTCGGCGTCCGCCAGGGAGTAGCGCGATCCCCTGGCGGTGATTTCACCCGCGCCGGCGAGCGCGGCTAGCAAGGCATGAAAGTCGCGGCCGTCCGCGGGCAACGACGCGGCCTTGGCCAGCTGGTCGAGGCTCAGCGTGGGGTCGGCGGGGGATTGCCGGCGGCGTTCCTCGAGCGCCGCCAGCACGGAGCGGTTGAAATCCTCCACGGCCTGGGGGTGGAAGAACGGCCCCTTGCCGACAGCATCCCCGGGAGCAGTGGCGGTCTCCCCGTCCTCCAACACCTGCTGCAGCTTGCCGGCGGGCAGCTCGCTCCGCTTGAGCAGCTCCTCGAATGTCAGCCCCCCGGGGCGGGCCTCGCCCAGCAGCAGCTCCACCACCTCGCGGGGGTCCCCCTTCTCCAGCGTTTCCAGCCGCCGTACGTGCTCTTCGCTCCTGCCGTGCTTGCGGGGATGCGGGTCGATGACGCTGCCGCCACCGATGGTGGTTACCGGCGACAGCGAGCGGATGATGAAACGGTCGCCGCGGGCGGGGACGATCTTCGTCTTCAGCCGCACCTGGGCGTAGCAGCTCTCTCCCGGCGCCAGGCGCTGGCGATCGGCGAACATCAGCTTGGCGGTGGC
>JAJRWQ010000024.1 GCA_024276735.1 Actinomycetes bacterium
CAGCACGTGAAGCCCGGCAAGGGCGGCGCCTTCGTGCGCACCCGGCTCAAGAGCCTGGAGAACGGCCGCGTGCTCGACAAGACCTTCCGCGCCGGCGAGAAGTTCCGCAGGGTGCACGTTTCCAGCAAGAAGCTGATGTTTCTCTACGCCACCCCCGACGAGGTGGTGCTGATGGACAACGATACCTACGAGCAGCAGTCGCTTTCCCCGGACCTGGCGGGCGAGGCGCTCACCTTCATCAAAGAGAACATGGAGGTGGAGCTGACGCTCATCGACGACGAGCCCACCGGCATCGTGCCGCCCACCTTCGTGGAGTTGGAGGTCACCGCCACGGAGCCGGGCGTCAAGGGAGACACCGCCAGCGGCGGCGGCAGCAAGCCGGCGACGCTGGAGACCGGCGCCGAGGTGAAGGTACCGCTGTTCATCGACGTGGGTGACCGGGTGAAGATCGATACCCGTACCGGCGAGTACGTGGAAAGGGCGTAGGAGGAATGGTGAAGGCACGGCTGATCCTGATCACCGATACCACCCTGAGAGACGCCCACCAGTCCCTGTGGGCCACGCGCATGCGCACCAGCGACATGTTGCCGATCCTGCACAAGATGGACGCGGTGGGCTTCTACTCGATGGAGGTCTGGGGCGGCGCCACCTTCGACAGCTGCCTGCGTTTCCTGGGCGAGAACCCCTGGGAGCGGCTGCGGACCATCAAGCAGCACTGTCCCAACACGCCGCTGCAGATGCTCCTGCGGGGGCAGAACCTGGTGGGCTACCGCCACTACGGCGACGACATCGTCAGGAAGTTCGTCGCCCACGCCGCCGAGAGCGGCGTCGACATTTTCCGGGTCTTCGACGCCCTCAACGATACCCGCAACATCGCCACCGCCGCCGAGGCGATCAAGGCGGCCGGCAAGCATTTCCAGGGAGCCGTCTCCTACACCATCAGCCCGGTTCACACCCTCGACCACTACCTGGAGGTGGCGCAGGAGCTCGTTGACATGGGGGCCGATTCCTTGTGTATCAAGGACATGGCCGCCCTGCTCTCGCCCTTCCACGGCGAGGAGCTGGTCCGCCGCTTCAAGCAGGAGTTCGACGTGCCCCTGGAGCTGCATTGCCACTACATCGGCGGCCTGGCGCCGATGACCTACCTGAAGGCGATCGAGGCGGGCGTGGACATCATCGATACCGCCACGGTGCCGCTGGCCTTCGGTGCCTCGCAGCCGGCCACGGAGATGGTGGTGAGCGCCCTCTCCGGCACCCCCTACGATACCTAGCTGGACCTGGAGCAGCTGTTCGAGATCGCCAAGTACTTCGAGGGAGTGCGCGAGAAGGGCGGCCACAAGCGCGGCGTCACCTCGCTCACCCACATGCAGGTTTATTCGCACCAGGTGCCCGGCGGCATGATCTCCAACCTCGAGAGCCAGCTGGCGGAGCAGAACGCCGCCGACCGGCTGCCGGAGGTGCTGGAGGAGATACCGGTGGTGCGGGCCGAGGTGGGGTACCCGCCGCTGGTGACGCCCATGAGCCAGATCGTGGGCACCCAGGCGGTGCTCAACGTGCTCTCGGGAAAGCGCTGGCAGGTGGTGCCGGACGAGATGAAATCCTACCTCAGGGGCCGTTACGGTCGGGCGCCGGGCCCCATCTCCGAGGAGGTGCTGGCGCGGGTGCTCGGCGACGAGGAACCGATCACCGTCAGGCCCGCCGACCTGGTGGACGAGACCCTGGACCAGTTCGCCGAGGAGATCGGCGACCTGGCGCGCAACGAGGAAGACGTGCTCACGTACGCCCTCTTTCCCTCCACGGCGCGCACCTTCCTGGAACGGCGCCACCACGGGGCCGAGGAAGATGTCTTCATGACCGATTCGGACGAGCTGGAGAGTGGAGCTGCAATGGATGTCGACAGGATCAAGGAACTGATAGCGGCGGTGGAAGAATCGAACATCGCCGAGGTGACCATCGAGGAAGGGGACACGCGGGTCACCGTGCGCAAGAGCGGCGAGGCGGTGGCGGTCCCCGCGGCCCCGGAATCGCCACCGGAGCAGGCGCCGGAGGAGGATACCAGCGGCTACTTCGTGGTCAAGTCCCCCATGGTGGGGACCTTCTACCGCGCGCCGTCGCCCACCAGTGATCCTTTCGTCGAAGTCGGCGACGAGGTGAAGGTGGGGCAGACGCTCTGCATCCTGGAGGCGATGAAGCTGATGAACGAGGTCACCTCCGAGGTCGACGGCGTCGTCAAGCGCATCCTGGTGGAGAATGCCACCCCGGTGGAGTTCGGGGACGAACTCTTCTACATCGAGCCCCTGGAGCTCGAACCGGAGTCGGAGGTCGGCGCCGAGGCGCAGGCCTGAAGGGCGTGGCGGCCGGCGGGCGGATGTTCGACAAGATTCTCATAGCCAATCGTGGCGAGGTGGCGCTGCGCGTGATCCGCGCCTGCCGGGAGCTGGGCATCGCCAGCGTCGCCGTCTACTCGGAGGCGGACGCCGATTCCCTGCACGTGCGCGAGGCCGACGAGTCGGTCTGCATCGGGCCGGGCCCGGCCGGCGAGAGCTACCTGAAGATTCCCTGCATCATCGCCGCCGCCGAGATCACCGGCTGCGACGCCGTGCACCCCGGCTACGGCTTCCTGGCCGAGAACCCCGATTTCGTCGAGCTCTGCGAGGAGAACGACCTGGTCTTCATCGGCCCCGGGGCGCGGGTGATGCGGCGGATGGGGGACAAGTCGCTGGCGAAGCAGATCATGAGCGAGGCCGGCATTCCCGTCATCCCCGGATCCCGGGGAGCGGTGGCGGACGCGGCGGAGGCGGCCCGGCTGGCCGGAGAGCTCGGCTACCCGGTGCTGGTGAAGGCGGCCGCCGGCGGCGGCGGCCGCGGCATGCGCCTGGTGCAGTCGGCGGCGGAGATGGAAAACGCCTTCAATACCGCCAGCTCCGAGGCGGCCACGGCCTTCGGCGACGGCACCATGTACGTGGAGAAGGCGGTGATCGAGCCCCACCACGTGGAGGTCCAGGTGCTCGCCGACGGCGACGGCCGGGTGCTCACCCTGGGGGAGCGCGACTGTTCCATCCAGCGGCGGCACCAGAAGCTGGTGGAGGAATCCCCCTCGCCGCTTCTCGACGATGAGACGCGGAACCGCATGTCCGAGGCGGCGGCCAGGGCCTGCGGCGCCTGCGGCTACCGCAATGCCGGCACCATCGAGTTCCTGGTGGACGCCGAAATGAACTTCTACTTCATGGAGATGAACACCCGCGTCCAGGTGGAGCACCCCGTCTCGGAGATGGTCACCGGCGTGGACATCGTCCGGGAACAGATACGCATCGCCGCTGGCGAGCGCCTGGAGCGGGAGGGGGCGCTGGCCCCGCGCGGACACGCCATCGAGCTCAGGATCAACGCCGAGGACCCGGAGCGCGATTTCCAGCCCAACACCGGCACCGTCAGCCGCTACGTGCCCCCCGGCGGGCCGGGCGTGCGCATCGACTCTCACCTGTACGAGGGCTACACCATCCCGGTGTTCTACGATTCGCTGCTGGCGAAGCTGATAGTCTGGGACAACGATCGCGCCGCCGCCGTCAGGCGCGCCGCCAGGGCCCTGGACGAGTACGTGATCGACGGCGTGGTCACCAACCGCGGCTTCTTCCGCGCCCTGCTGGCGGACCCGGACTTCCTCGCCGGTGCCTACGACACCTCCTTCCTCGACACGCGGATGGAAACGCTCCTGGCCGCCGCCGGCGACTGAAGCCGCCGGCACGCGGGCCCGTTCTGCTAGAATACCGGCGAAGGCAAAGGCGGCGTCGGCACAGTCAACGGCAGGCGAGGGAGCACAGATGTCGGAAGAGCCCACCACCGTGTCCCGGATGCAGGCCCGCAGGGATGCCATGGTCGTTCTCTACCAGCACGATATCACCGGCAAGGCGGTGGAGGAACTGTACCGGGACCTGGAGCTGGACCGCGGCCATGCCCCCGATGCCTATACCCGCGAGACCGTGGCGGCGGTGCTGGCGGCCAGGGACGAGATCGACGCCGCCATCGACGCCGCCTCCCGCGGCTGGCCGGCACACCGCCTGGCCGCCCTGGAGCGGAACATCCTCCGGATCGCCGTCCACGAGCTGCGCCGCCGTGACGACATCCCGATGGAGGTGAGCATCGACGAGGCGGTGGCGCTGGCGAAGCGTTACTGCTCCCGCGAGGCGGCGGCGCTGGTGAACGGTATCCTCGGCAAAATCGCACAGGAGGACGACGAGCATGAACGAAAGGCCTGACAGCGATCCCGCTGGCGACGAAGGTGCGCCGGCGGCAGGTGATCCCCGGCTCACCGACAGCCTCCAGCGCACGCTCCGGAGCCTGCAGCAGTCCATCGCCCGCATGGAGGAGATAGTCGCCGCCATCGAGTCCGGCGATCCCGACTGGGAGGAGAACATCGAGCTGCTGGCGGAGGCCAACGAGCTGGCCGAGGAGAGCAGCCGGGTGCTGGACCGGGTGGTCCAGGACGTGGTCTACGGCGAAGGGGCCGCCGGCAGCGGGGAAGATGGCCCTGCCCCGCAGCCGGACGCGGACCCGGGAGACGACGGCAGGTAGGTGACCATGGCCTATCCCGTGCACCTGGCGGAGCTCCTGGACCGGTACCTGGAGGAGATCCAGTTCGGCAGCAGGCCCCAGGTGCGCATCCTCGGTGAGGCGATGCGATATTCGCTGCTCGCCGGCGGCAAGCGCATCCGGCCGGTACTGCTGATGGCCACCGGTGCCGCCTACGGGCGGGAGCCGGAAGAGCTGCTGCCCACGGCGGCGGCGGTGGAGATGATCCACACTTACTCGCTGATCCACGACGACCTGCCGGCCTTCGACGACGACGAGCTGCGGCGGGGCAAGCCCACCAGCCACGTGAAGTACGGCGAGGCGGTGGCGATCCTCGCCGGCGACGCCCTCTTCGCCGAGGCCTTCGACCTGGTCTGCGAGCGCCAGCGGGCGCAGCCGCGGGTGCTCCTGGAGGTGATCGGGGAGATCGCCGCCGCCACCGGCGCCGACGGACTGGCCGCGGGGCAGTTCCTCGACGTGCACGGCGATGACGAGGAGGGCCCGCAGGCCCTGCGCCTGCTGCACTTCCTGAAGACGGGGCGGTTGATGATGGCCTGCGTGCGCTGCGGCGCCCTGCTGGCCGGCGCCCCGGAAACGGAACTGGGCAAGCTCACCGACTTCGCGGCCGAGCTGGGTTTGCTATTTCAAATCAAAGACGATATTTTGGATGTGGTAGGCGAGACCGCCGAACTGGGCAAGGAGGCGGGAACCGACGCCAGGCTCGAGCGTCGCACCTACGTGAGCGAGTTCGGGCTCGACGAATCCCAGCGCCTGGCGGAGAAATCCCGGAACCTGGCGCTGTCCCATCTCTCGCAGCTCACCGCGGACGTAAGCATGCTCGCCGACATCACCAACTACATCTACGAACGAAGCCGATAATCATGTCCCTTCTCGACCGCATCGAAACGCCCGCCGACCTCAAGCGCCTCAACGATCGCGAGCTCCAGGTGCTGGCAGGCGAGATCCGCGAGTTCATGATCGGCACCGTGGCCAAGGTGGGGGGGCACCTCGCTCCCAGCCTGGGCGTGGTGGAGCTGACCCTGGCGCTGCACAGCGTGCTGGACAGCCCCCGGGACAAGATCATCTGGGACGTGGGGCACCAGTGCTACGCCCACAAGATCATCACCGGCCGGGCGCAGCAGTTCCATACCATCCGCCAGCACGGCGGCCTCTCCGGCTTTCCCAACCGCCGCGAGTCGGAGCACGACATCATCGGCACCGGTCACAGCTCCACCTCCATCAGCCACGGCGTGGGCCTGATGGAGGCGGTGAGGCTGGCGGGGGAGAGCGGCGGCGAGCGGCACGTGGCCTGCGTGATCGGCGACGGCGCCCTCACCGGCGGCATCGCCTACGAGGCGCTCAACCAGGCGGGGCACCTGCGCACGCCGCTGATGGTGATCCTCAACGACAACGAGATGTCCATCAAGCCCAACGTGGGCGCCATCTCGCAGTACCTGAACAAGCTGCGCCTGGACCCCACCCTCTACAAGCTGCGCGAGGACTTCGAGCACAGCCTGGAGAAGATACCCGGCATTCGCGGCGGCATGCGTTCCATCAAGGAGAGCATGAAGGCCTTCCTGGTGCCGGGCATGCTCTTCGAGGAGCTGGGCTTCGCCTACGTGGGCATCGTCGACGGCCACGACATCAAGGCGCTGCGCAAGAGCATCAAGGCGGCGATGGACATCGAGCGCCCGGTGCTGATCCACATCAAGACCACCAAGGGCAAGGGCTACCAGCCGGCGGAAGCGCGGCCGGAGACCTTCCACGGCATCGCCCCCTTCCGCGTGGGCACCGGCGAGACCATCAAGAAGCCGGGGCCGATCACCTACACCGAGTCCTTCGGGCAGGCGCTGGTGAAGATGGCGGCCGAGAACGAAAAGATCGTGGCGATTACCGCCGCCATGTCCAGCGGCACCGGCCTCTACCACTTCGAGCAGGAATTTCCCGAGCGTTTCTACGACGTGGGCATCGCCGAGGAGCACGCGGTGGCCTTCGCCGCCGGGCTGGCGCTGGGGGGATACCGGCCGGTGGTGGCCATTTATTCCACCTTCCTGCAGCGGGCCTTCGACCTGCTGATCCAGGACGTGGCCCTGCACCGGCTGCCGGTGGTCTTCGCCCTGGACCGCGCCGGCCTGGTGGGGGACGACGGGCCCACCCACCACGGCGCCTTCGACCTCGGCTACCTGTCGCTGGTGCCGGGGATGACGGTGATGGCGCCCGCGGACGAGGCGGAGCTGCAGCACATGCTCTTCACGGCGCTCGAGCACGACGGCCCCTGCGCCCTCCGCTACCCCCGGTCCGCCGGCGAGGGAGTATCACTGCCGGAGCGCTTCGAGACCTTGCCGCTGGGGAAGGCCCGGGTGGTGGACCGCGGCGAGGGAGCCCTACTGGTGGGCATCGGCAGCGGCGTCGGCATCTGCCGGCGGGCCGCCCGGCTGATGGTGGAACAGCACGGCATCAGGCCCACGGTGGTCAACGCCCGTTTCCTCAAGCCGCTGGACGAGGAGCTGATCGGCCGGCTGGCTTCGGAGCACGAACTGGTGGTGACGGTGGAGGAAGGCACCGCCAGGGGCGGCCTGGGCACCGCGGTGGCGGCACTGCTCGCGCAACAGGCGGTGCCGGTAAAGAGTTTTGCGCTTCCCGATGCGTTCGTGCCTCACGGCAAGCGGGAGCTGCTGCTGGAGGAGGCGGGGCTGACGCCGGAGGCGGTGGCCGGGTTCGCCGCCGGGCACCTGCTGGACAGCAAGCTGCTGCATCCCTCCCACTGGCAGGTCTCGGAGCAGGAGTAAGGCGACGCCGGCGCCGTGCGTGCCGGCCGGGTGCTTGCGGCTTCCGCCGGGGTGATCGCTACGAAGAAGCGTCTTGACAAGTTGCTGGCCGAGAGGGGCTCCTTTTCCAGCCGTTCCCGGGCGGCCGCCGCGGTTCTCGCCGGCGAGGTGAAGGTGGACGGCAGGCTGATCACCAAGGCCGGCGCCGCCGTGGAGGAAGACGCCGGGATCGAGGTGGCGCCGGCGCCGCGATACGTCTCCCGGGGCGGGCTGAAGCTGGAGCGGGCGCTGGCGGCGTTCGGCGTCGATGTTGAGGGCATGGTGGTACTCGATGCCGGTGCCTCCACCGGCGGCTTCTCCGACTGCCTGCTGGCGCACGGCGCCCGCAAGGTATATGCCGTCGACGTGGGTTACGGCCAGCTCCACTGGCGCCTGCGACAGGACCCGCGGGTGGTGGTGATGGAGCGGGTCAACGTGCGCCACCTGGACTGCGGCATGCTGGGCGAGCAGCCGGACTTCGCCGTCTTCGATCTCTCCTTCATCTCGCTGAAGAAAGTAATCCCCCCTGTGATAGAATGTCTCCGTCCCGGGTTCGGCATCATCGCCCTGGTGAAGCCGCAGTTCGAGGCCGGCAGGGGCAACGTGGGCAAGGGCGGCGTGGTACGCGACCCCGGCGTCCACCGGCAGGTGCTCCTGGACGTGTGGCAGTTCGCCGAGGGTTGCGGCCTGCGGGTGGAGGGGCTCACCGACTCCGGCCTTCCGGGGCCCAAGGGCAACATCGAGTTCCCGGTGTACCTGCGGGACGGCCGCGGGCGCCCCGCCGCTGATCCCGGGGAGCGGCAGCGGGTGGTGGACGGGGTCGTGGAGCGGGTTCACGGGCGCAAGCAAGAGGCATAGGGGGAAGTCCTGGCAGCTAGAGTCGCAGTCATCACCCACCGGCGTTCCGAGGCGACGCGCCATGCCCTGGTAGAGGTGCTGGAGCTCTGCGCCCGCGAGCAGGTGGAGGCGGTGGTTCCCCGCGAGGAAGTGGAGAAGCATTCCCTAGACGTGCCGGCGGGCACCCGGGTATTGCCCCACGTCCGCGATGCCGAGGTGGACTTCTGCATCGCCATCGGCGGCGACGGCACCATTCTCAGGGCTTTCAACCGTTTCCCCGGCATGCAGACACCGGTGCTGGGGATCAATTTCGGCAACGTGGGCTTCCTGGCGGCCATCGGCCGCGAACGGATAGCCGAGACGCTGGCTCCCTTCCTCCGCGGAGAGTACCGCCTGGTGGAGCTGGGGCTGCTGGCGATGGAACACGCCGGGGAACGCCGCCTGGCAGTGAACGACGTGGTGGTGCACAAGCCCGACGGCGGCTCGGTGGTGCGGCTGGCATACCGGGTGGACGATACCGGGATGGATTCCTTCAACTGCGACGGCATGGTGGTGGCCACGCCCGCGGGCTCCACCGCCTACAACCTTTCCAACGGCGGCCCGCTGCTGTCGCTGGCCCTGGATTCCCTGGTGCTCACCGCCATCGCTCCCCACACGCTCTCGGCGAGGCCGCTGGTGCTCTCGCCGGCGGAGAAGGTGACGATCGAGAACCGCTCCCTGGGGGCGCCGGCGGCGCTCTACCTGGACGGCCGGCATGCGGGCGACCTGGAGCCGGGAGGGGCGGTGACCGTGCAGCTGGCGGCGGAGAAGGCCCGGCTGGTGCAGTCGCCAGACGCGGATTTCCTGCGCAACCTGAGGGACAAGTTCATTCGCGCCGGGCGGGAGTAGGACGAAAGGGGATTCCAGGTTGCTGGCCGAGCTCACAGTCGAGAACCTGGCGGTGATTCCCTTCGCCCGGCTCGAGTTCTCCCCGGGGCTCAACGTGATCAGCGGCGAGACCGGCGCCGGCAAGACCATCCTGGCACAGGCCATCTCCCTGCTGTTGGGCGCCCGCGGCCAAGGCAGCCTGGTGCGTCCCGGGGCGGAGGCCGCCACGGTGGAGGCGCTCTTCGAAGTAGCCCCCGAGGTCGTCGCCGAGCTGGGAGATTCCCTGGAAGTGGCGGAGGGGGAATGCCTGGCGGCCAGGCGGCGGCTGGGCCGCGACGGCCGCAGCCGTGCCTACCTGGGCGGCCGGGCCGCCAGCCTGCACCTGCTGGGCGAGGTTACCGGCAGGATGATGGCCTTCGCGGCGCAGCACGAGCAGCAACGGCTGATGATGGCCTCGCACCAGCTGGATATCCTCGATTCCTTCTGCGGCCGGGAGCACCTGGATCTCAGGCTGGAATACCGCCTGGCCTTCGAGAGGCGGCAGCGCCTCCGCGAGGAGCTGGACGAGCTCGAGCGCAGCGCCGGCGCCGCCGCCCGCGAGGCGGAGCTGCTGCGCTTCCAGCTGGAGGAGATCGAGGCCGCCTCCCTGGTTCCCGGGGAGGAAAAGGAGCTGGAGGAGGAGCGCCGGCGGCTACGGGCAGCAGCGGAGCTGTCGCGGGCAGCAGCCGCGGCCGCGGCGTCGCTGGGAGCGGAAGGCGACGGCGAGCACAGCGTCACCGCCATGCTCTCGGCGGTGACCGCGCAGCTTAGGGAGGTCGCCGCGGCGGACCCCGAGATCGAGGCGGCGCTGGCCCGGCTCGATGCCTGTTACTACGAACTGGAGGACCTGGGATCGATCCTGCGCGGCTACGCGGAGGGGGTTTCGCTGGACCGTGAGCGGCTGGGCGAGGTGGAGGAACGCCTGGATCTCATAGCCTCCCTGTCGCGCAAGTACGGGGACGGCGGCGGCAGCGAGGCGGTGCTCGCCTGGTCCGAGGAGGCGGCGCGGCGCCTGGATTCGATGACCGCGGACGAGGGCCGGCGCCAACGGCTGGAAGCGGAACTGGCGCAGCTGGAGGCGGAGATGCTGGAAACGGCGCGGGCCCTGCGCCGGGCCCGGCGGCAGGCGGCCCCGGAGCTGGCGGCGGCGGTGGAAGGGCACCTGGAGGACCTGGGCATGGGCGACAGCGGTTTCGAGGTGCGGATCTCCCCCCGGGAGGGGAAGGAAAGGCTCACCGCCGGCCTGCTGGACCGCAACGGGGCCGAGGGAGTGGAGTTCTTCGTGCGCACCAACCCGGGCATGCCGGCGGCGCCCCTGCGCGAGACCGCTTCCGGGGGCGAGCTTTCCCGGGTGATGCTGGCGGTGAAGTGCGCCGTAGCCGCCGGCACGGAGACGGCCACGCTGGTCTTCGACGAGATCGATGCCGGCATCGGCGGCGAGACCGGCTCGGCCGTGGGGGCGAAGCTGAAGCAGCTCGCGCGCCGCGCCCAGGTGATATGCATCACCCACCTGCCGCAGATCGCCTGCTACGCCGACGCCCACTTCGCCGTGATCAAGCACACCGACAGGGCGGCGGAGGCGACGGAGACGGAGGTGGTGCGCCTGGAGGGCGAGGCGGTGGTGGACGAGCTCTGCCGCATGATGGGATCCGGGGCCGCTGACGCGGAGGCGCGGGCCCACGCCGACAGCCTGCTGAGGAAGGCTGCCGGGGAATGATGCGGGCGCTGCTGATATCGCTGCGGCCACGGCAGTGGACCAAGAACCTGGTGCTGTTCGCCGGGGTCGTGTTCTCGGGCAACGCCCTCGATCTCTCCATGCAGGCGGTGGTGCTCACCGCCTTCCTTTGCTTTTGCGCCGGGGTGAGCGCCGGCTACCTGGTGAACGACATCGTCGACCGCGACCGCGACCGCCTGCACCCGGTGAAGCGGCAGCGGCCCATCGCCGCCGGCGAGCTGGGCGTGGGCACCGCCGCCGTCGCCGCGGCGCTGCTGCTGGTCGCCGCCCTTGCCGCCGGCTGGCTGGTGGAGCCGCTCATCGACGCTTACCTCGCGGCCTACCTGGCGCTGCAGGTCGCCTACACGCTGGTGCTCAAGCAGCTGGTGATCATCGACGTGCTCACCATCGCCGCCGGCTTCGTCATCAGGGCGGTGGCGGGGGCCGCCGTCATCCACGTGGTGATATCGCCTTGGCTGGTGGCCTGCGCCCTGCTGCTGGCCCTGTTCCTGGCACTCGCCAAGCGGCGCGCCGAGCTGGTGACCATGGAGAACGAGGCGGCGGCGCACCGGCGCAACCTCGACCAGTACAGCATCGAGCTGGTGGACCAGATGACGGTGGTGACCGCCGCGGCCACCATCGTCTCCTACGCCATCTACACCTTTACCGCCTACGACTCCAGCGCCATGATGATCACCATCCCCTTTGTCCTCTACGGCATCTTCCGCTATCTTTATCTGGTGCACCGCCGCCTGCGGGGCGGCGCCCCCGAGCAGGTGCTGCTCACCGACCTGCCGCTGCTTTTGGACGTGCTCCTGTGGGTGGCGGCGGCGGCGCGGGTGCTCTGGTGGATGGGCTGAGCGCCGGCGAAAGGGGGCGGGCGCGGCAGGCGACGACGAACAAGGAGTGGCGATGCAAGCGAAAGTAGCCGTGCTCAGGACGCGGCCGGAGACGGTGGTGGAGGACTACGGGCGGCTGATGCGCCTGGCCGACTACCGGGAACACCTGCCCACCGACAGCCGCACGCACCTGAAGATCAACATCTCCTGGCACGTCTGGTACCCGGCGTGCTCCACCGCACCCTGGCAGCTGGAGGGCGTGGTGAAGACCCTGCTCGACGACGGTTACCCGCGGGATTCGCTGATGCTCACCCAGAACCGCACCGTGGTGGTGGACGACAAGGTGGGCGAGGTGAACAACGGCCACGTCACCGTCGCCGAACGCTACGGACTCGGTTTCACCCGCCTCTACGAGCCGCCGGTGAAGTGGATTCGCTACCAGCCCCGCGCCGAGATGCTGGTGCTGGACCAGGTGTACCCAGACGGCATATATATCCCCGACATTTTTCCCGGCACCAACATCATCCAGTTGCCCACGGTGAAGACCCACGTCTTCACCGGCACCACCGGGGCGATGAAGAACGCCTTCGGCGGCCTGTTGCAGGAGCACCGCCACTGGACCCACAGCGTCATCCACGAGACGCTGGTGGACCTGCTGGCGATCCAGCAGGAGATCCACACGGGGCTCTTCGCGGTGATGGACGGGACCATCTGCGGCGACGGATCCGGGCCGCGGGCGATGGAGCCATACGAGAAGGGTTACATCCTCGCCTCCGCCGACCAGGTGGCCATCGACGCCGTGGCGGCGAAGATGATGGGCTTCGACCCCATGCAGTTCGACTACATCCGCATCGCCCACGAGCGCGGCCTCGGCTGCGGCGACGTGGAACAGGTGGAGATCGTGGGCGAGGACATCTCGGACGTCAACTTCCACTTCCAGGGCCGCCGCGACACCTTCGCCAGCCGCGGGCAGAAGGCCATCTACCACGGCCCGCTGAAGCCGCTGGAGAACCTGCTGCTGCGCAGCCCCATCGTTCCCTGGTCCTACTTCGCCTCCAGGTTCTACCACGACTATTACTGGTATCCCTACGTGGGGCGCCCGCGGGTGGAGCGGCTGGCGGAAGGGGACTGGGGGCAGCTCCTGCAGCAGTACCTGCCGCCGGGAGCGGAGCTGGAGAACCAGGGCAACAGCCGCCTGCCCTTTGCCGCGGTCGCCGCCGGCGCCGCCCTGCTGGCGGCGGGCACCATGACCCGCCTGCTGCGGCTGGCGCGCGGGCGCTGATGCCCGCGGTAGTGAAGCGCGACGGCGATGAAGAGGGAGGAAAACGGCGGTATCGGCGCGGCGGCGGCGCGCCTGCGGCGCCACCTGCTGCTGGTGGCTGTGCTGGCGGCCGTGGTCTACCTGGGACTGGCCGTCTACGCTGACCTCGATTCCCTCGGCGAGGCCTTCGCCGCCTTTTCCTGGTATTACCTGCCGCCGGCGCTGGCGCTGGTGCTGTTCAACTACCTGCTGCGTTTCCTGAAATGGCAGCTGTTGCTGCGGGCGGTGGAAATCCACGTGCCGCGCCTGCTCAGCTTGCTGGTCTTCGTCTCCGGGCTCACCATGACCATCTCCCCGGCGAAGCTGGGGGAGGTGCTCAAGTCCTTCATGCTCAGGGAGCGCCGGGGGGTGCCGGTGAGCCGCTCCGCGCCGGTGGTGGTCGCCGAGCGCGCCACCGACGTGATCGGGGTGGTGGTCCTGGGGGCGGCGGGAGCGCTCACCTACCGCGGCGGCCGCGGCGTGCTGGCAGTGGCGCTGGTGCTGATGCTGGCCTTCGTGGCGCTGGTGCAATGGCGCAGCCTCTGCCTGCGCCTGCTGGGGGCAGCGGAGCGACTGCCGCTGGTGAGCAGGTACTATCGGCAGATCGAGGAGTTTTACCTTCACTCCCACGTGCTCTTCAAGGCCCGGAACCTGCTGCCGGCGGCGATTCTCAGCACCGCCGGCTGGTTTTGCGAGTGCATCGCCGCCTGGCTGTGCCTGCGGGGCCTGGGGGTGGAGCTGCCGCTGCTGCTGGTGACCTTCGTCTTCGTGGTGGCCTCACTGGCGGGGGCGCTGGCGATGCTACCCGGGGGCGTGGGCGTGGCCGAGGCGGGCATGGCGGGCCTGCTGGTGGTAAACGGCGTCGAGCGGGGCGCCGCCGTCGCCGGCACCCTGCTCATCAGGCTCACCACCTTCTGGTTCGCGATAGCGCTGGGGCTCGTCGGGGTATTCATATATAGGCTCGTCTACGGCGACGCCCGGCCGGCAGGGAGCCAGGAGGCGGAACCCCGGCGGGAGGAGGAAGCTTGAACCGCTCGAGAACCAGGGACGCGGCGGCGGAGAGGCGCTACCGGCGCATCCGTGCCGTGCTGGTCTGGGTGCTGGTGGCCAACGTGCTGGTGGCGCTGGGGAAGGGAGTGGTAGGCTGGAGCGTCGGTTCCATCGCCATGGTGGCCGATGCCTTCCATTCGCTGATGGACGGCGCCTCCAACATCATCGGCCTCGCCGGCATCACCCTGGCGGCGCGGCCACGCGACGAGAGCCATTCCTACGGGCACGCCAAGTTCGAGACCTTCGCCAGCATCGGCATCGTGGTGCTGTTGCTGGTGACGGCCTTCCAGGTGGGCGAGGCGGTGATCGGCCGGCTGACGGCCGACGAGCCAACCGTGCCGGAGGCAAGCCTGCTGGCCTTCGTGGTGATGGGGGTGACCATCGTCGTCAACATCGCGGTCAGCAGCTACGAGCGCAACGCCGGCCGCCGCCTGGAGAGCACCTTCCTGGTGGCGGATTCGCGCCATACCCTGAGCGACGTGGGCGTCTCCCTCTCGGTGGTGGCGGGGCTGCTGGCGGTTTACTGGGGATACCCGCTGATCGACGCGGTGGTGGGCGGGGTGATCGCCGTGGTCATCGCCTATGCCGCCTTCAAGATCATGAAGGAGGCCTCGTACATCCTGCTGGACCGGGCGGTGCTGGACCCGCTGCAGGTGGCCGACGTGTGCATGAGCATCGACGAGGAAGGGGTGCAGGGCTGTCACCGCGTACGCACCCGGGGGAGCGAATCCGGCTACTGGATCGACCTGCACCTGGTGGTGGACCCGGAGATGAGCACCCGCGAGGCGCACCGGATCGCCTCCGTGGTGGAGCGGCGGCTGAAGGATTTCTTCGGGCGCAACACCGACACCGTGGTGCATATCGAGCCGGGAAGCCCGGCGATTGGCCGCGGTGGCGGGGAGGAGGACGAGTGAGAGCGGGCCGGCGGCAGCACCGCCCCGCGTACATTCGCGGCAACCAGCGCCGTGCCTTCCCCGGGGCCGCACCCAGGCGCGTGTGTTATAATCGCCGCTGTCAAGAGGTTCCCGGGAGCGTTGCATGAAAGTACCCAGGGTGGACGCGGAAAAATGTTCCGCCTGCGGCAACTGCGAGGCCATCTGTCCCGAGGTTTTCGAGCTCGGCGAGGAACACTCGTGCGTGATCACCGACGACGTGGAGGGCCTGGAGGCCTGTATCGAGGCGGCCATCGAGAACTGCCCCGAGGATGCAATCACCTTCGAGGAGGAGGAAGGCGAGGCAGGTGGAGAGGGCGACGGCGGCGGTTGACCTTTCGTGTTTTCAGCAGCCGCGACAGGTGATATACTTGCCGCAAAAGCAAGTTCAGGGGACGGCAGGCGAAATTGGCAGGGTATTGGGAAAACCGCATAAACTTTTCTCTCTCCGGAGCGGCGCCTCCGGTTTTTTCGTTTTTTACGGGTAATCACCAACCAGGAAAGGCGGGAGGCAGATGGCCAAGCATATCTTCGTGACCGGCGGCGTCGTTTCTTCGCTGGGAAAGGGGATCACGGCGGCATCGCTGGGGCGGCTGCTCAAGAGCCGCGGCCTCAAGGTGCAGATGCAGAAGCTGGACCCCTACATCAACGTCGACCCCGGCACCATGAGCCCCTTCGAGCACGGCGAGGTGTTCGTCACCGAGGACGGCGCCGAGACCGACCTCGACCTGGGCCACTACGAGCGCTTCGTGGACGAGAACCTCACCCGCGACAGCAACGTCACCTCGGGCACGGTTTATTTCTCCGTCATCAACAAGGAGCGGCGGGGGGACTACCTGGGCAAGACGGTACAGCTGATTCCCCACGTCACCAACGAGATCAAGTCCCGCATCCACCGCGTGGCCGACATGGGCGGCGGCGTCGACGTGGTGATCACCGAGATCGGCGGCACCGTGGGCGACATCGAGTCCCTCCCTTTCATGGAGGCCATTCGCCAGTTCCGCATCGACGTCGGCCGCGAGAACGCCCTCTACATCCACGTTTCGCTGGTGCCCTACCTGGAAGCCACCGGGGAGCTGAAGACCAAGCCCACCCAGCACAGCGTCAAGGAGATCCGCGGCATCGGCGTGCAGCCGGACATCATCGTCTGCCGTTCCAGCCGCCCCATCGACAAGCCGCTCAAGGAGAAGATCGCCCTGCTTTGCGACATCGAGCTGGAGGCAGTGATCTCCGCCGTCGACGCGCCGGACATCTACATGGTGCCGCTGATCCTGCACGACGAGGGGCTGGACACGCTGGTGGTGAGGAAGCTGGGCCTGGAGACGGAGGAGCCGGACCTCGGCGACTGGCAGGCGCTGGTGGACAGCATCAATTCCTGCAGCGGCAAGGTGAAGATCGCCCTGGTGGGCAAGTACGTGCAGCTCTGGGATGCCTACATGAGCGTCATCCAGGCGCTCAAGCACGCGGCGGTGCATCACGGCCGCGAGCTGGAGGTCTCCTGGGTGGACTCCGAGGGGGTCTCGCCGGTGCTGGTGGAGTCGCAGCTGAAGGACGTGGACGGGGTGCTGATCCCGGGCGGCTTCGGCGTGCGCGGCATCGAGGGCAAGATCCAGGCGGTGAAGTACGCGCGCGAGAACGGTGTTCCCTTCCTGGGCATCTGCCTGGGAATGCAGTGCGCCACCGTGGAGTTCGCCCGCAACGTGGCCGGCATGCCCGGGGCCAACAGCTACGAGTTCGACCAGGGCACGCCCTACCCGGTGATCGACCTGCTGCCGGAACAGAAGGACGTGGAGGCGATGGGGGGCACCATGCGCCTGGGCGCCTATCCCTGCAAGCTCAGCGCCCGCAGCATCGCCGGCAAGGCCTACGGCGAGCGCACGGTGCACGAGCGGCACCGCCACCGTTACGAGGTTAACAATTCGCTTCGTCCCAAGCTGGTGGAGGCGGGGCTGAAGATCAGCGGCACCTCGCCCGACAAGCGGCTGGTGGAGATCATCGAGCTGCCCGATCACCCCTGGTTCGTGGCCACCCAGTTTCACCCCGAGTTCAAGTCCCGGCCCACGCGGCCGCAGCCGCTCTTCCGCGAGTTCGTGGGCGCGGCGATCGCTTTTTCCGAGCGGCGGGGAGAGAGCGCCGGCAACGAGGAGACCAGGGTCGGCGGGCACGCTGATGAACAGGAGCAGTGAAGACCGGGAAGCGCTGGTCGAGCTCTTCTTCGACCTGGTGCGCATACCCAGCCCTTCCGGCAGCGAGCGCGGCGTAGTCGCGTACCTGCGCCGGCGGCTGGAGGCACTGGGCCTGGAGGTCAGCGAGCAGGAGCCGCCGCCGGGAGGCGAGGCCGGCAACCTCTACTGCCGCCTGGAGGCCGTCGCGGACGGGATACCGGTCCTGTTCGCGGCCCACACCGATACCATCGTCTCCGCCGACGGCGCGGAGCCGCAGCCGGTGATCGATTCGGGCATCATCCGCAGCGCCGAGCCGGCGGTGCTGGGCGCCGACGACAAGGCGGCGCTGGCGGCCATCGTGGACGCGGTGGAGAGGATCGTTCGCGGGCAGATTCCCCACGCCGGCATCGAGCTGTTCTTCACCGTCTCCGAGGAAAACGGGCTCCGGGGCGCCAAGGCGGCCGACCTGGGCGGCATCGCCGCCCGCTGCGGCTTCTGCCTGGACAGCACCGGACCCGTGGGCGAGGTGATCGTCCGCTCTCCCTCGCAAAAGACCCTGCGCGCTCTCTTCAGGGGCAAGGCGGCGCACGCGGGGGTGGCGCCGGAAGAGGGCCGCAGCGCCGTTCAGGCCGCGGCGCGGGCGGTGGCGGCGATGCCGCTGGGGCGCATCGACGAGGAGACGACGGCGAACATCGGCGTCATCGAGGGGGGAGAGGCGGTGAACGTGGTTCCCGACCGCTGCCGCATCGCCGGCGAATGCCGCAGCCACGATCCGCGCAAGCTGGAGCGGCAGCTGGAACGGATGGTGGACGTGGTGAACACGGCCGCGGCGGAGATGGAGCTGGACGTGGAGCTCAGCGTCACCGACGAGTTCATGGGCTTCCACCTGGACAGCGACGACCTGCCGGTGGCCATCGCCGCCGACGCCATGAGACAGATGGGGATCGAGCCCCGGCTCACCGCCACCGGCGGCGGCAGCGACGTCAACGAGTTCAACCTCAAGGGGCTGGAGTCGGTGAACCTCTCGGTGGGCATGGAGAGGGTGCATTCTCCCGACGAGTTCATCGCCGTGGAATCGCTGCGGCGGGCACGGGACCTGGTGCTGGCCATCGCCGAAAGGGCGCGGCGTGAATGAACGGCTGAGGTCGCGGTCCGTCTACCGTGGTCGCATCATCAACCTGCGGCTGGACGAGGTGAGGCTGCCGGACGGTGCGGTGGTGACCCGGGAGGTGGTGGAGCACCCCGGGGCGGCGGCGGTGGTGCCCGTGGACGCGGAGGGTAACGTGCACCTGGTGCGCCAGTACCGGGACGCCGCCGCCAGGCGGATGCTGGAGATTCCGGCGGGAAAGCTGAAGCAGGGCGAGGACCCCGCCGAATGCGCCCGCCGCGAGCTCGCCGAGGAGCTGGGTCTTATGCCGGGACGGCTCACCGCCCTGGCCACCTTTTATTCTTCCCCCGGTTTCTGCGACGAGCTGATGCACCTGTTCCTGGCGGAGGATCTCGAGCCGGTAACGGCGGCTTGCGATCACGACGAGTTCCTGGAGCCGGAGACTCGGCGCCTGGAAGATGTGGACCGGCTGCTGGCGGAGCTGGAGGACGCCAAGTCCATCGCCGGCATCCTGCTGGCGCTGAAGCACCTGCAGGAACGGCGGCAGGGCGGCGCCACGTAATACGCCGGCGGCCGGTGGCTGCTAGAATGTTAAGGACAAGGAAGCAGTTCAACCGCCGGCAAGGGAGAAGAAAGTGAAGATCGGCATCCCATCGGAAGTAGAATCTGACGAGTACCGGGTGGCGCTCACGCCCGCCGGCGTGCGGGAGCTGGTGGGCGCCGGGCACGAGGTGCTGATACACAAGGGCGCCGGCGAGGGCAGCAGCCTCGCGGACGAGGCCTTCACCAGCCAGGGCGCGCGCATCGTCGATACCTGCGACGAGCTCTTTGCCGAGGCTCAGCTGATCATCAAGGTCAAGGATCCCTCCGAGGACGAGGTGGCACGGCTGCGCCCGGACCACACCATCTTTTCCTTCCTGCACCTGGCACCGCAAGCCGAGCTCACGCGCAAGCTGATGGAGACGGGTGCCACCTGCATCGCTTACGAGACGGTGGAGCTGCCCGACGGCCGCCTGCCGTTGCTCTCGCCCATGAGCGAGATCGCCGGCCGCATGAGTGCCCAGGTGGGCGCTTACTTCCTGGAGAAGATGATGGGCGGCCGCGGCATCCTGCTGGGTGGCCTGGCGGGCGTGCCGCCGGCCAACGTGGTGATCCTCGGTGCCGGCATCGTCGGCACCAACGCCGCCAAGATCGCCGCCGGCATGCTGGCCAACGTCACCGTGCTCGACAAGGACCTGGACCACCTGCGCTCGCTGCAGGCCTTCGTCTCCGGCCGGCTGACGACGGTGGCTTCCACCGCCCTGTTCATCGAGGAGTACGTCACCAGGGCGGACCTGGTGATCTGCGCGGTGCTGGTGCCGGGGGCGCGGGCGCCCAAGCTGATCGGCCGCGACCTGGTGGAGGCGATGAAGCCGCGCTCGGTGATCGTGGACGTCTCCATCGACCAGGGCGGCGTCGCCGAGACCTCGCGCATGACCACCCACAGCGAGCCCACCTTCGTCGAGCACGAGGTGATTCATTACTGCGTGGGCAACATCCCCGGGGCGGTGCCCATCACCGCCACCTACGCGCTCACCAACGCCACCCTGCCATACATCCTGGAGCTGGCGAACGAGGGTGTCGCCGCGGCCGTGGGGAAGAACGAGGCGCTGGCGCGCGGCGTCAACATCATGGAAGGCAAGATCACCAACGAGGCGGTGGCCGAGGGCGTGGGCATGCAGTTCTACCCGCTCTCCAGCATCATTCCCTTCAATCTCTGACGCCGGGTGCTCCTGCAGGAACGAGGGCGCCGGCGGTGAAGCGTTTCTCATGACCATGATCGCCGGGGAAAGAACCGCGGCCGACGCCGGTCCGCGAACGAGGGACCGGGAAGAGCCGCTGATTGAGGAGTTCATCGCCTACCTGCGCTTCGAGAAGGGGTTGGCGGAGAATACCATTGCCTCTTACCGCCGTGACCTGGAACAGTACCGCCGTTTTCTCGGGCGGCGGGGGGTGGACCCGGCGCGGGCGCACACGTCCGACGTGCGAGATTTCTTTACTTCCCTGGGTGACGAGCGGGCTCCCGCGGAGGCGACGCTGGCCCGCAAGGGCAGCGTGCTCCGGTGCTTCTACCGTTTCCTTTGCCGCGAGGGGCTGGCCGAGGCCGACCCCACCGTGGCCGTCGCCTCGCCGCGGCGGGGACGGCGGCTGCCCACGGTGCTCAACCAGGCGGAGGGAAGGGCGCTGCTGGCCCAGCCGGGGACCGGCAAGCCGGCCGCCTACCGCGATGCCGCCATGCTGGAGCTGCTCTACGGCGCCGGGCTGAGGGTGAGCGAGCTGGTGGAGTTGAGGCTGAGCGACGTCGATCCCGAGGGCGGTTACGTCCACTGCTTCGGCAAGGGCTCGCGGGAGCGGGTGGTGCCGCTGGGGGAGCCGGCGCTGAGGGCGGTGGAGCGGTACCTGCGCCGCGGGCGGCCCTTCCTGGGCAAGGGGGCAAAGACGGAACACCTGTTCCTCAACCGCTTCGGGCGGGGGATGACGCGCCAGTCGGTGCACCGCATGCTGGTCCGCTACGCGCGGCAGGCGGGGCTCACCAAGAAGGTCTCACCCCACACGCTCCGGCACACCTTTGCCACCCACCTGCTGGCCGGCGGCGCCGACCTGCGCAGCGTCCAGGAGATGCTGGGCCACGCAGACGTCGCCACCACCCAGATCTATACGCACCTCAGCCGCGGGCGGCTGCGCGAGGTTTACTTCTCCGCTCACCCCCGGGCCGGACGGAAGGAAGGAGATGGTTAACCCCCTCTGGCTGTTCGGCCGCCGCAAGCGCATGCGCCGGCGGGCGCGGTGCCTGCTGATCACGCTCGACGGCGTCGGCGCCGGGGCGCTGCCCGACGCCGCCGATTTCGGAGACGCCGGTGCCGATACCCTCGTGCACGTGGCGGAGGCCGCCGGCGGTCTGAAGCTGCCGAACCTGGCGGCGCTGGGGCTGGGAAACATCACCAGGCTGCCCGGGGTGGCGCCGGCGCCGCGGCCCCAGGCGCTCTTCGGACGGCTGCGGGAGCGTTCCCGGGGGAAGGACACCACCACCGGTCACTGGGAGCTGATG
This sequence comes from Actinomycetes bacterium, assembly GCA_024276735.1. Taxonomy (GTDB): domain Bacteria; phylum Actinomycetota; class Thermoleophilia; order BMS3ABIN01; family BMS3ABIN01; genus JAJRWQ01. The sequence continues at coordinate 21,313 of JAJRWQ010000024.1, forward strand.
GGGGTGATCACCGAGAAGCCTTACCCGGTTTATCCCGAGGGATTTCCCCGGGAGGTGATCGACGCCTTCAGCGAGCAGACCGGCAGGGGAGTGCTGGGCAACAAGCCGGCATCCGGAACGGAGATAATCGAGGAGCTGGGCGAGGAGCACCTGCGCACCGGCAAGCTGATCGTCTACACTTCCGCCGACAGCGTCTTCCAGGTGGCCGCCCACGTCGACGTGGTGCCGCTGGAGCAGCTTTACGAGTATTGCCGTATCGCCCGCGGCATCCTGCGCGGCGAGCACGAGGTGGTGCGGGTGATCGCCCGGCCCTTCACCGGCGCTCCCGGATCCTTCGAGCGCACCCGTGACCGGCGCGACTTCTCGGTGGTGCCGCCGCGCACCTACCTGAACCTGCTGGCGGACATCGGCGTGCCGGTGCACGGGGTGGGCAAGATCTCGCAGATCTTCGCCGCCTCGGGGGTGCGCTACGAGCACAAGACGCGCAGCAATGCCGACGGCATCCGCCGGTCGGTGGAGCTGATGCGCGAGATCGACGAGGGCCTGGTCTTCACCAACCTGGTGGATTTCGACATGGTGTGGGGCCACCGCAACGACGCCGAGGGGTTCGCCCGCGGCCTGGAGGAGTTCGACGCCGCCGTCCCGGAGCTGCTGGCGGCCTGCAGGCCCGGTGACCTGTTGGTCGTCACCGCCGACCACGGCTGCGACCCGGTCCACCCCGGCACTGATCACACGCGCGAGTACGTGCCCTTGCTGGCGCGGCTGGGAGGGGAGATGTTCACCGCCGGCGGCTCGCTCTTCGACGCGGCGCTGCCGGAGAGGGAGCGGGAACAGGGAGCGGCACGCCAGCCCAAGGACCAGCCTTACCAGGGGGAGATGGCGGACGTGGGGGCCACGGTGCTCCGGTTCTTCACCGGCGGCAAGCTGGAGCTGGCGGAGGCGCTCAAGATGCCCGGACGTCCCTTCCTGGTGGTGAACCGGGAGTGACGCCGGATGCTGGTGCGGGGATTCGTCACCCCCAAGCGGACAAGAAGCCGGCCCATCGCCCCCGGGCAGGCAAAAAGCCGGTCCATCGTCTTCGGACCGGCTTCGCTTTCGCCTCCCTTATACCCCTTACCCCTAACAGAAAGGCCCACAGGCCGGGTGGCTACTCCCGACTTTCACGAACAGCCCCACCCCTCGCGAGATAGGTGGCTGCCGCTATCCTGGTACGAGAGCATATCACTTTCTCTGATAAATTGCTACACCAAATGCGGACGCCCCGGGGACGTTCTTTCCTAATATTCCTAAAATATTCATCGTTGAGAATTTTTCTTCATCGGGCTTTTTGCTTGGAAAAACGGCTGGCGCGTAAAAATTACTGTATTATTCCTGCAAGATGAGGTTTTTTCATAGCTTTTAATTTCACAGCTTCGATATCGATAGGAAATCACTTGCTAATTTATACAGTGATAGTGAATAAATTAGGAATATTAGGAAAGAACGTCCCCGCAGGTTTTGACGGATTACGTTGACATAATCAGGCGCAAGCGGGATGGGGAAGAGTTGGCGGCGGCTGACATCGAGGCCCTGATCGAGGGACTGATGGAAGGCGAGCTACCGGATTACCAGGCCGCTGCCTGGTTGATGGCTGCTTTCCTGGAAGGGCTTTCACTGGCGGAGACCAGGGTGCTCACCCGGGCAATGATCGCTTCGGGGGAGGTGCTGGATCTTTCGCGCCTGGGGCGGGCGGTTCTGGACAAGCACAGCACCGGGGGCGTGGGTGACAAGGTGACCTTAGTGCTGGCGCCGTTGGTGGCATCGTGCGGCGCCGTCTTCGGGAAGATGTCGGGACGGGGGCTGGCGCATACCGGCGGCACCATCGACAAGCTGGAATCGATTCCCGGCTTCCGCACTACCATGGAGGCCGAAGAGTTCATCGCCCTGTTGGAGGAAACCGGCATCTGCGTAGCCGGCCAGAGCCCCCGCCTGGTGCCGGCCGACGATCGCCTCTATGCCTTGCGTGATGTCACCGCCACGGTAGATTCCAACCCGCTCACCGCTGCCAGCATCATGAGCAAGAAGATCGCCGCCGGCGCAGACGTGGTGGTGCTAGACGTAAAGGTGGGTCGCGGCGCCTTCTTTCACAGCAAGGGGCAGGCCCTGGGCGTGGCGCACTTGATGCGTAGCCTGGGTGAGGAAGAGGGCATCGAGGTGTTGCCGGTGCTCACCGCCATGGATCAGCCCCTGGGGCACGCGGTGGGAAATGCGCTCGAGGTGCTCGAGGCAGTGGCGACGCTTCGGGGGGAAGGCCCGGATGACCTGGTGGAGGTTGTGACCACGCTGGCGGCGAAGCTGCTCGTGCACGCCGGGCTGGGCTGGGACTACGAGCGGGCGGCCCGCGAAGCCGGGGAGCGGCTGGAGAACGGCGCCGCCCTGGCTGCTTTTCGTCGGTGGATAGCGGCCCAGGGAGGGGAGACCGCCTTCATCGATGACCCGTCGAGGCTGACGCCCGCGTCCCTGGGAAAGGTCGAGGTGCGCGCGCCCACCGCCGGCTGGGTCAGCAGCATCGATGCCCTGGCGGTGGGAAGAGCGGTACATGCCCTGGGCGCCGGGCGTTCGCGCAAGGGGGAGCCCGTGGATCATGCCGTGGGGGTGGTGATTGCCGCCAAAACGGGGGACGAGGTGGCGGAAGAAGATCTGCTGGCGACCGTGTATGCGCGCACGCGTGAACAAGGTGAAGCAGCGGCCGCCGCGGTTGCCAGCTCGTATACCATTTCCGGTGAGGAAGTAACACCGCCGCCGGTGGTGCTCGCCTACCAGTTGCACTAGAGCGGCTCGACGAAAACGGGATCGTCCCCGATCACCAGTGCGGACGCCTCCATCTCGTTGGCGGTGCCGTGGATATCGGTTACCCGCACCTTATCGCTGATCTCCGCCGGTAGAGAAGCGC
>JAJRWQ010000001.1 GCA_024276735.1 Actinomycetes bacterium
ACTCCCTCCCCCTTGCGGGAGTGAAACCTGGCGCAAGAAGTTACTCCCTCCCCCTCAAGGAAGAGGAACCCACCGCGAAAAGTTACTCCCTCCCCCTTGCGGGAATGAAACCCGGCGCAAGAAGTTACTCCCTCCCCCCTTGCGGGGGAGGGTTGGGGTGGGGGGGAAGGAGAAAAACAACACACCGCCCTGATATTGACCCATCCAGAGAAGTCTTGACATCACTGAAAACCCCGTCGCCCCAAAGAAAAACCCCCGGCCCAAGAACCAGTCCACCATCCACCATCCACCATCCACCATCCTCATAAAACCCCTCGATGAGGCAAGAGCGCCACCACTTCCCCTTCCCCCCTTGCGGGGGAGGGTCGGGGTGGGGGGAGAGAAAAAGAGCACACCGCCCTGGAAACACCCCTTCCTGGGAAGCCTCGGCATCACGGAGAAACCCCGGCCCAAGAATTGATCCACCATCCACCATCCACCATCCACCATCCTCATAAAACCCCTCGATGAGGCAAGAGCGCCACCACTTCCCCCTCCCCCCTTGCGGGGGAGGGCCGGGGTGGGGGGTGCGGGATCATTATCGAGCACCGCAGCTGAAGAAACCGCGAAAAACCATTCCCCCCACTCCCGCGCCCTCACCCCGCCCGGATGATGCCCCGGTTTGACTTCCAGGACACACCCGATGAGAATGTTTCTGCCCCGTGCCCGAAAACCCGGAGTACTTTCCATGATGCTCGTCCCCCACACCGGGATCAATGCCGCCGCCGGGCGGCTGTTCAGGCGCCCGGCGGCTGCTTTCGCCGCCGGGGTGCTGGCCCACGCCCTGCTGGACCTGGTGCCCCACAAGGACATCTCCGCCCACAAGGCCGAGGGCGTGATGGTCTTCTTCATGCTCGGCCTGGTGGGCAGCAGCTGCGGCTGGAACTCGCCGGCGTTCTGGTGCGCCATGGGCGGCGTGCTCCCGGACGTGGAGCAGGTGCTGCCCTGGACCGATCCCGCCCGGGGAAAGCGCCGTTTCTTCCCCACCCATTCGCGCCGCTTGCATTCGCTGCCGCTGCCCGGCGCTCGCCGCTACCGCACCTCGCTGCTCATACAGTCGGCGGTGTCCCTGGCGGCGCTGGCGCTGGCGGTCTCGACCTGCGGGCGCCACTGCCGGCGGAAGGTATCTTCCTAGCCGCCGGCCGACCGGCCGCGCCGGCAAGGGGCGACGGCACGGCATCGATTCAAGACCGAAGACCAGGGAGGAAAAAATGAGCAAGCTCGAGAACACCATCGCCGCCGTCACCGGGCTCGACGAGGAGGCAATGAAACAGGCCGCCGCGCGGCAGGACCAGCTCACCAAGCCCCAGGGAAGCCTGGGCGTGCTGGAGGAGCTCTCCATCCGGCTGGCGGGGATCCAGGGCGATCCCTTCCCCGCCATCGACAGGAAGGTGATCATCGTCATGGCCGGCGACCACGGCGTGGTGGCCGAGGGCGTAAGTGCCTTCCCGCAGGAGGTCACGCCGCAGATGGTGGCCAACTTCGTCGCCGGCGGCGCCGGCATCAACGTGCTGGCCCGCCACTCCGGCGCCGAGGTGCGGGTGGTGGACATGGGCGTCGCCGCGAACATCGACGACCCGGCGGTGATCGATCGCAAGGTGAAGCCGGGCACGGACAACATGGTGGAGGGGCCGGCGATGACCCGGGACGAAGCGATCGCCTGCCTGGAAGCGGGTATCGAGATAGCCGAGGCCGAGGTGGACGCCGGCGCCGACCTGCTGGGCACCGGGGAGATGGGCATCGGCAACACCACCCCCAGCAGCGCCATCCTCACCGTTTTCTCCGGTGTCGGCGTCGAGCAGGCCACCGGCCGCGGCACCGGCATCGACAACGGCGCCCTCAACGTCAAGCGCGAGGTGATCCGCCGGGCCATCGAGGTCAACCGGCCCGACCCGGACGACGGCATCGACGTGCTGGCGAAGGTGGGCGGCCTGGAGATCGGCGGCCTGGCCGGCGTCATCCTTGGCGGCGCCGCCCGGCGGGTGCCGGTGATCATCGACGGCTTCATCTCCGGGGCCGCGGCGCTGGTCGCCGCCCGCATCTGCCCCGCCGCCAGGCAGTACATGATCGCTTCGCACGTGAGCGTGGAGCCCGGCCACAAGCTGATCCTCGACGAGCTGGGGCTCAAGCCGATGCTCTTCATGGACATGCGCCTGGGCGAGGGCACCGGCGCGGCGCTGGCCGCGGGCATCGTCGAGGCCAGCACCAGGATCCTGGCGGAGATGGCCACCTTTGCCGACGCCGGGGTCTCGGAAAAGACCGGGGAAGAGAGTAGCAAGCAGCGATAGAGCGTCCGCCGTTCGGCGGGCGGCGGGCGGCGGCAGCGGATCAAGCCCACCCCGACGAACCAGTATCGGCGGCGGCCGGGGCGCGGCCGGCCGTTATCGGCCGGCCGCGCCCCGGCGTCCTGCCTCTTCCCCCTATTCCCAACCGCCGCCGCCTCGACTATCATCTAGGCATGAAGGTATTCTCACCGGCGCCACCGGCTTCGTGGGCAGCCACCTGGCGGCCCGGCTCGCCGCCGACGGCCACCGGCTGGTCTGCCTCGTGCACCGCCGCCGCGGCGAAGAGGTGGGCCGCCTGGAGGAGCTGGGAGCGGTGACGGTTCCCGGCGACATCCGCAACGCCGATGCCGTGGCCGCCGCCGCCGCCGGTTGCGACGCCTTCATCCACCTGGTGGGAATCATCCTGGAGCGGCGGGACGCGACCTTCGAGAACATCCACGTCCGGGGTACCCTGAACGCCCTGGGCGCGGCCGCCGCCGGCGGCATCCCCCGCTTCCTGCACATGAGCGCCCTGGGCAGCCGCGCCGACGCCGCCACCGCCTATCACCGTACCAAGTGGCAGGCGGAAGAACTGGTGCGAAAGAGCGGTCTCGACTACACCATCTTCCGGCCCTCGCTGATCATCGGCCCCGGCGGCGAGTTCGCCGAGATGCTCCTGGGCCAGGCGCGGCGGTTGCCGGTGGTGCCGGTGATCGGCGACGGGAACTACCGGCTGCAGCCGATCACGGTCACCGACGTCGCCGCCTGCTTCTCGCGGGCACTGGCAAACGACGAGGCGGTGGGCCGCAGCTTCGACCTCGGCGGCCCGCGGGCGGTGACCTACAACGAGCTGGCGGCCGCCGCCGGGCGGGTGATGGGCAGGGAACGCCCGCTGCTGCACCTGCCGCTGCCGTTGATGCGGGCCCTGGCCGCGGCGGCGGAGAGGCTCCTGCCCCGGCCGCCGCTCACCACCGATCAGCTCACCATGCTCCTGGAAGGAAGCACCTGCGACATCACCGACATGCAGGAGGTGCTGGGGGTAGATCCCGCGCAGCTGGAGGAGGGTTTGAAAGCAGCGGCCCGGCGGCTGATATAATGGGCCACCCATGGACACGGTACTCGTACTCGATTTCGGCGCCCAGTACAGCCAGCTGATAGCCCGGCGCGTCCGCGAGTGCCGCGTCTACTCGGAGCTGATCCCCTACGATACGCCGGTGGCGGAGATCGCCGCCCGCAAGCCCAAGGGGCTGATCCTCTCCGGCGGCCCCGCCAGCGTCTACGCCGATGACGCCCTTTCCATCGATCCCGGCATCTTCGAGCTGGGCGTTCCCGTACTCGGCATCTGTTACGGCATGCAGCTGATGACGCACATGCTGGGCGGCACCGTCGCCGAGACCGGCAAGAGCGAGTTCGGCAAGACGTAGCTGGAGATCACCCGGGAGGGAATCCTCTTCGACGACCTGCCCCGCCGCCAGGTCTGCTGGATGAGCCACCGCGACTCGGTCACCGCCCCTCCCGAGGGATTCGAGGCCACCGGCTCCACCGCCGCCTCGCCGGTGGCGGTGATGGAAGACCGGCGGCGGCGGCTCTTCGGCATCCAGTGCCACCCGGAGGTGGTGCACACCCCCTTCGGCACCGACATCCTCAAGAACTTCCTCTTCGGCGCCTGCGACTGCTCGCCCACCTGGACCGTGGTCTCCATCATCGAGGACGCGGTGGCGGCCATCCGCGAGCAGGTGGGCGATCACAAGGTGATCTGCGGCCTCTCCGGCGGCGTCGATTCCTCCACGGCGGCCCTGCTGGTGCACCGCGCGGTGGGAGAGAACCTCACCTGCATCTTCGTGGACCACGGCCTCCTGAGAATGAACGAGGCCGAACAGGTGATCGACGCCTTCACCAACCACTTCCACGTGCCGCTGGTCCACGTGGAAGCGCAGGAGCGCTTCCTCTCCAAGCTCGAGGGCGTCACCGACCCCGAACAGAAGCGCAAGATCATCGGCGAGGAATTCATCCGCACCTTCGAGGAAGAGGCCCGGCGGCTGGAGAACACCCGCTTCCTGGTGCAGGGCACCCTTTACTCCGACGTGATCGAGAGCGGCACCCGCGACGCCGCCCGCATCAAGTCCCACCACAACGTCGGCGGCCTGCCGGTGGACATGGACCTGGAGCTGGTGGAGCCGCTGCGCAACATCTTCAAGGACGAGGTGCGCAACGTGGCCGCGGAGCTGGGCCTGCCCGACAACATGGTCTGGCGCCAGCCCTTCCCGGGGCCGGGGCTGGCCATCCGCATCATCGGCGAGGTCACCGGGGAACGGCTGGAGATCCTGCGGCGCGCCGACTTCATCCTCCAGGAAGAGGTGCGGCGGGCGGGGCTCTACCGCGAGCTCTGGCAGTCGTTCTGCGTGCTGCCGGCCATCCGCAGCGTGGGCGTGATGGGCGACTCCCGCACCTACGCCTACCCGATCATCATCCGCGCCGTCACCAGCGAGGACGCCATGACCGCCGACTGGGCGCGCCTCCCCTACGAGCTGCTGGAGACGGTCTCCAACCGCATCATCAACGAGGTGCCGGGCGTGAACCGGGTGGCGCTGGACATCTCCTCCAAGCCCCCCAGCACCATCGAGTGGGAATAGGCGCTTCCCCGGCCCAACGGGCGTTTCCGGTCTCCGACTCGTGAAAAGCCCGGCTTTCTCCCAAGCAACCCTGCACCACCTAGACAACACCGGGCAGCGAGAGACGGCGGCGCGGGCACGGCGGCCCTGCTGGTAGCAACAGGCGTCTCCCCGATCGCCGCAATTCTCCCCGATCGCCGCAATGTGAAAAAACATGTAGGTCCGCGGCTCCCCGTCAACATCGCGGAACATCCGGCGGAAGGTATGCCGCCGCGGGCGCAGCGGCCCGGCCGACGACAGGCGTTTCCCCGAGCGCCGCAGCGTGAAAACCCGGTGCACCCCGGTGCAAGACGGCATCAGTACTCAGCGCCGGCAGTGAGAGGCGGCGCCGGCCCGGGTCGCCGGGCCTCGATCGGCCTGCCGCCGACCCGCCATCACCACCCGCGGGGTGTGTCCCCAGCCGCCCTTACTGTGTCATATGCCACACCCGGTGCGGGAGACCCGCGTCCTCGGCTCTACGGCCCCGCAGCCACCGGGGTCGCAGGATCGCCGCGTTATCCGCCGGCAGCAGGGCTTTCGCGCCCGCCGGCCCCCTCCCCGGCCCGCGCGAGAAATCGCCCGCCCCGCTGGCACGGTCCTTGCACCGACAAGCTATGGACTGCAAGCAGCGGGCTCTCCCGGAAAAGACCGAGAAGGAGGATGCGTGAACAAGACCATCAAGCTGGCGGCCGGCGCCATCATCGTCCTGGGGCTGCTGGTCGCCCTCACCCCCCGATACTTCTTCCCCGTGTGCGACTTCCAGCACCAGGACGAAAGCGCCGCCATGAGCGCCTCCATGGGCAGCAGCGGTGACGAGTCGATGCCGGCCGGCAACGACAACGGCATGGCCATGGCCGGCGAAACCACGGCTTCGAACGGAGAGATGGACGGCGTGAGTAACATGGATGCGGAGATGCCCGACAGCA
>JAJRWQ010000025.1 GCA_024276735.1 Actinomycetes bacterium
ATAGCAACACGTCAACGCAACAAGGTTGTGGACCAAAGCCCCCTCCTGCCAGGGGGCTTTGGTTTGCCCGCCCGCATCCCCGGCATGCAGGAAAGCAGGCCGCCGGCCAGAAAAGTACCATTTGAGACTTCCGCTTGCCAAAGCTATCCTGAGACCGTGACGATTCGAGAAAGAGCAGACAAGGCCATGCCGTGGGGGCGGCGGGAACCGCTGCCCGCGGTCACCCTGCCCCTGCTGGGACTGCTGCTCGTTCTCCTGGTGCTCGCCGCCTGGCCCCGCCCGGCCCTCGCCTACACGGTGGAGAAGCACGACGACGAGGTCACCGGCCAGATCGTGATCACGCCCACCAAGGTGGAGATGAATCTCGATCCCGGCGACTCCGGCACCGCCGAGGTGACGGTGATCAACCGCACCGGCGATACCGTCACCTTCCAGTTCACCATCGAGGATTTCGAAGGCTCCCGGGATCCCTCCAAGGCCACGGTTTTCATGGGCGACGAGCCCAGCCCCTGGGGAGCCAGCGGCTGGCTGGTGCCGGAGCTGGACAGTATCGTCCTGGAGCAGGGCGAGGCCGTGACCTTCGACGTGCGCGTCGACGTCCCGCCGGACGCGGAGCCGGGAGGGCACTACGCCGTCCTCTTCGCCTCCCGGACGCTGAACCGCTACGAGCAGGAGGCGGGCGTCAAGATCACCAACCGCGTGGGCACCCTGTTCCTGATCACCGTCTCCGGCGACATCATCGAAGACGGTTATCTCAGCCCCCTGGAGGTGCCGTTCTTTTCCCAGTACGGGCCCATCAACATGGGGCTGGTATTCAACAACGAGGGCAACGTCCACCTCAAGCCCGGCGGGAAGGTGATCATTCGCAACATCTTCGGCCACACGGTGGCGGAGATACCGGTTCACGAGTGGGTGGTGCTGCCGGAGTCATCCCGGCGCAACACGGTGGAGTGGAACGGCCGCCGTCTCTTCGGCCGTTACACGGCCAGCGCCGAGCTCACCTATGGCAGCGACGAGATACCGGTGTTCGCCCAGGCATCGTTCTGGGTCATCCCCTGGAAGATCATCGTGGCGATCCTGGTCGCCGTGTTCTGCATCACTGCCATCGCCTGGCTGCTGCACCGTCGCTCCGTCCGCCGCAAGGAAGAGAAGGCGGAACTGGAAAAGGAGCTGGAACGGCTGCAGCAGGGTAAAGCGGCAGCGGCACCGCCCGCGGAGGAAACGGCGGCGGCGCTCGCCACCACCGGGGAGGGCGGGAAGCTGGTGCCCCTGAACGAGCTGTTCCCCTCCATGCCCGACACCCAGGTGGTGAACATCGACGATCCGGAGACGGTGAAGCTGATTCGCCGGATGATCGACGGCGAGCTGGACCTGGCCCGTTCCTACCTGAACCAGGGCATGAAGGAAAAGGCGCGCAAGGAGTTGCTGGAGGCGCGTTCCGCCGCCTGGCGTATCGGCCTGCTGGCCGAGGTGGGTACCATCGACGACCTGCTGGGAAAGCTCTGACGCCCCCGTGCCGGCTGGCGGTCACCCGCCTGCCGACGCCCCCTCTCCCGCGTTTGATCTCCACCGCTTCCACGGGTACCATTAGCGACAGCAATGACACCTCGATTCCAGGCGGTGAACGGCGATCAAGTCCCGGGCGGCGGCAACCCTCTTCCCCTTGCTGGCACCAGTGCTGGCAGCCCTGTTGCTGCTGGCGCCATCCACCCCGCCCGCCGGCGCCGCCTCCGCCTCCATAACCGTCTCGGTGAACGTCGTCAGCACCCTCGCCGTCGACGAAGAGGGGCAGGCCCAGGCGGCGGCGCCCGTGATCGTGGTCACGGACGAGCAGGCCGGTACCGTCTCCTACGTGGTACTGGACGGCTGAGGCACCGGTAATCGCCGCCGCGCCGCGGGGCGGGCCTCACTGGGGATAGGCGGTATAAACTACCGTGGTGGTGTAATTGCCCGAAACCGCCGTCGGTGGAATCGCCAGACGGTAATCGAAGAAGAACGAGCGGCCGTTGGTGGCGGGCTCGTTGCTGCTGACGATGGTCTCGGCGGGCAGCTTCACCATCGGACTGTAGGCGGAGGCCGGGTCGGCATCCTGCTTCCAGGCCAGGTTGGCGATGTCGATGGTGTTGGCCGGAGAGGCCTGGGTGAGATCGCCGACAGCGGCCACCTACAGCCCCCAGAGCGCGTTCGAACGCACCGTCAGCTGCACCGCGAAGGGTGGCGAGGCGGTGTCGCCTACGAAGTACGTAGACCCCGCGCTGACGTTGCCGAATCCCACCGATCCCGATCCCGGTGTGCCGTCGCGGTTATACGTCCCGTCGATGGTCATGGTTATGGTCCCGGGAGCCGGCACGTACTCGATGGTCAGCTTGGGTCGCAGCGAGGTAACGGTGGTATAGTCCGACGAGTAGAAGAGCTTGGCGTCGATCGCCGCCGGGTTCTCCACCGCCTTCTTGACGATAAGACCGTAATTGGTAAGCGTACCGTCCACCCAGTCCTGGGTGAGGGCGGTGATGTCCCAGTCCACCCAGACGCCGGTGGTTCCCGGGGCCACGGCGCTGGCGCTGGCGGCGGCGTTGTAGTCGCCGCCGGGCGTGTTCCAGGCGCCGGACCCGTCG
>JAJRWQ010000026.1 GCA_024276735.1 Actinomycetes bacterium
CAGCGTATCCGGCGCGCGGCCGACCAGTTCTGGAAGTATTGCCTGGTGGGCGCCTCTGGGTACGTGGTGAACTTCGCCATCTACACGCTCGTGTTCGGCGTCATCGGCATGCCCTACCCGGTGGCGGCAACCGCCTCTTTCATCATCTCCGCGTCCAACAACTTCCTGCTCAACAAGTACTGGACCTTCGGCAATCCCCGGGGGCGCGTTGCCCGGCAGGCGGGCCGATTCCTGGTGGTGAGCGTCGCCAGCTGGGGCCTGAACATGGCGCTGCTGGTGCTGCTGGTGGAGGCGGCGGCGATCGACGAATACCTGGCGCAGGCGATAGCCATCGCCGCGGTCACCGTGCTCAACTTCACCGGCAACAAGCTGTGGAGTTTCCGGCAACCCCGGGTCTGACGGCGAAGGCCGGCCGACTGCGGGGCCGGACTTGAAACGCTTCCTGTTCATATCCCTCTTCCTGGCGGCAACCGTCCTCGCGACGCTGCCCGCGCGCGCGGGCGCCGTGCCCGCCGAGCCCCACCTGTCCGAATCGCAGGCGATAGCCATCGCCCAGGGCCATCCCGGGGTGCCGGTGGTGGTGGAGAGCCACCCGGAGATGGTGGTGCACGCGAGCTTCAGTAGCGAGCGGCGCCTGTGGACCATCACCTGGAGCGAGCCCATGGCCGGGCGGGTGCTGGTGGAGGTGATCGTCGACGACGACAGCGGCGGCGTCGTGCGCTACCGGGTGGAGGACGAGGCCTACCACGACAAGCTGCCGCTGCTGGACGACCTGGAGGCGATCGACATCGCCGATGGCGAGGAGCGGGTGCAACAGTGGCTGGCCGGCAAGGGCGAGGCGGAGAAGTCGGCCACCCTGGGGGAGGACCGCGTCTGGACGGTCTCCTTCACCGTCGACGGCGTCACGGAGGCGGAAGTGCTGGTGGACGATGCCACCGGCGACGTCAACGAGGTGCGGACGGGGCCGCAGGTGGCGTGGTCGATGGCCCGGGGCTACAAGGGTGCCTTCGGTCGCATCGTCAACGAGCCCTACGTGTGGCTGCCGCTGTGCTTTTTCTTCCTGCTGCCGTTCGTGGAGCAGCGGCGGCCCCTGCGCTGGCTGCACCTGGACCTGCTGGTGCTGCTATCCTTCAGCGTTTCCCATTACTTCTTCAACCGGGGCGAGATCTTCACCTCGGTGCCGCTGGTGTACCCGCCGCTGGTCTACCTGCTCCTGAGGATGGCGTGGCTGGTGGCGAGGTTTCGACGGGGGCCGCGGGCGGGGGTCGGGGACGCGGCCGGCGGCCGGGTCGAGGCCGGGGCGCTGCCCGGGGCAGGTGCGGAGTCCCGGGGGAGCGATGGCAGGGCGCCCGAAAACATGGCCGGGGATTCCCCGGGGGCCGGGGGTGGTGCCGGGGACAGCATGCCGGAGGCGATGGAGCCCGCTGGCGTCATCGGTGGGTACCACGCGGGCGAGGCCGGGGGAAGGCCGGCGGCGATGGAAACAGTGGCGGGCGCCGGCGCCGGCAGGGGAGAGGACCGGCTGGCGCTGCACCTCAATTTCGGCCCCCGGGTAATGACGGCGCTGCTGGCGGCGCTGCTGGTATTCCGCATTGTCATCAACCTGGCCGACTCCAACGTGGTGGACGTGGGCTACTCGGGGGTGATCGGCGCCCAGCGGCTCGAGGAGGGCATAGCTCCCTACGGCAACATGCCCGACGACGACAGCAACGGCGACACCTACGGTCCCATGAATTACCTGCTGTACCTGCCCTTCGAGCTGCTGCTGCCCTGGTCGGGAAGCTGGGATGACCTGCCGGCGGCGCACGCGGTGGCGATCTTCTTCGACCTGGCGGCGGTGGCGGGCATGTACTACCTGGGGCGGCGGCTGGGCGAGCGCACGGTGGGTGGCAGGAAGCTGGGGCTGGCGCTGGCTTATGCCTGGGCTGCTTATCCCTACACCACCTTCGTGCTCAACTGCAACGTCAACGACACGGTGGTGGCGGCGTTCATCGTCTGGGGGCTGGTGTTTCTCGACGCGCTGCCGCTGGGGGCGCTGATGCTGGCGCTGGCGACGCAGGTGAAGTTCTTCCCGGCGATGCTGGCGCCGCTCTGGGCCTCTTACCCGCGGGCGTTTCGCGGCTGGGGGAGCCGGCTGCTCTTCGTGGCGGCGTTCCTGGTGGCGCTGGCGGCGCCGCTGCCGATCATCTTCCTCGGCGACGGCTCCTTCCAGGTGTTCCTGGAGCGCTCGCTCAAGTGGCAGCTGGGGCGGGAGTCGCCGTTCAGCATCTGGGGCCAGCATCCCGAGCGGCTGGCGGGCATCCAGCATGCGGCGCAGTACATTCTGATAGGATTGGCAATCGTGGTTTACACCCTGCCGCCACGGAAGCGGCTGATCCAGGTGGTGGCAGCCACGGCGGCGCTGCTGCTGGGGTTCCAGCTGGTGCAGACCCACTGGTTCTACCTCTACATTCCGTGGTTCTTTCCCGCGGTGATGGCCGCGCTCGTGGTGGCGGCGGCACGGCGGGAGAGCAGGGGTGGAGACGGAAACAGGTTCGAGCATGGATATAATAACCAGGGTGGAGACATGGTACGCGGGGCTGCCTGAGGACCGGCAGCGCCGGCTGGTGACGGCCGCCTTCCTGCTGCTGCACGTGCTGATCTGGCTGGTGCTGTTCCAGTCGCTCTGGTTCGGCGACAAGCACATCACCGACACGCCCATCTACTACGAGTACGCCGGCCGCATGACGGATGGCATGCTGCCCTACCGCGATTTCGCCAGCGAGTACCCGCCGCTGGCGATGCTGCTCTTCCTGTTACCGCGGCTGCTTTCGGGGAACGCCTACGGGGCTTTCGTCTCCTGGTTCGAGCTGGAGATGCTGCTGGCGGACCTGGCGATAGTGCTCTTGATCTCGCTGGCGGTGAAGCGGCTGGGGGACAGGATATCGCTGGTAACGGCGCTGGGGCTATACTCCTTGTTCCTCGTCAGCAACGGTTCCATCGTGCAGGCGCGGTTCGACATGGCGGCGGCGGCGGTGATCATGGCAGCGCTGACGGCGTTTGCCTGCGGGCGGCGGCTGCCGGGCTGGGCGCTGCTGGGCCTGGGGGTGATGACCAAGATGGTGCCGGCGCTGATCGCGCCCCTGTTCCTCGTCTGGCACTGGCGCCGGGGCGAGCGGCGGGAGCTCTGGCAGGGGCCACTGGTAGCGCTGGCGGCGACGGCGATAGTGGCGTTACCCTTCCTGGTTGCGTCGCCCGGGGGATTCGCGGACACCTTCCTCTACCACGCGGAGCGGCCGCTGCAGATCGAGAGCACCTGGGCGTCGCCGCTGCTGGGAGCGTCGAAGCTCTTCGGATACCAGGTGCGGATACTCAATTCTTTCGGCTCCCACAACGTGTTTTCGCCGCTGGCGGACGTGTTCGCCTTCCTCTCGGGGCCGGCGACGCTCCTGCTGTTGCTGGTGGTGTACGTCTTTTACTGGCGCTACGGCTTTTCCGGCGAGGCCGAGGACAGGATGGCGTCGCTCTTCTACTTTGCCGCCATCGGCATCGCTGCCTTCATCGTGCTGGGCAAGGTATTCTCACCCCAGTTCCTGATCTGGCTGCTGCCGCTGATGCCGTTGACCTACCGCCGGGCCGGGCCTGGCCGGCGGCGCTGTTCTGGACGGTGCTGGTGCTGACGCAGATCGAGTTTCCCCACCTCTACTGGCAGCTGTTCATTCTCAACCCTGGCATCGTGGCGGAGGTGGCGCTGAGGAACGCGGTGCTGGCGGCGATGGTGGTGGTGATGCTGGTGACCGCCGCCCGGGAAAATCGGGCCGCCGGCGGCCTCGAGGGGTGAGTGCCGGGAGCCGGCTGGCGCCGGGATGCCGTTGCGGACACGGGGCCCGGGGCTATTTACACTCGACGCGCAGGCGCTCGATCGCCGTTGCCCGCCCGTCGTCGCCGGCCTCGATCAACACGCCCTCGATGCGCACGTCGCCGTCGGCCACGGCGAAGCGTACCGGCATCTGGGTGAGAAAGCGGTCGAGGATGATCTTCTTGTCGACGCCGATAACCGAGTCGTGGGGACCGGTCATGCCGGCGTCGGTGATGTAGGCGGTGCCACCGGGAAGGACGTGCTCGTCGGAGGTCTGGACGTGGGTATGGGTGCCGATCACCGCCGTCACCCGGCCGTCCAGGTAGTAGCCCAGTGCCACCTTCTCGCTGGTGGCCTCGGCGTGCATGTCCACCAGTACGTGCGATACATCGGCAGGGATCTCCGCGAGGACGGAATCGATCACCTGGAAGGGCCCGGCGGGGGCGTTGATGTAGAGGTCGCCCATCAGGTTAACCACCGCCAGGCTGTCGCCGTTCTTCTCGCAGACGGTCCAGCCGCGGCCGGGATTGTCGGGGAGCATGTTGACCGGGCGCACGATACGCGGTGAATCATCCATGAAGTCGTAGATCTCCCGCTGGCGCCAGACGTGGTTGCCGGTGGTGATCACATCGACGCCGGCGGCCAGGATCTTCTCGGCGATGTTGCTGGTGATGCCGGCGCCGCTGGCGGCGTTCTCGCCATTGGCGACCACGAAATCGCTGCCGGTCTCCTCCACCAGCTCCGGCAACCGCTCGAACAGCGCCTTCCGCCCCGGCTTGCCGAAGATATCGCTGATAAACAGTATCCGCATGGCCGCAGTATAGCGCAGCGGGGACGTTCTTTCCTAATATTCATAAAATATGCAAGAAATGAGTAATTATGCATCGGGTGTTTGGGGATAGACGGGGGCCCGAGGTGATTTCGCTGAGGGCGGCTACGGTCGAAACCGGGTTCTATTGTTCGAAAGAGTGTCACTCTTATCGAAAGGACGAGGCGGACAGAAAGGTTGGGGCTTCCTGGTTTTTACGGTTCAACTGGGAAATACTAATACCAATGGAGTAGTTCTAGATTAATAAAGTATGAGCTATTTTTTCCAATATCGGAAAATGTTTTTTCAACTTGACTGATGGTTGGTAATGTTGTAATTTGCCGATGTGCCGAGATCGCGGAGAGAAGATTCAGCGGAGATCATCTACCACGTTTTTTCCAGGGGCATCGAGAAGCGGGAAATCTTCGTCGATGACGTAGACAGGCGCTTTTTTCTTGATCGACTGGGAAAGTTCGCGCAAGAGACAGCCACGCCGGTTCTCTCTTTCTCGCTGATGCCCAATCATTTCCACCTGCTGGTATACAGGAAGGAGAGCAGGCTGTCACGGTTCATGCAGAAGCTGCTCACCAGCTACGCGAAGTACTTCAACTTTCGGCACGACAGGGTGGGGCACCTTTTCCAGAATCGTTACAGGTCAGTAGCCTGCGAAGATCACCGGCAACTGATGGTCCTGTTCAGGTACGTGAACACCAATCCCCTGGACCTGGAGGAGTGTAAGGATCTCGCTGCACTCGAACACGATCGCTTTACCAGCCACGCGTACATCATTGGCCGATACCGGCTGGCCTGGTTCGATCCCGCCATTGTCCTTTCCTACTTTGGCGAGGAGACGGCACGCGCGCGCAGCGCATACCTGGAGCTGGTCGGCGGCAGCTGCGAGGATGAAGATTTCGTACGGATGGAAGAGGGCAAGCTATACCAGCCGGCGACGAAGTCGAAAAAAGAGCCGGCAGGAGCCGCTACCTGCGAATCCGCTACTTCAGTGGAGAATATTCTGCCCGCAAGGCAGGTTCTGGACGGCGAGACTGCGGGACGGGAAAGCAGCATTGAAAGGAAGCCGGTAGAATCGGCCGAGGAAATCATGGCGGAGGCCTGCAGGCAAAACGGGGTCACCATCGAACAGCTGCTTGGCGGAAGCAAGTGTGTCCATGTAGCATATGCAAGGAAAAGGCTGGCTTACGAGCTTTTTCGCCGAACCACGCTGAGCCAGAAGCAAATTGCGGAGCTGCTGCTGGTGAACCAGTCGGCGGTTTCAAAAATGATCTCGCGCATGTTGGCCGTTTTCGACTGAAGGCCGGTGTCGTTTTTTAGAGTCGTTTGTTGTCTCGAGGCTCGCATGGGAAGGGTGAGAGCCTGTTCCCGTGGTCGGGCGCCGGGGCGCAGCGAACGCTTCTTCTTACGGCCCGGAAATGAATAATTATGCAAAGAGTGAATAAATTAGGAATATTAGGAAAGAACGTCCCCGCATGAACTTGATGGTGACAGGTGGGGCGGGGTATATCGGCAGCGTGGTGACCGAGCGGTGTATTGCTGCCGGGGACCGGGTGGTGGTGTACGACAACCTGTCCACCGGGCACCGGCAGGCGGTGCATCCAGAGGCGGCGTTCGTGCAGGGCGACGTGGGTGACCGCGAGGCGGTGGCGGCGGCCCTGAGGGAGCATGAAGTCGAGGCGGTCATCCACATGGCCGGCTTCATCGAGGCCGGCGAGTCGATGCGCGACCCCGGCAAGTACTTCCGCAACAACGCCGCCCGGCCGCTGGAGCTGCTGGAGGCGATGGTGGAGGCAGGGGTCGATAAGCTGCTCTTTTCCTCAACTGCCGCCATCTACGGCGACCCGGAGACGGAGTACCTGCACGAGGACCATCCCCAGCGGCCCACCAATGCCTACGGTGAGTCCAAGCTGCAGTTCGAGCGCCTGCTGGACTGGTACGAGCGCATCCACGGCATCCGGCACGCGGCGCTTCGCTACTTCAATGCCGCCGGGGCCAGCGGGGAGAGGGGAGAGGACCACCGGCCGGAGAGCCACCTGGTGCCCCTGGTGCTGAAGACCGCCCTGGGGCAGCGCGAACAGGTGGAGATCTACGGCAGTGACTATCCCACACGGGACGGCACCTGCATCCGCGACTACATCCACGTGGTTGACCTGGCGGACGCTCACCTCCTGGTGCTCAAGCACCTGGACGGCGAGAGCCTACATTACAACCTGGGGAACGGCACCGGTTACTCGGTGCGGGAGGTGATCGATACCGCCCGCGAGGTGACCGGGAAGGATTTCACGGTGGTGGAGAGCGACCGCCGGCCCGGTGACGCGGCGGTGCTGGTGGCCTCCTCGGACCGGATCAGGGAGGAACTGGGATGGGAGCCGCAACATCCTTCCCTGGAGCAGATCGTCGCCGACGCCTGGCGCTGGCACCGCGAGCATCCGCAGGGATACGGGGACTGACCGGGAGCTGCCACCCCTGCGCTCCGCCCGCCGCCACCCCTGCGCTCAGCCCAGGCGCCGCCGTAGCTCCTCGATGCGCCGCCAGTGGGTGGCCTGCCAGTAGATACGGCCGCA
>JAJRWQ010000027.1 GCA_024276735.1 Actinomycetes bacterium
ACCGGGGGGCTGGGCCCCACGCGCGACGACCTGACGGCGGCAGCACTGGCAGCGGCGCTGGGACGGGAGCTCGAGACCGACGAGGCGGCGGCGGCGATGGTGGCAGAAGCCTGTGACAGCGGCCCGTCGCCGGCACAGATGCGCCAGGCGCGGCTCCCTGCCGGCGCCACGGCGGTGCCCCCGGCGGGCACCGCTCCCGGCTTCGTGATCGAGCACGGGGACACGGCAGTCGTGGTGCTGCCGGGGGTTCCCTGGGAGATGAAGGCTGTCTGGCAGCGCGCGCTGGACACTGCTCCCCTGGCGGAACGGCTCGCGGCGGCGACGCCGCTGCGGGTGAGCCGTGCCTGCTTCTATGCCGCCGGCGAGGACCGGGTGCAGCGCGCGGTCGACGCGGCCTTTGCCGCCATCGCCGGCGAGGTGGAGCTGGGAATCTGCTCCCGTTTCCGCGAGACCACGGTGGAAGTGATTTTCGGCGTGGAGAAAGCGCCGGCGGTGGAAGCGGCTATGGCGAGGCTCCGCCAGGACCTAGAGGACTGGTTCTACTCCCGGGGTGAGTCCATCGAGGAGGTGGCGGCGGCGCTGCTGGTGGAGGTTGGGGGCACGCTGGCGGTGGGGGAATCCTGTACCGGTGGCATGCTGGGGGCGGCGATCACCTCGGTGCCCGGGTCATCCCGTTTTTTTCTCGGTGGTATCACTGCATACCACAACGATGTCAAGGTCTCCCTGGCCCGCGTGATAAAGGGCGTGCTGGACGCCGCGGGTGCCGTCTCGGAGCCGGTTGCCCAGCAGCTGGCGCTGGGAGCACGCGCGCGCACCGGCGCCGACTACGGCATCGGCGTCACCGGCATCGCCGGGCCCGGCGGCGGCACCGAGGAGAAGCCGGTAGGGCTGGTTTTCATCTGTGTCTCCTCCGAGGCCGGCGACGTGGTGGAGTGCTTCCGGTTCGCAGGCGGCAGGGAGGAGGTACGCCGGGCCACGGTGGTAGCCGCCCTGCACCTGCTGCACCGGAAGCTGCTGGCTGAAGCCTTGCCTTAGTCCTGACCGCTTTCACCGCGATTACCGTCCCGATATCGCCAGCGATTCCCCCTGCCGCCGCCCGGCGGCAGGAAACGGTTGCCCGCGCAGCGAAATCAGTTAATGTCTTATTAATAAAGCAAGAAAGGCCGGGCGGCCGTTGCCAGCGAACAGGGTAGGCAGCAGTCATGGAAGGCGAAGCAACAGGCAGCGCGATCCCTTTCCTGGTTTTTCTCCGGTCGTACCCGTGCCTGGCAGTACTGCATGCCCCGGCCCGGGTGCGGGCGCCGGACGCCGCCAGAGGGACCGGCCGCGATCGGCCGCAGGGAAGCGCACCCGCCCGGGCCGGCGGCAGGCGTGAAATCGACCTGTATCGATGGCGAGGACGAATGGAGGCGAGATGAAACGGAGCAAGATCATTCCGGGCAGGATGGCGGCGGCGGCGGTATTGGCCCTGGCCATGCTGGCGGCCCTGCTGGCGGCGGTGATGGGAGACGGCGGCAGGGCGCTGGCGGCCTACCCAGGCAGCAACGGCAAGATCGTGTTCATGCACAACGACACCCAGCGCGATATCTACGTCGCCAACGCCGACGGCAGCGGCGTGGTGCAGCTCACCAACGACGTCAACAGTGATTACGACCCGGCCTGGTCGCCGGATGGAACCAAGATCGCCTACGCCCACGAAACCACCAAGACCCAGACCCAGGGTGGTACCTTCGATATCTACGTGATGGACGCCGACGGCAGCAACGTCACCCGGGTGACCACCGACGACATCACCAACGAGTCCCGTCCCACCTGGTCGCCCGACGGCAGCAAGATCGCCTTCGAGAAGTGGACGGCCAACGGAGAAGAGATCTACACCATGAACGCCGACGGGTCGGGGATCGTGCAGCTAACCAACAACAGCGTCGACGACTCGCACCCCGCCTGGTCGCCCGACGGCAGCAAGATCGCCTTCGTCAGCTACCGGTACAGCAACTACGAGATCTACGTGATGAACGCCGACGGCTCCAGCCAGACGCGACTCACCAACGATGCCGGCTGGGACGACTGGCCGGACTGGTCTCCGGACGGAAAGAAGATCGTCTTCGCCACCAACCGTAGCAACAGCAACTTCGAGATCTACTCGATGAACGCCGACGGCTCCAGCCAGACGCGGCTCACCAACGACAGCGCCTATGACTCGCTTCCCCGCTATTCGCCGGACGGCAGCAAGATCATCTTCTCCTCCAACCGGGGCAGCGACTACGATATCTACGTCATGAACACCGACGGCTCCAACGTGCAGCAGGTCATCGGCCTGAGCGGCAGCGACGACGAACCCGACTGGCAGCCGGGCCCGCTCAGGTACTATTTCACCTGGTACGACAACACCGGCGGCGACGCCTGGCTGCTGATGGCCAACCCGGCATCGGCGCAGGTCAACCGCAGCTTCAGTATCTCCATCGCCTGGGGCCAGTGTACCGCCGGCGGGGGCAGCTACACGGTGGGCCCCGGAAAGGTGCATTTCCAGCAGTGCCAGCAGGCACAGGCGAACGGGCCGGTGAAGGTGGCTGCGGACCCGGGAGAGCAGACCGTGGTCTCCCAGCGCAGTCTCTGGCCCCAGGGCGGCTACTCCCTGGAGGAGATCCCCGGCACCGAGGAGGGCCGGCTCTCCGACCACTTCTACTGGTCCTGGTACGACCAGCAGAGCCCGGGGATGAAGAACTGGGTGCTGGTGGCCAACCCCTCGCAGACGGAGACGGTGACCGCCGAGGTATCCTTCAAGAATCGCGCCGACGGCCAGACAAAAACGAAGACCTACGACATACTCCCCGGAGGCAGGTGGTACGCCACCTTTCCCGGCATGATGGGCGGGCCGGTGGAAGTGAAGGCCTACAAGCAGGGCGGCAGCTGGGCCAACCAGGCCGACCACCGCGACGTGATCGCCTCACAGCGGGTGCTGTCCAACGGGGACACCGCCTTCAACGAGGTGCCGGGTATCCCTGCCGAGGAGCTGTCGGCGGACTACGTCTGGACCTGGTACGACAACACCAGTGCCGGGGCCCGGGACTGGGTGCTGCTGGCCAACCCCCCCGATGCCAGCGACCCCATCTACTACGAGATCTTCATCGCCGGCCAGAAGGTCTGCGACGATGCCTCCTGCAACAACGACGGCGGCACCTGGAGCGCCGGTGCAATCGCCGCCGGAGAGAGCGTCACGCCCACCTTCGACAAGCAGGGCGGCCCGGTGGAGGTGATCGCCTATATCGACGCCCAGCACCTCTTTCCGACGGACAAGGCCATCGCCAGCCTGCGCACACTCTGGGGGCCTTCCTTCGAAGAGGTGCCCGGCTACCCCTTCGTCTCGCTCGCCAGCGACTACCACTGGACCTGGTACGACCAGCAGACGCCGGGCATGACCAACTGGGTGCTGGTGGCCAATCACCCCAGCGCGCTGAACAGCCTGCACTACGAGATATGGATCGGCGGCCGCAAGGTCTGCGAGGACAGCGCCTGTCCCGATGCCGCCCCCGGCACCTGGAGCTCCGGCACCCTGGCGAAGGGCGAGATCGTCACACCCACCTTCCCCGGCAAGATCGAGGGCCCGGTGGAGGTGAGAACCTTCTCGGATGCCCAGCACACCACGCCGGCCAACGCCATCGCCTCCCAGCGGGTGCTCTACCACGGTTACTTCAACGAGGTGGTGGGCACCGATCTCGACTGACGGCAGAGGTTGTCGACGACCCTGGGGCGCCGCCGGCCTTGCGCCGGCGGCGCCTCCATGCTTCGGGGGCGCCACACCTATTTCTCCAATACGTGGGAACTTTTTCCACCCGAATGCCGGCGTGTTTTTCACGCAAGCGACGAAGAGGGGGCTTTCCAGCCTTCCTGACGCCACGGGAGGCGCTTGCAGGGCGACAGGGCGGCGGAGCCGATCTCGCGGCCCCCGGCGTGATTCAGGCATGGTTCCTTTCTCTCTCCTGTTTCATGCCCGAAAAAGGGGTAGGAAAAACCGTGCAGCCGGATCCCGTGAGCGCCGCCGCAGCGGGTCGACCGGCACCGTGAAGGCCGGGGGAGGTGCAAGGCAATGAAAGCAGTTGCGTCATTCGCGGGAATGCTTCTCCTGCTGTCCTCGTTACTGCTGGTTTCCAGTGCCTGCAACCAGGGTGCCGGTACGCCGTCAGCAGTGGTGCGGGAACATGTCAGGCTGCTCAATGAACGTCGTTTCGAAGAGTTCTACGAGCTTCACGCACAGGGCGCACTGCCGCCCAAAGAGGTCTACCTGGAGCAGCTCGAAAAGTTGTACCCCGTGGGAGCGGAGACAACGGACGTGGTCATCGTCAGGGAAGAGATCGATGGAGACCGGGCCACGGTGACCTGGTCATCGCGACAGACGTACCCGGGGCAGGAGGAAAAGATCGTCGAAGTGACCACCACCCTCGTCAGGGAAAACGGCAGCTGGAAGATAGGCGGGGGCACTAGCCCTGTTTCATAGGGGGTGTGTCACCGTCCCCATCCTCCAGGGGAAAGGTGCTGGTCGAGCCGCTCGCGAACTCGTCTACGCGTTCGTTTACCGAAAGGGTTATGGGGGCTGCAGGGCTGTCGTGACCGTTGACCGTGAGCAGGTCATGGGTGAGGTGCAGATCGATGGCATGACCGCGGTAGGTGATGCGCATTTGCAGGCCTTCGATCTCCTCCGGAAGTTCCGGCGTCAGCCGCAGTACGTCGCCCTTGACCTCCATCCCCGTCCAGGCGCGCTGTACCAGGTCGACGGCGCCCGCCATCGCTCCCAGGTGGATTCCCTCGGCGGTGGTGCCCTGCTGGATATCCTTGATGTCGCTGTGCAGCGCCTCTGCAAACATGTTCATCGAGCGGCGCCGGTTGGAGCGCGCCAGCACCCAGGCGAACACCACGCGGCAGAGGGTGGAGCCGTGGGTGACGCGGCTCATGTAGTAAGCGATGTTCCTGGGGATCGTATCGTGTTAGAAAGGATAATCCAGGCGGGTGAACAGTTCCTTCAGTTCTGCGGCTGAGAACAGGTAGAACAACATCAGCACGTCTGCCTGCTTGGATGCCTGGTAGCGGTTGACGCTGTCGCCCTCTGCTTCGAGAATGAGGTCCAGGCGCTGGATATTGCCATAGCGGGTCCGGTAGTCCTGCCAGTCGAACTCGCGCAGTTTTTCATAACCTTCGAACTGGCTGATGATGCCGTAGTCGTGAAACGGCACGAACATCCGGCGGCTGATATCCTGCCAGCGGGCCGTCTCCTTCGCGGACAGCTTCAGCCGCTCCCTGAGCTCGGCCTGCCTCACGTCGGAAAGCATCTCCAGGGTGTCCATCGCCCGGCACAAAACCCAGACAGCCATGATGTTGGTGTAGGCATTGTTGTCGAGGCCCGGCGTGGGCGAGTCCGGGTAAGCGTCGTGAAATTCGTCGGGACCCATGATGCCGCGAATCTCGTAGCGCCGGCGTTCTTCGTTGAAGACGGTGATGCTGGACCAGAAGCGGGCGATGTCCAGTATCAGCTCTGCTCCGTACGAGTTCATGAACTCCATGTCGCGTGTGACCTGGAAGTAATGCCAGACGTTGTAGACGATGGCGCTTCCCACGTGTCGCTGCAGGTAGGTATTGTCCGGGACCCATCGCTGCGAGCGCGGGTTCAGGTTGAACTTCTCCGTTTCTTCGCGCCCGTCACTGCCGCTCTGCCAGGGGAACATCGCCCCCTCGAAACCGGCGGCCTGTGCATTGGCCCGCGCTTCGTCCAGGCGGCGGTAGCGGTACATCAGGAGCGTGCGGGTGATCTCCGGCATGCGGTGGTTGAAGAACGGGAAGATGAAGAGCTCGTCCCAGAATATGTGGCCCTGGTAAGCCTCGCCGGTCCAGCCCCGGGCGGGCACGCCGATATCGAGTCCGAAGGAATTGGGCGATACCACCTGCAGCAGGTGGAGCATGTTTAGCCGGAGCAACATCTGGATATTCAGCTTGAGGTCTGGTTCCCCCGGCTGGATCTGTACATCGAAGCGGCGCCACAGGTGCCGCCAGGCAAGAATGTGGTCGGCCATGACGGATTCGAACCGCCCCGCGCGCATGATCGCCTTGCGCGCTTCCAGCCCGCATTCAGAGATGGCGTGGTCGCGTGAGGTATAGAAAGATGCCAACTTTTCCACTACCAGCGTTTCGTGCTTGCCCAGGTGGTACTCCTGCTCCTGCCCGATGTATGCGGGTTCCCTGATCAGCCGCCGGTCCGACGTGATCGGCCGGCCGTCAATGAAGGCCTGTGTGCGTGCAGCCTGGGCGATATGGATGTGCGACTGGCAAGTGCGCACCTGCAAGTATATGCCGTCGTCACCGCATGCCTCTTCCGACAGCGGCTCCAGGTGGTGATGATTGTACTTGCGGTAAAGCTTCGCGCCCGCGTTGACGACGCGGCCGTCGATGGCGGAAAGCACCGTCACCTCCCCGGCCCAGTTTTCGGCTGTGAGCGAAAACTCGAGCGCGCCCAGGTGCATGGCGCTCATGGATACCAGGCGCCGCGTGCGGACGGTGCTGCGCCTGCCGCGTTTATCTTCGAAAGTCAAGGTGCGGGTCAACAGGGCGCACCGGATGTCGAGCTCCTGGCGATACGAAAGGATCCTCGCGGATGCGATATCGAACCAGTCCTCGTCTTCGATACGGAACCGGAGTGGTAGCCAGTTGGGCAGGTTGACGAGATCCTCGTGCTCGACGACGCGCCCTGCCACGTTGCTGCGCAGCCTGTTGTAGCCGCAAGCGAGGTAGGTGCCGGGATAATGGATACCGTCAGCATCCACCCAGGCCGCGGCTCCACGTGTTGCAAAATAGCCGTTGCCCAGGGTGCACAAGGCTTCCCGGATTCCTTCCCTTTCAGGATCGTAGTCCTCGAAGACCAGCGACCACTGTGATTGCAGGTCGTCGGCGACATGGACCTGTGCCAGGTCGGTGACCACCACGTCGGCGCCGGCCTCGCGCAGCTTCTCCGCCTGACCGGAGCGATCGACGCCGATAACACAACCGAAGCGGCCGGCGTTACCGGCGGTGACGCCGGCGACGGCGTCCTCCACTACGACAGCCCGGCCCGGCTCCACCACGAGGCGTCGCGCGGCTTCCAGGAAAGCGTCGGGCGCGGGCTTGCCCTTCAGCCGGAGGCGGGTGATATCTTTGCCGTCGACGCGGGTGGCGAAAAGCTTCGCAATGCCTGCCGCCTCCAGCACCACCGTGCAATTGTTGCTCGATGACACCACCGCCGTCTTCATGCCGTGAAGTCGCAGTTTTTGCACGAGGGAGACGGATTCCCTGTAAGTCTCGACCCCGTTTTCCTTCAGTGACTCGAGGAAGTAACGATCCTTGAGGTCGCCCAGCGCCCGGATACTCGTGAAACCGGGACGGTCGTCCTGGTCATCACCCGCGGGGAGATCGATGCGGCGCGACTCGAGGAAATCGGCGACACCTTCAAAGCGGGGTTTACCGTCGACGTAAACCTGGTAGTCGCTGTCAATGTCGAAAGGCGCAAACGGCTCAACGGAATCGGCGGCGCGTCGCTGGAGGAATTCATCGAACAGCTTCTTCCAGGCGGCGGCGTGCACGCTCGCCGTCCTGGTGAGGACGCCGTCCAGGTCGAACAGGACGGCATCGTATTCCCCGGGCGTGAGCGTGACGATCGGGCATCCGCAAGTCAATTATCGAATCCTTGGCGGCATGATGGTCAGGGACATGTCAGGCGTCGGGCCAACGCCACTCACGCACCTCCGGCATGTCTTCGCCGTGTCGCACGATGTAACGCTGGTGCTCGGCAAGCTTCCTGCTGGTATACCGCCTGACGAGTTCCGCTCTCTTCGGATCGGCGCTGGCCCGCGGTACCCGCTCCAGCACGTCGTTCACGAGGTGAAATCGGTCCAGGTCGTTGCGCACGGCCATATCGAACGGCGTGGTGGTGGTACCCTCTTCCTTGTAGCCCCGGACGTGCAGGTGATGATGGTATGCCCGGCGGTAAGTCAGGCGATGGATCAACCAGGGATAGCCGTGAAACGCGAAGATGACCGGTGTATTTTCCGGGAAGAGGGCGTCGAACTCGTCATCCGGCAGGCCGTGGGGGTGCTCGCTTTGCGGTTGCAGCGTCATCAGGTCGACCACGTTGACCACCCGCACCTTGAGTTCCGGCAGGTAATGCCGCAGGATCGCCACCGCGGCCAGGGTCTCCAGGGTGGGAACATCGCCGGCACACGCCATCACCAGGTCCGGATCGCCACCTGCCTCGTTGCCGGCCCAGTCCCAGGTACCAATCCCGGTCGTGCAGTGCCTGATGGTGGCATCCATGTCGAGCCACTGCAACTCCGGCTGCTTGCCGGCGACGATGACGTTCACCAGGTTCTTTGAGCGCAGGCACTTGTCGGTGATGAAGAGGAGGGAATTGGCGTCAGGCGGCAGGTAGACGCGGATGACGTCGGCCTTCTTGTTCACCACGTGATCGATGAAGCCGGGGTCCTGGTGAGAGAAACCGTTGTGGTCCTGGCGCCAGACATGTGATGTGAGCAGGTAATTGAGCGAGGCGATGTCGCGCCGCCAGGGGACCTCCCCGCTGGCGATCTTGAGCCACTTCGCGTGCTGGTTGAACATGGAATCGATGATATGTACGAAGGCCTCGTAACAGGAGAATAGCCCGTGGCGTCCGGTCAGCAGGTAGCCTTCCAGCCAGCCCTGGCAGGTATGCTCGCTGAGAATTTCCATCACCCTGCCGTCCCGGGCGAGATGGTCGTCTTCCGGCAGGGTCTCGGCCTGCCACGAGCGGCTGGTGACGTCGAAGAGATCACCCAGGCGGTTGGAGGCCGTCTCGTCGGGGCCGAAGACCCGGAAGTTCCCCGCTTCCATGTTGAGCCTCATTACGTCCCGCAGCATCCTGCCCATGGCGCGGGTCGCTTCTCCCCTGGTGCACCCCGGCTCGGGGACGTCCAGGGCATATTCGCGGAAGTCCGGCAGCCGGAGCTCCTGCAGCAACAGGCCGCCGTTGGCGTGGGGGTTGGCGCTCATGCGCCGCTCGCCCCGGGGTGCAAGCCGGGCCAGTTCCGGCATCAGGGTGCCGTTATCGTCGAACAGTTCCTCCGCCCGGTAGCTTTTCATCCATTCCTCGAGAAGCTCCAGGTGGCCCGGCTCGGTGGTGATGTCGCCAATGGGAACCTGGTGTGAACGCCAGTAGCCCTCGACTTTCTTGCCGTCCACTTCCTTGGGCCCGGTCCAACCCTTGGGGCTGCGCAGGATGATCATGGGCCAGCGGGGGCGCGTGGTCTCGCCTTTCACCCTGGCGTCTTCCTGGATGGACTTGATCGAAGCGATCGCCTCATCCATGGTGGCAGCCATGTCCTGATGCATTCGCTCTGGATCTGAGCCTTCGACGACGAGAGGCCGGTAACCGTAGCCGAAGAACAGCTCCTGCAGTTCATCGCTGCTTATTCGTGCCAGCACCGTCGGGTTGGCTATCTTGTAGCCGTTGAGATGCAGTATCGGCAGCACCGCACCGTCGCCTGCCGGATTGAGGAACTTGTTCGAATGCCAGGCAGTCGCCAGGGGGCCCGTTTCCGCCTCGCCATCGCCGATGATGCAGGCGACGATCAGGTCGGGGTTGTCGAAGGCCGCCCCGTAAGCGTGGGCCAGGGAATAACCCAGCTCTCCGCCTTCATGAATGGAGCCCGGTGTTTCCGGAGACACGTGGCTCGGTATCCCACCCGGGAAGGGAAACTGGCGGAACAGCTTCTTCATGCCCGCGATGTTCTGTCCCACCTCCGGGTAGAGCTCGCTGTAGGTGCCTTCCAGCCAGGTATTCGCTACCACCCCCGGGCCGCCGTGCCCCGGGCCGATGATGTACATCATGTTCAGGTCGTGAGCGCGGATGAGGCGGTTGAGGTGCACATAAATGAAGTTCAGACCCGGTGTCGTCCCCCAGTGCCCCAGCAGGCGTGGCTTCACGTGCTCGGGCTTCAGGGGATCCTTCAGCATCGGGTTGTCAAGCAGGTAGATCTGCCCCACGGATAGATAGTTTGCTGCGCGCCAGTACGCATTCATGCTGGCGGCTTCTTCCGCCGTCAAGGGTTTGGCCGAAGAAGCGGACCTGGTCGCGTCACCCATTTCCATCTCGCCCCCCGTTCTCATCGGTTGTCTCGATTCCCAACAGGTCCAGTGCGACTCGGGCCATTTCCGCGTTCTCGTCCACGCTGGCCACCATCACCTCGACCCCGGCGCCGGGAGCGCTGATGAAGCCCTCGCGCCCGACCATCTCCCCGTTGAGCCCCGCGTCCAGCGCGGTATCCAGCCAAGCCATGGCGTTCACTATTCCCTCCCGTACCGCCGGGCTGTTTTCGCCCACGCCGCCGCCGAATACGATTCCGTCGATGCCGCCCAGGACCGCCAGGTAGGCACCTATGTACTTGCGTACCCGGTAACAGTAGATATCAACCGCGAGCCGGGCCCCGGGAGATTTCGACCGGAGCAGCGCCCGCATGTCACCGCTCTCTTCCGAGATGCCCCTGAGGCCGCATTGCTCGTTCAGCAGGCGATCGAGTTCCGCGGGGCTCATGCCGGCGTGCCGCTGGAGATACATGACCAGCCCCGGGTCGAGATCGCCGGGACGGGTTGCCATCACCAGTCCCTCCAGGGGGGAAAATCCCATGGACGTGTCCAGCACTTCACCGCTGCTGATCGCGGCAATGGAGCAGCCCGAGCCCAGCTGAACGGTCACCACCCGGCCGCCGGCAGGCAGACGGGGGCGAGCCGACTGCCACTTGCGCAACATCACCCTGTGGGCGATGCCGTGAAAGCCATGGCGCCGCAGGCCGTATTTCCGGCAAAGTCCGCGGGGCAGCGCATAAGTCGAAGCTATCTCTGGCAAGCGGAAGAAGAACGAAGTATCAAATACGGCGACCTGGGTAAGACCGTCGCCGAATGCCTTTCTGCAGGCGCGGATCCAGCGCAAGGCCAGGGGATTGTGCAGGGGGGCGACCGGTGAAAGCCGCTCGATCTCCTGCTCTGCCTCGTGGTCGAGGATGCAGGCGTCGCCCAGCTTGTTGCCGCCGTAGACGACACGTTGTACCACAAGATCGATGTCGACGGCCGAGGCGCTGGAGAAGTCCCGGAGCAGGGCAGGTTCTGCCTCGATTGCTCCCTCCAGCCGACGGGTCGCGAGCCGTCGCAGGCCGCCGGCCCCGACCTTGAGCAGGGTGAGGCGCACCGAGGAGCTGCCGGTATTTATCGCCAGCAGGTTCCGGACATCGTGTTTCAAGTTCATCTCCCGGTGATATCTATGTACCAGGCCGGCGAAGCTCAAGTCATACGTATAAGGTATCCCGGAAGCCATTGGTCAAACCCCGGCTTGCGAGATGCGCGGAGGGGCACGGCGGCGGGATACGGTTTCGATCACGAGGAGTACCGATGGCTGAGCGGCAAGGTGACACCATGAACAGCGGCGAGACGAGGCATGGGCACGGCGGCGGCGGCCACGAAGGCCACGATGGCCACGATGGTCACGGCGGTCGTGAAGGCGGCCACGACGGTCACGGGAACGCTCGCGGCGGCCACGGCGGCCACGCTTCGCACCACGCCCACATGGTGGCCGATTTCCGCAAGCGCTTCTGGATCTCGCTGGCACTGACGGCGCCGATCCTCTTCCTGTCGCCGGCGATCCAGGAGTTCCTGGGTATCCGCGACGCCGTTGCCTTCCCGGGTGACATCTACCTGCTCTTCCTGCTTTCCTCGGTGGTCTTCTTCTACGGCGGCTGGCCCTTCCTCAAGGGCATCTACGACGAGCTCCGGCAGCGCCAGCCGGGCATGATGACCCTGATCGCCCTGGCGATCTCGGTGGCCTACTTCTACAGCAGCCTGGTGGTCTTCGGCCTCGAGGGCAAGATCTTCTTCTGGGAGCTGGTGACCCTGATCGACATCATGCTCCTGGGCCACTGGATCGAGATGCGTTCGGTGATGGGGGCCTCCATGGCCCTGGAGAAGCTGGCGGCGTTGATGCCGTCGGATGCTCACCGTATCACCGAGGGGGGCGAGGTGGAGGAGGTGCCGGTGCAGGAGCTGTCGGTGGGGGACCGGGTGCTGGTGAAGCCTGGCGAGAAGATTCCCGTGGACGGGGTGGTGATCGACGGCCGCACCTCGGTGAACGAGGCCATGCTCACCGGCGAGTCGAAGCCGGTCTCCAAGGCTCCCGGGGACGAGGTGATCGGCGGCGCCGTCAACGGCGAGGGCTCGGTGACCATGGAGGTGCGGAAGCTGGGCAGCGATTCCTTCCTCTCCCAGGTGATCGAGCTGGTGCGCGAGGCGCAGGAGAGCAAGTCCAGGACCCAGGACCTGGCCAACCGGGCGGCGCGGGTGCTGACCATCATCGCCATCGCCGCCGGCGGTGCCACCGTGGCGTTCTGGTTGACTTTCTCCGGGCGGAGTTTTGCCTTCGCCCTGGAGCGCACGGTGACGGTGATGGTGATCACCTGCCCGCACGCGCTGGGGCTGGCGGTGCCGCTGGTGGTGGCGGTCTCCACGGCGCTGGCGGCGCGAAACGGGCTGCTGATCCGCGACCGGGCCGCCTTCGAGCGGGCCCGCAACACCCAGGCGATCGTTTTCGACAAGACGGGAACGCTCACCGAGGGCCGCTTCGGGGTCACCGACATGCTGCTCTTCGATGGTGAAGAGGCCGCGGGCGGCGAGCTCGACGAAGAAAAGGCACTGGCACTGGCGGCGGCGGTGGAGGCCCACTCGGAGCACCCCATCGCCCAGGGGATCACCGCGGCCGCGCCCGGAGCCGGCCGCGCCCGTGATTTCAGCGCCATACCGGGCAAGGGCGCCCGGGGCGAGGGGGAGGGACACGAGGTGATGGTGGTGAGCCCCGGTTACCTGCGCGAGCAGGGGCTGGAGATCCCGGACCCGGAGGCCTTCCAGCGGCTTTCTTCCCAGGGCAAGACCGTGGTATTCCTGCTGCTGGACGGCCGGATCGCGGCGGCGATCGCCCTGGCGGACATCATCCGACCGGAGTCGGCGGGCGCCGTCGCCGCCCTCAGGAAGAACGGCATCCGCTGCATCATGCTCACCGGTGACAACGAGCAGGTGGCGGCATGGGTTTCGCGCGAGGTGGGTCTCGACGAGTACATTGCCGGCGTTCTTCCCGGGGAGAAGGCGGACAAGATCAAGGAAGTGCAGTCGCGGGGGCTGATCGTGGCCATGACCGGCGACGGGGTCAACGACGCCCCGGCGCTGGCGCAGGCGGACGTGGGCATCGCCGTGGGGGCGGGTACCGACGTGGCCATCGAGACTGCGGACATCATCCTGGTCAAGAGCGATCCCCGCGACATCACGGCGCTGATGGGCCTCACCCGCGCCACATACCGCAAGATGATCCAGAACCTGGCCTGGGCCACCGGCTACAACGCCGTGGCCATTCCCCTGGCGGCGGGAGTGCTCGCCCCCTGGGGGATCCTGCTCACTCCGGCCGCTGGGGCGGCGCTGATGTCCCTGAGCACGGTGATCGTGGCCATCAACGCCCGGCTGCTGAAGTTCGAACGGTAACGGCGGCCGCGGCGGAGCAAGCGCTCTGGCCGGTGCGGTTTTCGGTTCCTGGTGGTTCAGCCGCGGCCGACTGATCACGGCTGCTGTCCCGCCGGCGGCCGCCGCTGCCCGTGATTACGCCGCGAAGCCCCGGGTCTTGTCGGGCCGCCGAGCCCTCCCGGCCCTCGCGGGGCCGGTGTAATGCCGGAAGGGGAGCCGGCCCGGGCAGGACGGTGACAGCAGGACGGCTTCTGCGTGGTGGCGGGGGCAAGGAAATCCAACGGTACCGGGGGCCGAGAGATGAAGATCCTGATCACCGGCGCCGCCGGCAACCTGGGCTCCTTCCTGGCCCGGCGCCTGCTGGGAAGCCCCTACCAGCTCAACCTGATGATCCACCGCCGCCCGCTGCCGTTCGCCGTTGCGGGGGCGGAGGGCGTCCGGGTCTTCCGCGCCGATCTCTCGCGGCCGGAGACGCTGTTGGCGCCGCTGGCGGGCGTGAACACGGTGGTGCATTTCGCCGGCGTGCTCTTCGTGCCGCGCCCGGAGCGTTTCCTGCCCCGTACCAACGTCGGCTTCGTGTGCAGCCTGCTGGCCGCCGCCCGCGCCGCCGGGGTGCGGCGTTTCATCCTGGTGAGTTTTCCCCACGTGGAGGGCGAATCGACGCCGGCCCATCCCGCCCGGGGCGGCCCCGGCGGTACGCCCGCGTCGGTGCACGCCCGCACCCGCCTGCAGGCGGAGAGGCTGGTGTTT
Organism: Actinomycetes bacterium; assembly: GCA_024276735.1. Lineage (GTDB taxonomy): Bacteria > Actinomycetota > Thermoleophilia > BMS3ABIN01 > BMS3ABIN01 > JAJRWQ01. Next base: position 14,293 of record JAJRWQ010000027.1, read on the forward strand.
CGCGCCTGCAGGGACGGGGCGATGACGCCGGTGATCCTGCGCCCGGGGATGGTCTACGGGCGGGGCGTGCTGATGATCGAGGCTGCGCGGTGGGCCGCCCGCCGGCGGCTGCTGGCGGTCTGGCGCCGTCCCACCTGGATCCATCTCGTCGCCCTGCCGGACTTTCTCGCCGCGGTGACGGCGGCGATCGAAAAGGAGGGCATCAGCGGCATCTACAATATCGGCGACGAGGCGCCGCTCACCCTGCAGCAGTTTCTCGATCGTGCCACCGCTCACTGGGGTTGGGCCCGCCCCTGGCGGCTGCCCGCCGGCGTGATCTTGGCTGCCGCCGGGGGCGCGGAGGCGCTGGCGGCTCTCTTCTCCATGCGCACGCCGCTCACGCGCGACTTCATCCGCATCGGCATGGCCTCCTACTGCATGAACACCGGGCGCATGCGGCAGGAGCTGCTACCAAGGCTTGAATACCCTACCCTGAAGGAAGGCATGGCTATCCTGTGATCAGCGTTGCAGGCGGGTGCTATCATTTACACGGGCATGAAAGCGGCGTTCACCCGGCCGGCGCCGTGGCCGGTGACGGGCCGGGGTGCCGCTGGCGCCGGAAGGCAGGTTTGGACGTTGAAGAAAAAGCCGGCGAAAGGATCCGGGAAAGAGGGTGGCGGCTACCGCCTCTTCGTGGCCGTGGAGATACCCGAGGCCGCGGTGCGCGAACTGGTGCGCTGGCAGGAACGCTACCTGGCGCGGGAACGGGCGCTGAGGATGACGCCGGCGGCGCAGCTGCACGTGACCCTGGCCTTCCTGGGAAACATGGGGGAGGAGGAGCGCCAGCAGGCAGCCGCCGTCCTGGGGGAGCTGGAGAACACCAGCGCCTTCGAGCT
>JAJRWQ010000028.1 GCA_024276735.1 Actinomycetes bacterium
GCTGATCGACCGTGCCACGAAGATAGTGGCCGTGAGGGACGGCGTCGCCGGCTTCTTCTTTCATTCCGAGGAGGACATCGCCTACCTGGAGCAGACGGTGGCGGGCATCGAGGCCGCCGGTTTCACCTTCGTGGACGCGTCCTCCCTGCTGCCGCAACCGGAGCCCTGCGCCGCTGCCGGCCCGTCGCTGGCGCTGTCCCTGGAGCGTGTCTACTGGGACAGTTACGGCGACTACCAGGCGGGCATCGTCGCCGTGGACTTCCGCCTGGACAACGGCGGACCGTACGCCGCCGACGTCACCGCGGTGGACTCGCTGAACACCAACGCGGTGGCGTGGGTCTCGCCGGCGCCGCTGCCGGCGGATATCGCCGCCGGTGCCGGCACGGCGTTCACCCTCAAGTACCTGGTGCCGCCGGGGGTGAGCCGTTTCCGCTCGACCTTGTACGTGACCGCCCGCGACGCCTGCGGTAACCGTTTCGCCTATCCCGGGCCCAGCCCGGGCTCGGTCTAGCCGCCGCGTGGCCGGCGGCAACGCCATTGCCGGCGCACAGGTTTCCCTCCTGCCGCGACACCGCTCGCGCGGCACGCCTGCGCGCCGCCGCGATCCCCCGCTTTTCCGCCTGCCGGCCCCGCACCGGCCCGCCCGGGGACTGCCGGCGGCGAACGACGCTGGCAGCGGCCGAAGACGCGGCAGCGCGATCCCGCCCCCTGGGTATATAATCGGGCACGGAAAATCGACCCAGGGGGATGCCCATGAACCTGATCGAGATCGATGGCAGGGAGCCGGTGCTCCAGTGCAAGTACGGCGAGAACGCCTACCAGGCACCGGCGGCGCTCTACGGCAGCGGCAGCGCCGACCCGCTGGCCCTGGACCGCTTCGAGGTGGTGCAGGGCACGGCACCCAGTTACAACAATCTCTGTGACCTGGACCGCCTGCTGCAGACGGCCACGCACGTCGCCGCCGGCTTCGACTTCAACCGGGGCAACGTGCCCGCCATCGCCGTCGCCTGCAAGCATGGCAATCCCTGCGGCGCCGCCGTGGGCAGCGATCCCGCAGAGGTGGTCAGGAAGGCGCTGGAAGGCGACCTGCGCGCCGTCTTCGGGGGACTGGTGCTGCTCACCTTCCCCGTCGACGAGGAGATCGCCGAGATCATGATGACCCACCGGATGGAGGCGGGCGACCGCCGGCTGCTGGACGGCATCGTCGCTCCCGGCTTCAGCGACGGGGCCCGGGGGATGCTGGAGCGCAAGGGGGACAAGTGCCGGCTGATGGCCAACGGGGTGCTGGAGATGCTCGACCGCGGCTCCCTGGACACGGCGCAACGTTTCCGTTACGTGCGCGGCGGCTTCCTGGCCCAGCCCAACTATACCTTCGTTCCCGACATCACCGGGGAGGACATCGAGCGCATCGGCGACGCCGACGCCGGCCAGGTGGACGACATGATCCTCGCCTGGGCGGTGGGCTCCACCTCCAACAGCAATACCGTCACCCTGGTCAAGGACGGCATGCTCATCGGCAACGGCGTCGGCCAGCAGGACCGTGTCGGCGGCTGCAAGCTGGCGGTGATGCGCGCCCGTGACGCCGGCCACCAGGTCGAGGGGGCGGTGGCCTACAGCGACAGCTTCTTCCCCTTCACCGACGGTCCCGCCGAGCTGGCGGCGGCAGGCGTGAAGGCGATCCTCGCCACCAGCGGCTCCGTGCGCGACCCGGAAGTGAAGGACTTCTGCCGCGGCAAGGGGGTCGTGCTCTACATGTATCCTGATTCCCAGGGCCGCGGTTTCTTCGGGCACTGAGCGACGGCGGCGGCCGCGCCGGGGTGAGCCCGGGGCGGAACGGAAGCCCAGTCCAGTTACCGCGGCGGCCAGCCTGGCCCTGGAACGAGCCGGGTGGGCGGCGCTGCCGGTCTTGGCAAGCCGGTACCGGCTTCATGCGGCACTCGACGAGGTCACTTGGCGACCTTGTTCGTATCCGCTTATGCGGATATACTGATGTAGTCGCCACTGCTGTCATGTAACCGGACCGGCAGGGAGGGAAACCGTGAACGAAACCACGCAGGTCTTCCGGGCGCTCGCGGACGAAACCCGCCTGCGCATCATCGCCCTGCTGATGGATGGCGAGCTCTGCGTCTGTGACCTGGTGGCGGTGCTGGAGCTGCCGCAGTCGACCGTTTCCCGCCACCTGGCCTGCCTGCGCCACGCGGGCATGGTGAGCGACCGCCGCCGGGGCCAGTGGATGTTCTACCGGCTGGCTGCCGCGGACGGCCTGCGGGCGGCGCTGGTGGAGCTGCTGGGACGGCAGCGGCAGGCGATACCGCGGGCCGGGGAGGACCGGCGGCGGCTGCGAAAGCACCTGGCGGACAAGCAGCGCCGGGTGGCCTGCTGAGCAATGACGATGCACCACGAAAGGGCGGCGCGGCGGCTTTCCTTCCTCGACTCCTACCTCACCCTGTGGATCTTCCTGGCCATGGCGGCGGGGGTGGCGCTGGGGTACCTCTTCCCCGGGGTGGAGGGGCTGATCGACTCCTTCTCCCTGGGCACCACCAACATTCTCATCGCCGTGGGCCTGATCCTGATGATGTACCCGCCCTTTGCCCGGGTGCGCTACGAGGAGATGGGGCGGGTATTCCGCAACCGGCGGCTGCTGGGCCTCTCCCTGTTCCAGAACTGGGTGGTGGGCCCGGTGCTGATGTTCCTGCTGGCGGTGCTCTTCCTGCGCGGGCACCCGGAATACATGGTGGGGGTGATCCTCATCGGCCTCGCCCGCTGCATCGCCATGGTGATCGTCTGGAACGAGCTGGCGCAGGGGGACCGCGAGTACGCCGCCGGCCTGGTGGCGCTCAACAGCGTCTTCCAGGTGCTGTTCTACAGCGTCTATGCCTGGTTCTTCATCACCGTGCTGCCGCCGCTCTTCGGGCTCGAGGGGTCGGTGGTGGACATCGGCATGGGCCGGATCGCCGGGAGCGTCCTCGTCTACCTGGGGATTCCCTTCGCTGCCGGGGCGCTGACGCGGCTGGCGGGGGTGAAGGCGATGGGGCGCTCCCGTTACGAGGCGCAGGTGGTACCCCGCATCGCGCCCCTGACCCTGGTGGCGCTGCTCTTCACCATCGTGGTGATGTTCAGCCTCAAGGGGGAGCTGATCGTGCAGATACCCCTGGACGTGCTGCTGATCGCCGTCCCCCTGGGCATTTACTTCGTGCTGATGTTCGTGGTCTCGTTCCTGATGGGCAAGCGGGTGGGGGCGGATTACAGCAAGTCCACCACCCTGGCCTTCACCGCCGCCAGCAACAACTTCGAGCTGGCGATCGCCGTCTCGGTGGCGGTGTTCGGCATCGGCTCCGGGGTGGCCTTCGCCGGCGTGGTGGGGCCGCTGGTGGAGGTACCGGTGATGATCGCCCTGGTCAACGTCGCCTACTGGTTCCAGCGGCGCTACTATCGCCGCGAAGCGCCCGCCGGCGGCTGATCGGCGGCCGGCCATGGCGGCGCCGGTTTTCGGTCACCGGCCAGCGCTGCGTCCGCGACATGGTCCCGTGGCGATGCCTTCCGGGGTAAGTGCTCGTTCGCGACCGTTGTATAATTCCCGAACATGGACGTGGAGGAACTGATCGACGCGGCGGCGCGCGAGCTCCGGAGCGCCCGGGAACGCTTCGGCGCCTGCGGCGGCGAGGTGGACGAGGCCTGGGAGCTCCTGGAATACGCCTGGGGCCGCGACCTCGACTGGGAGGACGAGGTTCCGTCCCGGGTGGAGCGACGCTTCCGGAGGCTGCTGGCGCGGCGACTGACCGGGGAGCCACTGGCCTACATCACCGGCAGTATCGAGTTCAGGGGCCTCGACATCGGCGTGCGGCGGGGGATGTTCGTCCCCCGGCAGACGAGCGAGTTCCTGGCGTTACAGGCTATCCGCCGACTGCACCGCCGCCGGCGCCCCCTGCACGTGGACCTGGCCACCGGCGTGGGCCCCGTGGCCCTCTCGGTGGCGGCGGCGGTCTCCCGCGCCCGCGTCTGGGGACTGGACATCAGCGCCCGGGCACTGGCCCAGGCGCGGCGGAACGCGGCGGCGCTGGGCCTGGGCAACGTGCGCTTCCGCAAGAGCGACCTCTACTCCGGCCTGCCTTCGCGGCTGGCGGGCACCGTGGACGTGGTAACCATTCATCCTCCCTACGTGCCCCGGAAGGAGCTCGGTGACCTGCCTGCCGAGACCAGGGAGTTCGAGCCCCGGCACACGCTCAGCGACGGCTCCGGCGACGGCCTGGAACTGGTGCGGCGCGCGGTGGAGGAGGGCCGGCGCTGGCTGAAGCCGGGAGGCTGGCTGCTGGTGGAGATCGCTCCCAGCGAGACCAGGAAGCTCAAGTCGATGGCCAGGCGCGCCGGCTACCGGCAGGCGAAAAGCACCCGTGGCCCGCTGGGTTACACCCGGGTAGTCGCTGCCAGGCTCTAGTGACCACGATATTCCCCGGCCGGTGACGGCGTCCGGCCGCCGGCTTCAGCGGCCCCGCCCTTTACCGCCCAGGAAGCAGAAGGCGATCTCGTCTGTCCACCCCGTACTCCTCCATGATCACCTGGTCCTCCTCCCGCATGCGGATGGTGCGTGCCAACTGGAAGGCGCGGCCGGCCACCATGCCTCCCAGGGCGTAGAGCACGTAGTAGAAGGGCAGGCCGTGGATGAAGGAATCGTAGACGACGGAGAGGAACATGTAGGCGATGACGACCAGGAAGACCGCGTGCATCACCCGCAGCCTGCGGTCCACGTACTCGCTGTAGAGCTACCTTTGCTGCCCACGCGCGGGTTCTGTTCCTCGCAGGTTGCGGGGGCGGCGACGCAGGTCGCCCCTGTCCGGCGTTGGTGCCGAAGGTGGGAATCGAACCCACACGGGGGGTGAGCCCCACCGGATTTTGAGTCCGGCGCGTCTGCCAGTTCCGCCACTTCGGCACTCGTGGATGGATGCCTGCGCACCTGTAAGCGTGCACACCCCTATTATACTAGCCGGGGCAGTCACTGCCTCCCGGGTGCCCTGCCTTTCCCGGGGGAACATGGGATGGCGGCACACGCCGCTCCGCCTGGCGTCGCCGGAAAGGATGTTTTCCGCCCCCGGCGGCCGCCGGCGATCATGGTAAAAAAGGCGCAGATATGGTAAAATCAGCTACGGTGTTTCGGGAGGCGGTGTGAGAATGGAAGAACTCACTTGTCCACATTGTCACAAGGTGAGCTACAGCGCCTCGGCGAGGGTCTTCTCTCCCTGCCCGCACTGCAAGTTCCGGTTTGCCATCTCGGACGAGGGTGACCACAAGTACCTGGTCATCGACAAGCAGCTGGAACACATGCGTGACAGTTACGCCGAGTCGCTCGCCGACCACCCGGACATCGAGGTGATCGTCGACCGCCGCAAGCGGCAGCGGCCCTTCAGCGGTATCGACCAGCGCCGGGTGACCACGCCGCGCTGAGCGCGGCCGCGGGGCCGGCGGAAGGGGGGTAAGCCGGACAAGAGAAGAGGGAAACAAGAGAAGGTCGAGCAGTTCCCCAGCCTGCCTCGTCGCGGGCTTTTTTGTTGAAAAACGGGACCGGGGGGTGGAGGTAAGAGGTTTTGCGGGCACACAGGCTGCTGCTGGTCGTGGTTTCCGTCGCGGTGCTCCTGCTCGCCTGGGCACCGGCGGCCCTGGCGGTACAGCCGCTGAACGTGGCGGTAAGCAAGGTGACACCCATTTCGGCGGTGATCGTGGTCAAGACCGACGTCGTCTCCGACGTGGTCATCGATTACGGTAGCGCCCCCGGAGCCTATACCGCCCAAAAGACCAGCGCCGCCTCTTCCCGCCACGAGGTGCTTCTCGACGGGCTGGCGCCCTCGTCCCGGGTTTACTACCGCGTCACCATTACCGCCACCGGCAATACCGCCACCGGCAATCCCGCCGACAGCCAGGTGCTTGCCGAGAGCAGTTTTCCCACCACCAAGCCACCCGGGGTTCCCTTCAGCTTTGGTGCCGCCGGGGACAGCCGTCCCAACTGGATTTACCCCTATGTGCAGCCCCAGGTATGGGGTACGATCCTGTCGCAGATGCAGGGGGAAGGGCTGGATCTGGTGATTCACACCGGTGACCTGATCTACGCCTCCACCAGCGACACCGCCGCCCAGAACGAGACCAAGTACGACGGCTTCTTCGCCTTTACCATGCCCCTCACCCAGTCCGTTCCCCTTTACCCTACCATCGGCAACCACGAGTGGATCACCGTTCCCGTGAACCGCGCCGGGTACGAGCGCGAGTTCACCCTGCCGGAGAACAACGGCCCCGCCGCTGCCACCGAGGGCGAGGATTATTACAGCTTCGACTACGGTGACACCCACTTCATTGCCCTCTGTACCGAGCTCCCGGGCCAGGTGGGGCTGGTGACCGGGGACCAGCTGACCTGGCTGGCCCAGGACCTGGCCGCGAACGACAAGCAGTGGACAGTGGTTTTCCTGCACCGGCCCTTCTTTGCCAGCAGGCACACCAGTGATCCCTGGATCGACCCGGCAAACAGCGTCGGCCAGGCCAACCGCAACCAGCTGCTCGGCCTCTTCCAGCAGTACGGCGTGGACGTGGTCTTCGAGGGGCACGAGCACAATTACCATCACCACGTGGATAACGGCATCCAGTACGTGATCTGCGGCGGTGGCGGGGCGCCGCTATACGACCTGCTTCCCTTCGGGCCGGGGGACATCTTCGGGGCCAAGGCATACCACCACGTGAAGGTGGACGAGACCCCCGATTCGCTGAAGCTGACGGCGATCGATGCCAGCGGCGGCGTGCTGGAGAGCTTCACCCTGGGAACCCCCGGCCTGGGCCTGGGCCAGAACGCCGTCTACTGGGGCAGCTACAATGATTACCTTGCCGGCCTGCTCTCCGTGGACTACACGCTCGCCGACAACGGGCCCGGCGACGCTGCCGCCGTGGACGTCGTTTACCTGTCGGCCACCAACGGGGTCACGCCCGTCTCGTCCACGCCCCTTTCTCTGGGCGGCATCGCCGCCGGCGGCAGCACCAGCTTCACCATCCAGTACCTGGTGCCTCCGGGCGTGGGCTTCTTCCGCGCCACTACCTTCGTGAGCTGCACCGATCTCGCCGGCAATACCTACGCTTATCCCGGGCCGGCGCCGGTTCTCTGAGCCTGCGCCTGTAGCCGGCATGGTTCCGGGATCCCGCTCCCGCGGGGGCGGCGACGAAGGTTGTTACCCCGGGCGCCACGGCACCGCCCCCGTGTGCCCGTGCTGGTTGCCCGTTCGCTTTCAGCCTGCAGGCCGCCGCCCGGGTAGAAACCGGTGCGTCTCCATTTTTCCCGGCTGCCGGGGCGCGGGCGGTTATCGGGGGAAAGCCCTGCTGACGATGCCTTATATAGGGGGACGAGGAGCAGGTTTTGAGGCCTGCCGGTCTCGTGCCCGGCCGCGGGCGGCCGGTGCCGGCCGGCGGGTCGAGGGCTGTTCAACCCGGGAGTGGGACCGCGTGAGCGCGCAGGAAAGAACGGGAGCTGCGGCAGGGAAGAGGACGGCGCTGCGCCTGGCCCGGTACTGCCTGCCGCTGCTGGTGATCCTGCTGGTGCTGGCGGCGGCCCGGCCGGCGGCGGCGGTGGAGGCGAAGAACATCGCCGTCAGTGCCGTCGGGGAGACATCGGCGGTGCTGGTGGTGGCGACGGACGTGCCCGGTGGCGTGCTGCTCGAGTACGGGAACGAGCCCGGTGTCTATACCGGCAGCAAGATCGACGCCGGCGGCACCACCCGTCACGAGCTGGCGCTGGACGGCCTGGACGCCGGTGAAACCGTCTACTACCGGCTCACCCTGGGCAACGATGCCGACCCAGCCGATACGGCGATGTTGCCGGAGGCCTCGTTTCGTACCGCCCGGCCCGCGGGCGAGCCCTTCATCTTCGGCGTCTGCGGTGACAACCGTCCCAACTCCGATACCACCGTGCAGCCGTCCATTTGGAACAGCATCGTCACCCAGATGGCCGCCGAGGACCTGGATCTGGTGCTGAGCGTGGGCGACATCATTTTCGGGCTCGACTCGGACTCGGCCGCCCGCGCCAGCGAGAAGTACGACGGTTACTTTGCCGTCACCTCGGCGCTCACGGCTAGGGCCCCGCTCTACGTGGCGGCAGGCAACCACGAGCGCCTCTCCGCCTCCGGCAGCCGCCAGGCTTACGAGGATGCCTTCACCTTTCCCGTGAACGACGGCGCCGAGGCGGCCACTTACGGCGAGGAATACTACAGTTTCGACGTGGGCGACACCCACTTCATCGCTCTCTGCACGGAGATACCCGGGCAGGAGGGAATGATCACCGGCGCCCAGAAGAGCTGGCTCGAGAACGACCTGGCCGCCACCGATGCCGTGTGGATCGTTGTCTTCATGCACCGGCCGCTGTTCTCCGGCCTGCATCTCACCGATCCCTGGATGAACCCGCTGAGTGCCGCCGGGCAGCAAAACCGGGACGAGATCGAAACGCTCTTCCGCAACTACGGGGTCGACATCGTTTTCGAGGGGCACGAGCATCATTACTTGCATCACCTGGAGAACGGCATCCATTACGTGATCACCGGCGGCGGCGGCGCCCCCCTGAGCTCGCCGCTGATGGCGGATCCCGGCGACATCTTCGGGGCTGCGAGTTACGAGCACGTGCGGGTCGAGGAGTCCACCTCTTCGCTGAAAGTGACGGCGCTGGATGCGGAGGGCGCCACGCTGGAGAGCTTCACTGTCTGGGCGCTGGACCTGGAGCTGGCCGCGATCGACACCCGTTGGAATTCGTATTCCGATTACCTGGACCGCCGCCTCAGCGTCGACTACCGCCTGGGCAACGGTGAAGACAAGCGCCTGCTGGCGGTGCAGGTGTACAGCCTCGATGCCAACAACGGCGCCACGCCGCTCACGGAGGTACCGGTTTCGCTGGGCGACCTGGATGCCGGCGCCACGGTGGACTTCACGGTCCAGTACCAGGTACCGCCGGGAGTGGTTTCTTTCACCGCCGCCACCGGTGTCTCCTGCGGGGACGAGGCGGGAAACCAGTACGCGTTTCCGGGGCCGGCGGCCGCGTCCTGAGGCCCCGCAAGGTCTAACATCGCCCCTTGCGGGGGATAATAAGCCTGCATCGATTCCCCGCGAAGCCGCCGTGCCCCCGGCGTGGCCGGTGGTTTCGCCCTCGCATTCGGACGGTTTGCCACCAGGGAGACGGAAAAAGACCGGCGAGAACATCGAAGCCGCTGCCGCCGGCAGCGGGCTGTGGCTCGACCTGCGCCACCGCGAATCGCTCGAGGAGATCGACGCGGCGATGGTGGGGGGGAAGGCTTACAACCTGGGACGCCTGCGGATCGGGGGGTTGCCGACGCCGGAAGCGGTGGTGCTCACTGCCGCCGGCTGGCGGTATTTCCTCCAGCATGCCGGCGTCTCCGGTGAGTTCGCCGCCATCATCGAGGAATTTCGCGCCCGGCCCGGTGATTTCGATCTCTATGCCCGGCGGATACGGAGGCTCATCGACGCCGCCGAGTTTCCCCCGGAGCTGGCGGAGCAGGCGGCCACGTACTTCGAGGAGCTCTCGGCGGGAGGAGAAAGGCCGCTGGCGGTACGCAGCTCCGGCACCGTGGAGGACAGCCCGGGAGCCTCCTTCTCGGGCACGCTGACCACGGTGCTGGGGGTAAGGACGGCGGCGGACGCCATTGCCGCGGTGCGCCGTTGCTGGTCCAGCGGCTTCGGCCGCCGCAGCCTGCGCTACTTCCACAAGATGGAGCTGGACCCGTCGCAGATGGTGGTGGCGGTGATCTTCCAGCAGATGATCGAGGCGGAGTGCTCGGGGGTGCTCTTCACCGTCGACCCGGCCACCGGCGACGAGGGCGTGGTCGTTCTCGAGGCCGCTTACGGCTACGGGCCGGCGGTAGTCTCGGGCAACGTCACCCCGGATCTCTACCGCATCGACAAGCAGAGCCTGGAGGTGACCCACTGGGACGCCCGTCCCCAGGAATACTACTACGATGCCTCCGGTGAGCGGCGGCCCGTCGACCCCGGCAAGCGGGCGCAGGCGAAGCTCAGCAGCGAGGAGGTGACCACCCTGGTCGAGTACGGCCTCGCCGCCGAGCGCAGCCTGGGCGCTCACCAGGATATCGAGTGGTGCCGCGGGCCCGAGGGCATCGTGCTGTTGCAGGCGCGGCCGGTGACCGGGTTGGAGAAGCTGTCGCTGAGCAAGGCGGGCTACCGGCGACCGGAGATCGTCATGGTGAGCGGCATCGGTGCCAGCCCCCGGGTGGGGTGGGGAGAGGTGATCCGGGTCGACCCCGAGGCCGGCATCCCGGGCAGCAGCGCCGTCCGCGGCAAGGTGGCGCTGGTGCGGCGGCTCACCCAGGACCTGGCGCCGCACTTTCGCGAGGCGGCGGCGGTGATCGCCGACGAGGGCGGTTCCACCAGCCACGGCGCCAACCTGCTCAGGGAGTTCCAGGTTCCCTGTGTCGTCGGCACCCGTTACGCGCTGGACGTGATCCACGACGGCGACGTGGTGACCGTCGACGGCTGGCGCGGCCTGGTGCTGGACGGCATCGGCCCCCGCGTCGAGGAGAGCGAGTTCGGCGCCGAGCAGGCGGTGGCGACGCGGACGCGGCTGATGACCACCATCAACGTGCCCGAGTCCGCCGAGAAGGCGGCGGCGATCGCCGACGGCGTCATCTCCTTTCGCAACGACTACCTGCTGCTGCAGGGGGGAGTGCACCCGGGGCGTCTCCTGGAGCGGGGAGAGGGGGAGACGCTGACGCGCTCGGTGTTCGAGGCCCTGCGGGTGGTGGCGACGGCCTTCGGGGACAAGATGGTCTGGTACAAGTCGCTGGACGCTCCCACCGACGAGTTCCGGCGCCTGCGCGGCGGCGAAGACGAGCCGCTGGAGCGCAACCCGCTCCTGGGCTGGCGCGGCATCGGCCGGGAGCTGGACGACCCGGTGTTGCTCAGGGCCGAGTACGAGGCGGTGCGGCGGGCGGTGGCCGAGGGATGTTCTTCCCTGGGCATCAAGGTCCCCTTCGTCAGGAACCCGGAGGAATACGAGCGGGCGCGGGAGATCGCCGTGGAAGTGGGGCTGCATCCCCACGAGGACGTCGCCTTCGGCGCCTCGATCGAGACCCCCGCCACGGCGCTCACCATCGACCGCCTGCTGTCTGCCGGTGTCGATTTCGTGAGCGTGGGCGTCAACGACCTCACCATGTGCTGCCTGGGGGTCGACCGGGAGAGCGAGCGGGTGGCGGGTAGCTTCGATCCCGCCCACCCGGCGGTACTGGAGCTCCTGGAGGAAATAGTTCGCCGGGGCAAGGGGAAGACGTTCGTGGCCGCCGCCGGCGATATCGCCCACAGCCCGGAGCTGATGGAGCAGCTGGTGCGCATGGGCTACGACGCCATCGGCATCTCGCTGCCGTACCTGGGCAGGGCGCGTCTGCAGGTGGCGGAGTGGGAATGAAAAAGGGGGACACCCTACCTATTTCCCCCTAAGCCATGCAAGTGTGATTCTCAATTTGGGAAATAGGTATGGTGTCCCCGTATTTCCTGTCCCCGTATTTCCACCGTATTTCAGAGCTTGCCCTCGTAGGCCAGCAGCTCGTCGGCGGCGTCCTCCACGTGATCGGCCACGCGGCTGATGGTCAGCACCAGGCGCCAGAAGACGATGGTGCTCCAGGTGTCCAGGTTGAGCTCCGAGGCCTGCCCCTGGATCTTGAACTCGATGTCGTCGACGCTGCGCTCCAGCTCGCTGATGCGCTCCGCGTGCTCGATGCGGCGCTCTGACGGTTCGCCCAGGCAGTGAATCGCTTCCGCCAGGCGGGACATGGCCGCCTGATCCAGGGAGGCCATCTTCACCACGTCCGCCTTGTATTCCGGCGGCAGCAGCAGGTCGGCGATGATCATCAGGAAACTGCCGGCGCGCTGGGCGGTATCGGCCACGTCGTCGGTCTGGTGCGCCAGGCGGCGGAAGAGCTCCGTCTGCCAGTGGGGCAGGTCGGCGCGGGAAAGTTCCGTGGCCACGCGCCGGCGGATGGCGTCGGCCTCCTCCTCCAGCGAGCACAGCTCGCCCACCAGCCGCTCCAGCTCTTCGCGGTCACCGCGCTGCCAGGCCTCGGTGCTGCTCTTGAGGGCGTGTACCGCCAGGGTGACTTTTTGACTATGCGCGATCAGCAGGCTGTGGATCCTGTCCGACACGGCCTATGCATGCCTCCTTTCGCCCGCCCCGGCAGCGGTGGCCCCGGCTCCGCCGCCGGTGAGCCTGTCTTCCGGTTTGACGCCCGTTGCCAGGTTCCTTTCGCCTGCCGTCATCCTCCCGCCACCGGTGGCGCCGGCAGCGGGGACGCCGGGCGCCGGCAGCGGCCTGTTGACAGGGGACGTTGCCGGGCGTTCAGACCAGGCCCTCGAGCTTGCCGTCGATACTGAGGCCCGCGGGGCGGTCATCGATCTTGATGCTGGTGATGACGCGCCCGGCGCCCCGGGCCAGCACGGCCCGGTGCGCTTTCCCGATTACCGCCAGCAGCTCGTCCAGTTCACCTTCGACGGTGGTGCCCATGGCACCCACTTCGTACCTGAGGCCGGAGGCGGCGACGACGTCGATGGCCTCTCTCACGTATTCCCTGAGGGAACCATCCACCACCGGCACCACGCTGAACTCTGCCACTGCCATTTCTACCCCTAGTTCGTCTTCGTTGACCCGTGACCCTGCTTTCGGTAAAGCCGCGGCCGGCCGCCGGCGGCCTGGACGACTGGTAACCGGCAACGTGGCCGTGGCAAGCAGCCGCCCGCCGGTGCCATGCCGGCTACACCCTGTTTTTTGCCCCGGCGGCGCGGTAATGAAACCAGCGCCCGGGGGAGAAAAGAAACTGCCTGCCGACGCCGCGGCGCCGATGATGCAGGAAAGCAATGATCCCGGACGTTACCCGGGATCATTGCGACAGTTGTGGACATTGAGTCCGGGAAGATCGGCGGCGGCGCCATGTCCGCTCCGGTATTCTCCGTGGCTGCGCCTGCCGTCCGCATTCGAGCCGCTGCATGCAACGTTACGGCGCTGCCGCCTATACCATTTATCGGAAGGCGGGCGCAGGTTGTGAAGCCGGATTTCCATGGCCGTCCCCCGGTAAAAAAGGGGACCGGCTGGTCTTCCCGCGTGAAACCGGCGCTGCTGCCGGTGACGGGCGGGTTAAAGCCGGCCCCCGGTTGGGATAGACTGTAGCATCGCCGGGCGTCCGGCAGTGTGCGGGGAGCGGGCGAAGGTTCCGTGCTCCATCCGCCCTGCGGATCGCCGATTAGTAGAGAGAGCCTGCCGTGGCGCCGGGGCCGGCAGCGACGCCGGCAGGGGGCCGCAGGCGAACAGGGTAAAAGAGAGGTGGCATGCGACGCCTTGAACTCGAAGAAGACCGGATCGACGAGCTAATAGCCTCGATACGCGGGGAGCCGGGTGACGACGAGGAGCTCAGGCGCACCGTCGCCGACATCGTCGCCGACGTGCGCCGCCGGGGCGACGCCGCGCTGGTGGAGCTGACGCGGCGCTTCGACGATCCGGGTTTCAGCGCCGAGCGGATACGGGTGGAGCCGGAAGCGATCCAGGCCGCCGTGGAGGCGACGTCGGCGGAGATCGCCGATGCGGTCACGCTGGCAGCGGAGAACCTGCGCCTCTTTCACCAGCACGAGCTCAAGGGCGACTGGACGGCTTCCATGCGGCAGGGCCAGGTGCTGGGCCAGCGGCTGATCCCGGTCGGTCGGGCCGGCCTCTACGTACCGGGTGGTGGCGCCGAGTATCCCTCGACGGTGGTCATGACCGCGGTTCCCGCCCAGGTGGCGGGCGTGGAGGAGATCTTCATCTGCACTCCCGCCGGCCCCGGCGGCGAGGTTTCCCGGGCGGTGCTCGCTGCCGCCGGCATCATGGGCATAGACGAGGTATACCGGGTGGGCGGCGCGCAGGCCGTGGCGGCGATGGCCTGGGGCACCGAGAGCATCCGGCCCGCCGACGTGGTCTGCGGCCCCGGCAACCGCTTCGTGGCCGAGGCCAAGCGCCAGGTATACGGGCGCGTGGGCATCGACAGCCTCGCCGGCCCCAGCGAGGTGCTGATCATCGCCGACGAGGGCGCCGACGGCGACCTCGCCGCCGCCGACCTGCTGGCCCAGGTGGAGCACGGCAGCGGCGCCGTCTCCGTGCTGGTCTGCTGGTCGCCGGAGCTGCTGGATACGGTGACGGCGGCGATTGAACGGCTGGCCGCGGAGCTCGATATCGGCGAAGAGGCCACCGGCAGGATCACGCTGCTGCTCGCCGGTGGCGAGCGGCCGCAGGAGGCCGCCGTGCGGTTCAGCAACGCTTTTGCCCCCGAGCACCTGGAGCTGTTCGTCGAACACCCGGAGCAGATGCTGCACGAGATAACGGCCGCCGGCGCCGTCTTCCTGGGAGAGGACGTCTGCGCCGCCTTCGGAGACTACACCATCGGCAGCAACCACGTGCTGCCCACCGGGGGCACGGCCCGCTTCGCCTCGGGGCTTTCGGTGGAAAATTTCCAGAAAAAAGTGGCTGTGATATCCTTGAATGCCGAGTCCATCGGCGAACTGGCGCCGCCCCTGGCGTCGCTGGCGGAGCTGGAGGGGCTCGCCTGCCATGCGCGGGCGGCGCTGATGCGGCTGGACCGGTTCGGCGTCGAGCCCGGGGAAGGGTAGGGTCGAAGCCAGCGGAACCACTGGGAAAGGAACGGCCGGAAAATGTCGAGAAACGCCACCATAGAAAGAAAGACCTCGGAGACCGACATCACCGTCAGGCTCACCATCGACGGCAAGGGGGAGTCCTCCATCGACACCGGCGTCGGCTTCTTCGACCACATGCTCACCCTCTTCGCCAAGCATGGGCTCTTCGACCTGGAGGTCAGGGCCAAGGGTGACCTGGACGTGGACGGCCACCACACCGTGGAGGACGTGGGCATCTGCATGGGGCGGGCCTTCGACGAAGCCCTGGGTGACAAGCACGGTATCGCCCGTTACGGCTTCGTGGTGCTGCCGATGAACGAGGCGCTGGCCACCGTCTGCGCCGACATCTGCGGCCGCCCCTTCCTGGCTTACAACATGGATCTTTCCGCGTCGCACATCGGCGGCTTCGATACCGACCTGGCGCACGAATTCTTCCAGGCTTTCATCACCAACTGCGGCCTCACCCTGCACGTGAGGCTCTTGGCGGGGACCAACCCGCATCACGTGATCGAGGCTGTCTTCAAGGCCTTCGGCAAGGCGATGGACCAGGCGACTACCATCGATCCGCGTATCGCCGGGGTACAATCGACGAAGGGAGTGCTCTAGCTGATCGCGGTGATCGACTACGGCATGGGCAACCTCCGCAGCGTGGAGAAGGCCCTGGAAAAGGTGGGCGCCGATGTCGAGGTCACCCGCGACCCCGGCGCGGTGCGCCGGGCCGACGCCATGGTACTGCCGGGCGTCGGCGCCTTCGGTGATGCGATGGACAACCTGCGGAAGCGGGGCCTGGTGGAGGTGATCCGGGAAGAGGCGGCGGCGGGCAAGCCCTTCCTGGGGATCTGCCTGGGGCTGGACCTGGTGTTCGAGGAGAGCGAGGAACACGGGCTGCACGAGGGCCTGGGGCTGCTGCCCGGCCGGGTGGAGCTGTTGCCCACGAAGCTCAAGGTGCCCCACATCGGCTGGAACCAGGTGCGGATCGAGAAGGAATCACCGCTGCTCGCGGACGTGGAGGACGGCACCTTCTTTTACTTCGTGCATTCCTATGCCGTGGTTCCCGACCGCGAAGCGGACATTCTCTGCACCACGGAATATGGTTGCCGCTTCGTCTCCGCGGTGGAGCACGAGAACATCGCCGCCTTCCAGTTTCATCCCGAGAAGAGCAGTGCCCCCGGGCTGTCGATCCTGCGCAACTTCGCCGAGGGGGTGGCGGCATGATTCTCTACCCGGCCATCGACATCCAGGGTGGGGAGTGCGTGCGCCTGCGGCGCGGTGATTTCGCCGACGCCACCGTCTTCAGCACCGATCCCGTGGCGCGGGCCCGGGAGTGGGAGGAGGCGGGCGCGCAGGCGCTGCACGTGGTGGACCTCGACGGCGCCCGCGAGGGCGAGCCGGTGAACCTGGAGACGGTGGAGGAGATCGCTGCCCGGGTCTCGATCCCGGTGCAGTTCGGCGGCGGCATCCGCACCGTGGAGACGCTGGAGCGCATCAGCCGGGGGCCGATCGCGCGGGCGATCATCGGTACCGGCGCCGTCATCGACCAGGGCTTTCTCATGCAGGCGGTACGTACCCTCAAGGGCAGGCTGATAGTGAGCGTCGACGCCGACCGGGGCATGGTCACCACCCACGGCTGGCAGGAACAGACGATGGTGTCCGCCATCCGCTTCGCCGGCTTCCTGCAGAGCCAGGGCGTGAAGCACATCCTCTACACCGACATCGCCCGCGACGGCATGATGATGGGCATGAACCTCGATGCCGTCGACGAGCTGGCGGCGGCGGTAGATATCGATATCATCGCCTCCGGCGGCATTTCCAGCCTGGACGATCTCCGGCGACTGAAGGCGCTGGAGCGGGAGAACATCTCCGGCGTGATCGTGGGCCGGGCCCTCTACGAGGGCAGCTTCACCGTGGCCGAGGCGCGGCAGGTGCTGGAGGGGAAGTGATCGCCGCCGGCGGCACTGCGTCGCCGGCGGGGTGACGAGGCCCTTCGCCGCGAGTCGGCCGTCACCGGCATTGGCATTCACTGTGGCCATCCGCGGGGGCGCTCCGGGCGAGGATCTTCCGACGCCGCCCGGGGTGGCGCGGCGGGTGACACCCGGGGTGACGACCGCAATCCATCGCGCGCAGGCATGTCATGGTCACCGCGGTTGACGCGGAGCCCGGTCGCGGTGACAGGACAAGGAAACAGCAAGACCCGGTAGGAAGGTGGAAAATTGCTCAGCAAGCGCATCATACCCTGCCTGGACGTGCGCAACGGGCGCGTGGTCAAGGGCGTCCGTTTCGTGAACATCCGCGACGCCGGCGACCCGGTGGAGATGGCGGCGGCTTACGACCGCGAGGGCGCCGACGAGCTGGTGTTCCTGGACATCACCGCCTCGCACGAGCGCCGGGAGACGGTGGTGGACCTGGCCTCCCGCTGCGCCGAGGAGCTCTTCATCCCCTTCACCATCGGCGGCGGCATGCGCGACGAGGCTGACTTCCGCAAGGTGCTGAAGGCGGGAGCGGACAAGATCGCCATCAACACCGCCGCCCTCGATCACCCCGACGTCATCGACCGCTGCGCCCAGCGCTTCGGCTCCCAGTGCGTGGTGGTGGCAATCGACGCCAAGCTGGTAACCGGCGAGGGCGAAGAGAAGCGCTGGGAGGCCTACGTGCACGGCGGGCGCACGCCCACCGGCCGCGACGCCGTGGAGTGGGCGGTGGAGGCGGCGGAGCGGGGCGCCGGCGAGTTCCTGCTCACCAGCATGGACGCCGACGGCACCCAGGACGGCTACGACATCGACCTCACGCGCGCGGTCACCGCGGCGGTGGACGTGCCGGTGATCGCCTCCGGCGGCGCCGGCAACCTCGACCACCTGGTAGAGGTGATCCGCGACGCCGACGCCGACGCGGTGCTGGCGGCGAGCATCTTCCACTACGGCACCTACTCCATCCGCGAGGCCAAGGAGCACCTGGCCGCCGCCGGGATCCCGGTGAGGATGTAGCTGGTAGCTGTTGGTGAAATTGTCAAAGCTCTTTTCCTCCTGATCGATCCCCTGCATACTCCTTCGGGCTATTAGCCAGTTGAAATGGGCCATGGGACAGGGCGGCAAGAAACGGCTCTGTCTGCGACAACCATGTTGGGTCGCAATCCCAGTAGGAAACGGCAGGATTTAGCTTCCCTCCTCGAATCGATAACGGGTGTCTTGGAGTGTGAAGAAATTGGCCTCTTTTGCCCGGCAATATGACCTTTTTTGCCCCTTTACTTTAAGAGCGGTAAAAAATATTGTCAGTGCCGAGGGGAGCGGTGAGCGTGAATTAGCTTACGAAAGATTAGAAAGGAAAAAGATGGAAAAAAAGAGGAATTTTATGCTGCGCCCTATTATTCTTGGTACAAGAACTCGTTTTTTTATCCTTGCATTGCTCCTTTTGACACAAGTTTTTTTAGGTATTGCTTTAGCGGCTGATGCTGATGAAAACATTATCGATGAAAAGATAGTTTTCGAAAGAGTAGTAGAAGACAACGGGGACATTTATGTCATGAACGCTGATGGTTCTTCGGCAGTCAACATCACGAAAAACGGATCTTATGATGCCGAGCCAACGTGTTCTCCCGACGGCAGCCACATTGCCTTTGTAAGCAACAGGGACGGCAACGATGAAATATACGTAATGAAAGCCGATGGCTCGGAAGTAACCAGGCTGACGAACAACCCTTCCACGGACAGCAACCCTACCTGGTCTCCCGACGGCAGCCACATTGCCTTTGTAAGCAACAGGGACGGCAACGATGAAATATACGTGATGAAAGCCGATGGTTCGGAAGTAACCAGGCTGACGAACAACCCCAAGTATGATTGGGAACCTGCCTGGTCGCCGGCAGGAGACAAGATAGCCTTCGTTAGTTATCGAGATGGAGCTTATTCTATTTACTTGATGAATGCTGATGGTTCTGATGTATTACGGTTAACAAATGGAGCATATCGTGATACTAATCCTGCATGGGATTTCCAAGGCCGTTACTTATCATTTGTCAGGGAATGGGATGACAATGAAGAAATTTTCATGGTGAGTGTGGATGGGAGCGATCCGGTTCGCTTGACAAATAATAAGGATTTGGACTGGGCACCAGCCTGGAAACCCGGCAATTCGATGCAGCAGTTGAATAAAAGCTCGTCAAATAATAATAACCAGGCTGGTACTTCAACCTCTGGTGGAAGTGGTAGCTCTATGCCGTCTACAGGTATTGAAGCAATTGAACTGTTCCTGGCATGTCTTGGAATTCTCGGAGGAGGCGTGATACTCGCAAGAAAAAGTATCGGTGGCGTGATTGATAAGCTTTTATGAATTGAAACAGCAGCCCGGACAAAAAGGATTTGACGTGGGTCCAGGCATTTACATGCTCACGGATGGGCGGTTCCAGAGGCGGAACACTCACGGGGACGGGGACATCCACACCTTCCGCTTCTCCGAGGAGGGCGTAAGCAACCTGGTAAACGGCCCGGTGGAAGTCAGGGCCTTTGCCGATGCCGGCCACACCACTCCCGCCAGCGCCATCGCCTTCTACTACGGGTGCTTCAATGAAGTAGTGGGGAGCGGACTCTAGACGCTGGACGCTGGATTCTGGATAAAACCTTCAACTCCCGTTTCCACAACGAGACGCGGGCGATTCAGTCCAGCATCCAGGATCCAGCGTCCAGAGTCCGCAATCCACAGCCCTTCCTCATCTTGGTCTTTTCGGGCCAGCAATGAGCAGCGCGGTCTTTCTGGATAGGATAAAAGCAAA
>JAJRWQ010000029.1 GCA_024276735.1 Actinomycetes bacterium
AGATGGACACCAGCATGAACCTGAAGGAAACCGGGAACGGGCAACGGCATCCGCGGAAGGTTGCAGGAACGGCAACGAATCGGCCGGCGCCCGCCGCCTGCATGCTTGGTTCCGGCAAACTTCAAGTTCAGCCGGAAACAGTCCACGCGAGGCAATCGTGACCCGCCCGCGCTCAAACGCCCGGCCGCCGGCGCGCCGGCGCCGCCGGCGGCCGGCCGGGGGAAGGTCGCCGCGTCGCCGCGGGAACGGGCGGCGCCTGCTGGGAGCGGTGATCGTCGTCATTCTCCTGTTGCTACTGCTGGGTGTGATACCTTCCTGCGGCCACAAGCCGGAAGGCGAAGCGAAGATCTACATAACCGCCGGCAGCAGCACCGCCGACATCGCCCGCAGCCTTCACGACCAGGACGTCATCGACGATGAGAAGGACTTCGTGAAGAAGGCAGAGGAGATGGGCGTCGACGAGGACCTGAAACCCGGCACCTACGTTTTTGAACGTGGCATGCCGGTGGAAGAGATCATCGAGATCCTGGCGTCGGGGGAACAGGCCCCGGAAGGCACGCTCACCATTCCCGAAGGCTACAGCATCGCCGACATCGCCCGCCAGCTATCGGGGCAGACCGACATCTCCGCCCGCGACTATTACGCCGCCACCAGTGCCGTGGGCCGCCGCCTGCCGCTGAAAGGTGCCCAGGCGGAGACCCTGGAGGGTTTCCTGTTCCCCAGCACCTACGACCTGGAACCGGGAATGAACGCCTCGGAGCTGGTGGACAAACAGCTGGAGACCTTCAGGGAACAGACGTCGGGGCTGGAGTGGCAGCATGCCGATACCCTGGGAGTGAGCGAGTACCAGGTGCTGATCGTGGCCTCGATGGTGGAGCGCGAGGCCAAGGTCCCCGACGAGCGGCCGCTGGTGGCGGCGGTGATCTACAACCGCCTGGCGCAGGGCATGAAGCTGGAAGTCGATGCCACGGTCCAGTACGCCCTGGGATGGTGGAAGCCGGAGCTCACCCAGGAGGATCTCGCCATAGACTCGCCTTACAATACCCGCCTCTACGCGGGGCTGCCGCCGGGGCCGATCTGCAACCCCGGCCGCGACGCCATCGAGGCGGCGCTGAACCCGGCGGCGGTGGACTACCTCTACTACGTGGCCACCGGCGACGCCGAGGGGCACCACTTTTTCACCAGCTCCTTCGAGGAATTCCTGGCCCACCAGCAATAGGGAAGCGGCCGCGGCAGGCCCGGGTGGCTCAGGGCCGCAGCCGCGGGTCGAAGCCCAGGTGGTAGCGGCATACCTCGCGCACGCAGCGCCAGGCCTGGTCCACGTCGGTACCGGGAGCCTCGATCTGCCGCGCCTGCGACAGCGGCTCCTCCAGCAGCCGGCGCATCAGCGCCAGGGAACCGGGGCTCACGGGAAGCCCGCCGCTGCAGCCGGGGCAGACGGTGCCCCCGGCGGCGGCGGAGAAGGCAGCCACCTCCGCCCCGCCGCAGAGGGAACAGTGGGAGAGGTGCGGCAGGTACCCCAGCAACAGTAGCAGCTTGAGCTCCGCCCCCAGGGCCAGGGAACGGAAGGCAGTGGCAGCCGCCCCCGCCGCCACCGCCCGGTCGGATTCAGAGAGGTAGTTGACCAGCAGGTTGAACATGCGGCGCCGGGGCTCGTGCTCGGGGATGCTGCGGCCGATCATCTCCACCAGCGCCATTCCCGACCTGAGCGCCGCCGGGTGGCTGCGGGAGGAATCGTGCGTAGCCACGGTGTCGGCACCGGTGAGCGTGTAGAGGTTGCTGCGGCCCTCGTGCAGCCGCATCCGCAGCAGGGTGAAGATCTCCAGCCGGCCGCCGAAACGGGAGCGCAGCCTGCGCGCGCCCTTGGCAACCACCGACACCTTCCCCTGCTGCTCGGAGAGCATGGTGATGATGCGGTCGGCTTCACCCAGCTTGCGCGCGCCCAGCACTACGGCCTCGGTCTCGAAGCTGCGGGGCAGCTTGGCTCACCTCCCCGGGAAGCAGCAGCCGCCAAGGGCGCGGTCAACGGGGGGCGGTGTGCTTCTCCAGGCGGTAGAAGGCATACGCCCGGTCGAAGAGCTCGTCCTTCTCGCCGGTCTCGCTCACGATCTCCGCGGCGCGGCCGATGCCGGGGACCAGCCACACGTAGTCCCAGCTGGTGGTGGAGCTCTGGCCGTTGGTGGAGGTCACCCGTATCTGCAGCAGGAAGGCGTCGAAGTCCCCGGCCGGCACCGAGAGGGTGTTGAAGGCAACCAGGCGGTTGTGCGCGTGCACGTCCACCACGTTGCCGTTTTCCTCCACCTGGTAATCGTCGTCCCACTCGTCACCCACGGCCGCCGGCAGCGGCATCGCCGTGGAGGGAGTGGTAAAGGCGGTCACCCGCTGGAGGCCGGCGCTGCCGTAGGCCAGCCAGGCATCGGCGGCGACCTGCTGGAAGATGTACTTCTCCTCGATCAGCGGCGGCTCCCAGCTGGCCCTGACGGCCACGTCCGCATCGGGGAAGTATTCCGCCTGCGGCGCCGAGTCGGCCTCCACCACGCTGAGCGTGAGCTTGAACTGCTTGGGGCCGTGGGTGAAATCCCAGGGGCCGTCGAGGGCGAAGTCCACGTTCACCGGCGTGCTGGTGGAATTGGAATAGAAGACCGAGACGGCGCCGGGCTCCAGGCCCAGGTCGCCGGCGGCGAGCGCCGGCATCGGCGGCGCCCCGGCCTCGGCCAGCGTCGTGGTCTCCTCGGCCGCGGTCTCCCCGGATTCCCCGCCGGCACGGACCACGTAGACTATCGCCGCCAGCACTGCCAGCACCACCAGGGCGACGACGATGGCCGGCACCAGGTAGCGCAGCAGGTCGGATTGGGAACGCTTATCCATCGATTACAATTTTAACATCATGGGGCCGGCGGCGCCCCCCGGTGCCCGCTTCTTGTCAATTCCCGCCGCATTTTATAGAATTACTCCCCGCTTTGGCCGATTATCCCACCTTCCAACAGATAGTACTGTCCCTTCAGGATTACTGGTCGGGACAAGGTTGCGTGCTCATGCAGCCGTACCATACCGAGGTGGGCGCCGGCACCTTCAACCCGGCCACCTTCCTGCGCTGCCTGGACGAGAAACCCTGGCGCACCGCCTACGTCGAGCCCTCCATCCGGCCCACCGACGGCCGCTACGGCGAGAACCCCTACCGGCTGGCGCACTACTACCAGTTCCAGGTGATCCTCAAGCCCGCTCCCGCCGACGTGCAGGACCTCTACCTGCGCTCGCTGGAGGTGCTGGGAATCGAGCTGGCGGCGCACGACATCCGCTTCGTGGAGGACGACTGGGAAGGGCCGACGCTGGGCGCCTGGGGGCTGGGCTGGGAGGTCTGGATCGACGGCATGGAGATCACCCAGTTCACCTACTTCCAGCAGGTGGGCGGCATCGACCTGGACCCGGTCTCGGTGGAGATCACCTACGGCCTGGAGCGCATCGCCATGTACCTGCAGCGCAAGAACAGCGTCTACGACCTGGAATGGGCGCCCGGGGTCAGTTACGGGGACGTCTACCACGCCTCCGAGGTGCAGTGGTCCCGCTACAACTTCCAGGTGGCCGACACCCGCATGCTGCTCGAGCATTTCAAGGACTACGAACAGGAATGCGAGCGCTGCCTGGCGGCGGAGCTGCCGCTGGCGGCCTACGACTACGTGCTCAAGTGCTCGCACACCTTCAACCTGCTGGACGCCCGCGGCGTGGTGAGCGTCACCGACCGCACCGGCTACATCGCCCGCGTGCGCAACCTGGCGCGCCGCTGCGCCGAGATGTACCTGAGCCGCCAGGCGGAAGGGGAGGAGGCGGAAGGCGAATGAGCGCCGGCCGCGACTTCCTGCTGGAGATCGGCACCGAGGAGCTGCCGGCGCGGGCGGCGGCCTCGGCGCGGGAACAGGCGGCGCCGCTGGTGCAGGCAGCCCTGGCCGATGCCCGCGTGGAGGTGGACGAGGACAGCATTTCCACCTGGGTGACGCCGCGGCGCATCGCCGTGCTGGTGCGCGGCCTTCCCGAGGTGCAGCCGGACCAGGAGATCGCCGAGCGGGGACCGGCGGCAGCCGCCGCCTTTGACGAGGACGGCAATCCCACCCGCGCCGCCGAGGGCTTTGCCCGCGCCAAGGGCGTCGCCGTGGGCGACCTGGAGGTGCGCGAGCACCAGGGCCGGGAATTCGTCTTTGCCGTCCGCCGACGCGAAGGCCGCTCCCTGGCCGAGGTGCTTCCCGACGTCTGCCGCCGGGTGATCGAGGGTTTCAGCTTCTCCAAGACCATGCGCTGGGACGACGGCGGCCTGCGCTTCTCGCGGCCGGTACGCTGGCTGGTCACCAAGTTCGGCGACGAGACCATCGGCTACGAGGCGTTTGGCCTTACCAGCGGCGACGCGAGCCGCGGCCACCGCCTGCTGGCCCCGGGGCCGGTGAAGATCGCCAGCGCCGGCTCCTACCTGGAGGCGCTGGCGGCGGCGAAGGTGATCGCCGACCAGGAACAGCGGCGGCAGGTGATCGTCGAGGGCCTGGACGCGGCGGCCGCCGCGCGCCACGCCACCTGGATCGATCCCGCCGGCGAGCTGGACGAGGTGGTCTACCTGGTGGAGCAGCCCAGCGTGCAGGCGGGCGAGTTCGACAGCAGCCACCTGCGGCTGCCGGCGAAGGTACTGGTGACGGCGATGCAGTCGCACCAGCGTTACTTTCCCCTCGAGACCGGCGAGGGCGAGCTCACCAACGCCTTCCTCTACGTGATGAACGGTGACCCCTCCCGGGCGCGGGAGATCACCGAGGGCAACGAGCGCATCCTCGAGGGACGCATCGAGGACGCGGAGTTTTCCTTCGACAAGGACCTGGAGACGGGCATCGAGGCCATGGCCTCCCGCCTGGACCAGGTGGTCTTCCACCGCCGCCTGGGCTCGCTGGCCGACAAGACCGCCCGCCTGGAGAGACTGGTGGAGACCTTTGCCGGCATCGTGGGCCTGGAGGAAGCGCCCCGGCGCGCGGCGGCAGCGGCGGCGAAGCTGGCCAAGGCAGACCTGGTGAGCGTGATGGTACAGGAGTTTCCCGACCTCGAGCGCTACATGGGCTCGGTCTACGCCAACATGGAAGGTTTTCCCGGCGAGGTCTGCACCGCCATCGCCGAGCACTACCTGCCCGCGGCCGCCGGCGGCGAGCTGCCCTCGACGGTGCCGGGCGCGGTGCTGGCGGTCTGTGACAAGGTGGACAACATCGTCGGCGCCTTCGCCGTGGACGAGCTGCCCACCGGCTCCCGCGACCCTTACGGCCTCCGGCGGGCGGCGGCGGGCATCGCCGCCATCTGCCGCGAGTTCGGCTTCGACTTCGACCTGGAGGAGCTCCTGGCAGCGGCCCACCACCTCTACGTGGAGCAGAAGGCGGACATCGACCGGGGCGCCGCGCCCACGCGGGAGATGTTCGAGTTCGTGGCCGACCGCATCCAGCAGCGGCAGGTGGAACAGGGCATGCCGGTGGAGGTCTTCGCCGGCGCCCGTGCCTCTGGGCTCAGGTCCACCAACGCCCTGGTGGCGCTGGCGGAGGCGCTCGACTCTTTCCGCGGCGAGCCGGCCTTCGAGGACCTGCACACCGCCTACTTCCGCTGCGCCAAGATCGCCGCCAAGGCGGGCGAGGAGGAGCTGCCGCCGGTGGATCCCTCGCGCTTCGAGGACGCCGCCGAGGAGAAGCTGGGCGCGGCGATCGAGGAGCTGGCGCCCCGCCTGGAGGAGCTCCGCCGGCTGGGCGAGTACCGCCAGGCGCTGGCAGCGGCGGCGGCGATCCGCCCCGCCGTGGACCGCTTCTTCGACGCGGTGATGGTGATGGCCGACGACGAGGCCGTCCGGCGCAACCGCCTGGCGCTGGTGCGGCGCGTGGCCGATGTGCTCTCACGGCTGGGCGACCCCATGCAGGTGGCGGCGGCCCCCAAACCATGATCCCCGCGGCGTGTGGCCAAGCCGCCGCGGTTGCGATACAATTTTGAACCCGTAGCCACGGCAGCGGGTAAGAGACGGTCTTTAGAGGAGGCGTGATGGGCAAGAAGTACGTATACGACTTTTCCGAGGGCTCCCGGGACATGAAACCGCTCCTGGGCGGCAAGGGAGCCAACCTTTGCGAGATGACCAACCTGGGCATCCCGGTTCCCAGCGGTTTCGTCATCAGCACCGAGGCCTGCATCGCCTACGGCAAGGCGGGCAACGAGTTCCCCGACTGGCTCGAGGAAGAGGTCGCCGAGCACCTCGCCGCCCTCGAGGAGAGGACCGGCAAGACGCTGGGCGACCCCGAGAATCCCCTGCTGGTGAGCGTGCGCTCCGGCGCCATGTTCAGCATGCCGGGCATGATGGACACGGTGCTCAACCTGGGTCTCAACGACCAGTCGGTGAAGGGCCTGGCGGCGATGACCAGCGACGAGCGCTTCGCCTACGACGCCTACCGGCGCTTCATCCAGATGTTCGGCAAGGTGGTGATGGACGTCGACGGCCAGATCTTCGAGGACGCCATCACCGAGCAGCGCCGGAAGGCCGGCGTCCAGTACGACCACGAGCTCTCGCCCGCCGACCTGGACGAGCTGGTTTCCGAGTTCAAGGCGATCCTGGAGCGGGAGACCGGCCAGTCCTTCCCGGAGGATCCCAAGAAGCAGCTGGAGATGGCGATCAAGGCCGTCTTCGAGAGCTGGGGCAATCCCCGCGCCGTCACCTACCGCCGCCACTACAACATCTCCGACGACCTGGGCACGGCGGTGAACGTGCAGCAGATGGTGTTCGGCAACATGGGCGACGACTCCGGCACCGGCGTGGCCTTCACCCGCAATCCCTCCACCGGCGAGAAGGAGGTCTTCGGCGACTACCTGGTGAACGCCCAGGGCGAGGACGTGGTGGCCGGTATCCGCAAGACCAAGAAGCTGGCGGAGATGAAGGACGAGATGCCCGAGGTTTACGAGGAACTGATGGGCGTGATGCAGAAACTGGAGCAGCACTACCGGGAGATGGAGGACATCGAGTTCACCATCGAGAAGGGCAAGCTCTACATGCTGCAGACGCGTGACGGCAAGCGCACGGCGGCGGCGGCGGTGAAGATCGCCGTGGACATGGTGGAAGAGGGGCTGATCAGC
>JAJRWQ010000030.1 GCA_024276735.1 Actinomycetes bacterium
AGCAGCGGCTGCCCCGCTCGCTGGTGGGCATGTTCGGCCACCTGCCCAGCAGCTTCGCCCGCGAGTGCCTTGAGGCCACCGGGGGCGATTTCGTGCTGGTGGGGGAGCCGGATCGATCCTTTCGCGCCCTGCTGGAGCGGGTGGCTGCCGGCGACGGCCCCGGCGGCGAGGGGGTGGCGGTGATGGCGGACGGCGGGTTTACCGCTGCCGAGTACCAGCGCCTCGACTCCCTGGACGACCTGCCCTTCGCCGACCAGTCCGCCATCGACCACTCGCGGTACGGCGAGCCCTTCTTCGGCGGCCCTTACACCACTTTCCAGACGTCGCGGGGTTGCCCTTTCCCCTGCGTCTACTGCGTGCGTTCCTACGGGCGCCGCCTGGCGATGGCCTCGGCGGAGCACGTGGTGGCCGAGGTGGCGGCGGCGGTGCGCGACCACGGCATCCGTTACTTCCGCTTCATGGATGACACCTTCACCGCCTCGCGCCGGCGGACGCTGGACATCTGCGAGGGGCTGCGTGACCTGGGAGCCGACCTCTCCTGGAGCTGTCTCACCCGCCCCAACACCATCGACGGTGAGCTGGCGCAGGCGCTCAGGAACGCCGGTTGCCGGCGGATATACGTGGGGATCGAGAGCGGCTCGCAGAAGGTGCTCGATTACCTGGGCCGCGGCTACCGGCTGGAGGCGGTGATGGAGAACCTGCGCCAGGTGCGCCGCAGCGGCCTGGAGATGGTGGGCTGGTTCATCGTCGGCGCGCCGGTGGAGGAAGAGGAGGACTTCGAGCAGAGCCTGGCCCTGGCCCGCGAGCTGGACCTGGAGTTCGTGGCCGTCTCCACGCTGGTTCCCTACCCGGCGACGGAGCTGTTCGAGCGGGAGCGGCAGCGGATAGACTTCAACCTCCTGCCCTATCGCTGCCGCTTCCAGGACCAGGACCGCACCCGCCGCGAGGCCGAGTTCTACCGCCGCTACTACCTCAGCCCTTCGTTCCTGCTGCGGCGCCTGGGCAGCCTGACGCGGCACCCGGGAGAGACGCTGCGCGCCTCGCGGGAGCTCTGGCGCTACGCGGTGGCCTCACGCCGGGACGCCAACCGGGGGGACCTGCTGTGAGTGCTTTCGGGCAGGGCGATGACGGGGACCCGGGGCCGGCGGTGTCGGTGGTGGTTCCCTGTTACAACGAGGAGGCGGTGATCGGCGAGAGCTACCGGCGGCTCGAGGCGGCATGCGCGGGAACGCTGGAGAGTTATGAGATAATATTCGGCAACGACGGCAGCGACGACGGCACCCTGGCCCTGCTGGAAGAGCTGGCGGCCGCCGACCCCCGGGTGCGGGTGACCAGTCACGCGGTGAACCGCGGCGCCGGCTTCACCTACCGGGAGATGTACGCCGCCGCCCGCGGCGAGGTGATCGTGCAGATGGACGCCGACATGGCCATGCCGCCGGCGGAGGTGCTGGGCCGCCTCTTGCCGGCGCTCGGCGGTGCCGAGATGGCGGTGGCCTCGCGGTACCGGGGCGTGCGCCCCGACTATCCCCTGAAGCGGCGGGTTTTCAGCCGGGGATACAGGTGGCTGGTACACCTCTTGTTTCGCCTCGACGTTGCCGATACGCAGACGGGGTTCCTGGCGTTTCGCCGGCGGATACTGGACGAGTTCACGCTGGTGAGCGACGGTTTCGAGATGCTGCTGGAGCTGATCGCGCGTACGCAGGCAGCCGGCTTCCGGATCGTCGAGGTAGGGCTGCCCTGGCACCACGACACCAGGAGCGGCGAGACCGACGTCTGGCGCGAGAGCCTGAAGATGCTGGCGGGAACCCTGAAGGTAAGGCTGCTCCTGTGGCGGCGGGGAAGCGCCGTCGCCGGCGACGGGGAAGGGGCGCAGCCAGGGGACGGCGCCAAGGGAGGCGAGAGATGCCGCACGTAGACAAGGTGCCCATCGGGGCGATGAAGATCCTCTCCTGCTACCACGAGGTACAGCAGATCCTGGCGGGCAAGATGCCGGTGCCGCGCACGGTGGAGTTCTTTCCATCAAATGTCTGTAACCATGCCTGCGTGGGCTGCCACTCCCGCTACCTTCACCGCGACAAGGAATGTTAGCTCGACTTCGAGAAGTTCAAGGACGTGATCAGCGACATCGCCGAGCTGGGGGTGGAAGGGGTGGAGATCTCCGGCGGCGGCGAGCCCCTCTGTTACCCGCGCATCGTCTCTGCGGTGGCCTTCATGCGCAGCCGGGGGCTGAAGGTGGGCATGTTCTCCAACGGCACGCTCATCGACGGGGAGCTGGCGGAGTTCCTGGTGCAGAACCTGCTCTTCCTGCGGGTGGCGTTCGACTCCGGCGAGCGGGAGACCTACCGTCGCATACACGGGCGCGACGAGTTCGACCGCCTGCTGGAGAGCCTGCGCCTGCTGGTGGAGGCGCGCCGCCGGCTGGAACAGAAACAGGGCGGCCGCAGGCAGGGCGGCCGGCGCCGCGGCGCCGCCACCATCGGTGCCAAGTACCTGCTCTCGCGGCACAACTGGCGCGAGCTGGCAAGGGCCACGGAGTTGGCGCGGGAGATCGGCCTCGATTACCTGCAATACAAGCTGCTGCGCGACAGCAAGTTTTCCCTGGAGGAAAGCGAACTCGAAGAGGTGCGTGCCCAGGTGAAGCGGGCGGAGGCGCTGAGGGGCGGCTCCTTCCAGGTGTTCGGCAGCCTGGAGAAGACCCGGGTCATCGGCCGCTGCTTCCTCAACCCCATCCACCCGGTGATCGACGCCAGCGGCGCCGTCTATCTCTGCGCCTTCTTCCATCACCGCCGACAGCGCCACTCCATCGGCAACGTCTACGAGAAGAGCTTTCCCGAGATCTGGTACAGCGAGCGCCATTTCGAGGCTTTCTACAGCACCAGGCCCAAGGAATGCGCGCGCTTCGACTGTCCCTTTCACGAGGCGGCGGTGCTGGCACGCACCTGGATCGTGGAGAACCGCAAGCACCTGGAGTTCATCTAGCCGTGGAAGTGCCGTACGTGGACCTGGGGGCGGAGTACCGCTCCATGAAGGAGGAGATCGACGCCGCCATCGCGGCGGTGCTGGCCGGCGGTGCGTACGTGCTGGGGGAGAACGTGCGCGCTTTCGAGGAGGAGTTCGCCGCCTGGTCGGGGGCCGCCGCCGCGGCCGCGGTGGGCTCGGGCACCGATGCCATCTACCTGGTGCTCAAGGCCCTGGGAGTGGGGCCGGGCGACGAGGTGGTGACGGTGTCGCACACGGCGGTCAACACGGCGCTGGCCATCGCCAAGACCGGCGCCGAGCCGGTATTCGCCGAGGTGGACCCGGGGAACTTTTGCCTCGACCCCGGGCGCCTCCAGGAGGTGATCACGAAGCGCACGCGCGTGCTGCTGCCGGTGCACCTCTACGGGCACCCGGCCGACATGGATCCCATCCTGGAGGTGGCCGCCGATCACGGCCTGCTGGTGGTGGAGGACTGCGCCCAGGCTCACGGCGCCCGTTACCGCGGCCGGCCCGTGGGGACCATGGGCGTCGCCGGCTGCTTCAGTTTCTACCCCACCAAGAACCTGGGCGCGGGCGGTGACGGCGGTGCCGTGATCAGCAACGACCCGGGGCTGGTGGAGCGCATCCGTTCACTGGCGAACTGCGGCCAGGGAAAGGAACGCTACGTGAACGTGCTGCGCGGGGACGTGAGCCGCCTGGACGAGCTGCAGGCGGCCGTCCTCAGGGTGAAGCTGCGGCACCTGGAGGCGCTGATCGGGCGGCGGCGGGAGATCGCCGCCTGCTACGACCGCCACTTCCGGGGGCTGGACCTCGAAACACCGCGGGAGCACGAGGCAGCACGCCACGTCTACCATCTCTACGTGGTATGCTCGGACCAGCGCGATGCCCTGCAGGCACACCTGGAGGAACGCGGAATACGGGCCCTGGTTCACTACCCCGTGCCGGTTCACCGGCAGCCGGCGTTTGCCGGCTCCGGCCGGGAACTGCCGGTCACGGAGGCACTGGTGGAGCGGATCCTCTCGCTGCCGGTGTTTCCGCAGATGAGCCCGGCGCAGCAGGAGCACGTGGTGGCGGCAGTGAGCGAGTTCTGCGACGAAGGCCCGAAGGAGGCGGCTGAAGCTTGACGGCGGCGGCGAAGAAGAAAGTCACCCTGCTCTACCCGAGAAACCACTTCGAGAAAGTCTACCACCCGTGGACCTGGGCGCCGCTGCCGATCCTGGCGGTGTCGGCGCCGCTGTTAGCGGCCGGCTACCAGGTGGTGCTGATCGATGCCAACGTGGAGCCCCGCTGGCGCCAGCGCCTGCTGGAGGAGTGCCGCGATTCTCTGCTCCTGGGCATCAGCTGCATGACCGGCCCCCAGATCAAGTTCGGCCTCGAGGCCGCTGCCGCTGTCCGCGGCGCCGGGCTGGACCTGCCGTTGATCTGGGGCGGCTACCATCCCTCGATCCTGCCGGAGCAGACGAGCCGCAACCGCTACGTGGACGCGGTGGTGCGGGGGCAGGGGGAGCTGACGCTCCTGGATCTGGCCGAGCACCTGGGCGAGGGAGAGGACTTCACCGGCGTCGAGGGCATCACCTTTACCCGCGACGGAGAAACGGTATCCAACCCCGATCGCCGCATCGCCGACATCAACGAGTTCCCCCGCCTGCCCTACGAGAAGCTGGACCGCCCGCAGCGGTACCTCAATAACATGCACGTGGGCTCACGGGTGATCAACTACGTCTCCAGCCAGGGATGCCCCGCACGGTGCCAGTTCTGCGCCGAGCCGCAGGTATACAAGCGGCGCTGGAAGGCGTATACCCCGGAACGGGTGGTGGCGGACCTGGAGTTCCTCAGGGACTTCTTCGGTATCGACGGCGTCATGTACTTCGACTCCACCTACTTCGTCAACGAGCGGCGGGCGCGGGAGATATCCACCCTGATGCTGGAACGGGGGCTCGAGCTGGGCTGGGCCGCCAACGCGCGGGCGCCGCAGCTGGGCAAGTTCGCGGACGATACCTTCGACCTGCTCAAGCGCAGCGGCCTGTGGGCCTTCCTGGTGGGCGCCGAGAGCGGGTCCTCGACGCAGCTGGAGACGATGCAGAAGGACATCGGCCCCGAGGATATCCTCGGGGCCGCCCGGGTGGCCACCCGCCACGGGCTCAAGATCTCCTACAGCTTCATCGTCGGCTTCCCCGGCGAGACCGAGGCCGAGGTGGAGGAGACTTGGCAGGTGATGGAGGAGGTCTCCAGGATCGTCGGCGAGTACAATTCGCAGCTGCACTTCTACGCCCCCACGCCCGGAAACGCCCTGTACGAGAAGGCGCTCTCCATGGGCCTCGAGGGGCCGCGCTCCCTGGAGGAATGGGCTGCCTTCAGCACCGTGGAAGGGGGGCTGCCCTGGATGAGCCGCGGCTTCGTGCGCCGCATGAAGCAGCGCGAATTCTACCTGGTATACGGGTATCCCTCGGAGTGGGTGCGCCGTCGCGCCGCCCGCAGCCGCGCCCGCGCTGCCTACGTCGCCGTCGCCAGCGCCCTGAGCGGCGCCCGCTGCCGCCACCGGTTCTGGCGTTTCCCCCTGGACTGGTGGTTGCTGCGAGGGCTGAGAGATGCCCTGCCGTCGGACTGATTTTGATTGATCAGCACTAGTTTTCTATATAATTTGCATCATGTTTTTTCCCGGGGCGCATGTAGAATTATAGGCACCTTACAAGGGTAATACTGCTAGCTTGGTACTGAAAGGCGGGCCGGCGGGAACCTAGTAGCCGAAGGCTCCTGCGGGGTTCGTCTTTCAGCAGCTAATGGCCGGGTGAAAGGGAACCGCATCCGCCACCGCGTGCCGGTGGGCGGTTGGGGTAGGTGGCTGCTGTTGCGAAAGAGATGGGTTTTTCTGGTAGGGCTCATGCTGCTGCTCGCGGCGGCGGCTCCCGCGTTCGCCGTTTACGGTGAAACTCCCGTCACCAGTGATGCCGCCGACCAGCTCAACGCGGCCGTCAGCGGCGAGAAGATCGTCTGGCAGGATTATCGCAACCGCAGCTTCGGCTGTCCCAGCGCTGCCAACTGCCTTTCGGCCGATATCTTCCTCAAGGACCTCTCAACCGGCAGCGAACAGCGTCTCACCAGCTCTCCCTGGGCCATGGACCCCGACATCGACGGCAACCTGGTGGTCTGGCGCGACTGGTCCACCGGCAAGATCATCGTCTACGACCTCACCGACGGCAGCACCAACAACGCCTCGCTGGCGGGGGGAACGGTGCAGATGGTGACGCCGGCGATCAGCGGCCGCCGGGTGGTCTGGACCGACTACCGCAACAGCAACGAGTACGGGGACATCTACATGCGGGACCTGGACAAGCCCGCGGACGAACCGGTGAGCCTGGCGGTCAACGACCCCAACGTGCCCGCCGTGAATAAGGACAAGCGCAAGCCCGACATCGACGGCGACATCGTGGTCTGGGAGGACCGGCGCAACGCCTACCAGGATTCCAGCGGCTGGTGGCACAATCCCGACATCTACATGAAGAACCTCGCCACCGGCGTCGAACAGCCGGTGTGCACCGACCCGGGCGACCAGTATTCGCCGGTGGTCTCCGGCAACAAGATCTTCTGGCAGGACTACCGCAACGGCAACTGGGACATCTACATGTACGACATTACCACCGGCGTGGAATCGCAGGTGACGTACAGCGTGAAAGACCAGAGCTGGCCCGCGGTCGACGGCGATTTCCTGCTCTGGAAGGACAACCGCAGCGGCAGCGAGGACATTCGCATGATGCGCCTGTCCACGGCGGAGCAGGAAGTGGTCACCGCCGACCCGGCCTCGCAGAAGCTGCCGGTGGTGAGCGGCAGCCTGTTTGCCTGGATCGACAAGCGCAACGGCAACTGGGACATCTACGCGGCGCGCAAGGATATCGATCCCCCGCACGTCGACACCGTCACCCCATCCGGCTGGCTGGCCACGGGCACGGCCACCATCGCCGCCACCTACGGTGACGCCGGCTCCGGCGTCGATGCCGCCTCGGTGAGCGTCACCCTGGACGGCAGCCCCCTCGCCGGCTGC
>JAJRWQ010000031.1 GCA_024276735.1 Actinomycetes bacterium
CCGCCGCTTCCGCCCCACGGGAAGCGCCCGCACGCCGAACTCGAAAACACCTCCCCTCCCCGTGCCGTTCCCCGGCGCCGCGACGGCGGCCCGGAGTCTTGCGAAACGCCTCCGGGACGAGTATCTTAGACAGGAGTCGATCGACACACCTGCTGCAGCTTCTCCCGTTTCCCGAGCCCCACAACGAAATGACGACGCTCGAATTCATCATTGGACAACCTTACTTCTTCCTGATCCACGTCGGCCTGGCGACCTGGTTCTCCCTGCTGGTGCTGGACATCAGCCGGGGGCACCTGGCGGTGCGGGTGACGCCGCTGAAGCTGCTCACTACCGCCTACGGCGTCGCCTTCGGGCTGCTGATCCCGGCGATCAACAGCGCCGGGCCCGGCGAGGTTCCCTGGGTGCTCTTCGCCGACCTGCCGGCGCTCTTCCTGTCGCTGTTCATCAATGACTACCTGGCCTACGCCTTCTTCGGGCTCCTGGGCGGCTGGGGCCTGGGGCAGGCCATCGAGTACGTGAGCGTCCTCAGGAGAAAGAATCGGCAGCGCCGGCAGCGGGTGGCCAGCCCGGGGCGGTAAATCATTTCACTGCCACCAGCAACGGCTGGAAGTAACATTCCCGCAGCGTGCTCACTTCCCGAAAGCCGGCCTCCCGGAGTAGCCGTTCCAGCAGGGGAATCTCCACGCAGAAATACGCGGCGCCCCGAAAGGCCCTGGCCCTCACGTTGGCGCCGCCGGCGTCTTCCACCAGGTAGGTAGTGATTTCGTAGTGGTCGACGTCGCCGAAGCTCCACACGTCGAACATCACCACCTGCCCTTCCGCGGACGAGTGGACCAGCCGGGGATAGATCTTCTTCCGGTTCGCCTCGCGCTCCAGGCGGGCGTAATCCCTCACCGTGACGATGCAGCCGCCCCCCGGCCGGGTGCAGCGGTAGAACTGTTCCAGCGCCTGCAGGATCTCTTCCTCGCTTTGCAGGTGCGGCATGGAGTTGTCACAGGCGATCACCACGTCGAACTGCCGCTGGTGAACGTCCCAGGCCCGCTTCATGTCGGCGACCTGGAACTCGACCGCCACCCCGCGACGTGACGATTCCATCCGCGCCTGCTCGATCTCGCCACCGGAGATGTCCGAGGCCGTCACCCGGTAGCCCAGTTTCGCCAGGCCGATGCTCTGGGTGCCGATGCCGCAGGCGACGTCCAGGATCGCTTGCGCGGTCTCGCCGAAATACTCGCGGATGACGCCGTCGAGCGCCTCGGCCTGCCACTTCATCCCGGACTCCCAGTCGGGATAGAGGTACTTGTAATAAGGAGCCAGGACGTCGTAATAGGATTCGGTCAATTTATCCACCCCGTTCATCGCCGGCCTTTTCCGGGGTTTCCGTGCCACACTCAGGACAGTACATCAGGTTTTACTCCGGCACGTATTCTTGTCATTTCCGTGTTGCCAGGCCGCATTCACATCCTGTCGTCTCCGGGAAACATCCCTGGCCTAGAACCTTGATACCGGATCCTTTCTTGCTTGTTCAAATTATCAATAAATGGCCCTTTTCTTCCATGCTTGCCTTTTCGCGAGTATACCTCTCTTCCGAACCCAGTTTCTTTCCGGCATTATTATCAGTGACTGTCCAGCGTAATAAAAGAGGCAATCCGGGCCTGTTTCGAGGGCAAAACAGGACTTCCTGCGGGTTACGGTTTCTCTCCTAGATGGCGGGTGAGCACGTCAAGAACCATGATATTCGCCGGGGAGCCCGGCAGGCGCGCGCCCTTTTCCTGGACCGATGCCGCTACCAGCGCCTTGGAAACCGTGGGCATGGCAGGTAAAGAAGGGCAAGGCCCCGACCTCGGGGTGCG
Source organism: Actinomycetes bacterium (assembly GCA_024276735.1). Classification (GTDB taxonomy): domain Bacteria; phylum Actinomycetota; class Thermoleophilia; order BMS3ABIN01; family BMS3ABIN01; genus JAJRWQ01. The sequence continues at coordinate 1,851 of JAJRWQ010000031.1, forward strand.
GGGAGAAGAAAGAAGTGGTACCGCTACCTGTTTCGCAAATCCTACTCCACCGCCAGGATCTTCGCCGCCATGATGGCGGCGTTCTTGGAGCCGTTGATGGCCATGCAGGCCACGGGAACGCCCGGGGGCATCTGCACGATGGAGAGCAGGGAGTCGAGGCCGCCCAGGTCCCTGGTCATCACCGGGACGCCGATCACCGGCAGCCGGGTCATGGAGGCGATCACGCCCGGCAGCGCCGCCGCCTTGCCGGCGCCGGCGATGATCACCTTGATGCCGCGCCCGGCGGCGCTCTCGGCATAGGCCGCCAGCTTCCGGGGATCGCGGTGGGCGCTGATGACGTTCACCTCGAAGGGAATGCCCCGCTGGTCCAGCTCGTCCATGCAGGGCTGCATCGCCTCGCGGTCCGACTCGCTGCCCATCACCACGCCCACCAGCACCGAGTCGAAGTCGATCTCCTCCAGCTGCGATTCCACCTCTTCGAAAGTGTCAGGCATCTCTTCCCCCTGCCAGTGGTTTGCCGCGATCCGGCGGTAACAGCGGGCCGCCGGCCGCCTTTCGCTCCGTTACGGCCGGCCGTCCATACCGGACTGCATCATGCCGCGCCCCTTTCCCGGTTCCGGCGGCACGGGTCCCGCGAGCCACCGGCCGCTCAGCCCCGGCTTTCCGCCTCCTTCGCCTCGGCGGCGATGTCCCGGCGGTACTGCATGCCGTCGAAGCTTATCTTCTCCACCCCGGCGTAAGCCTTCCGGCGGGCGCCGGCGAAGGTCTCGTCCAGGGCGGTAACTGCCAGCACGCGGCCGCCGGCGGTGACGAAGCGGCCGTCCTCCTCGGCGGTGCCGGCATGAAAGACCTCCAGGCCCTCCAGCTGGCCGTCGGCGTCCAGGCCCTCGATCACGTCGCCCTTGCTCGACGACTCCGGGTAGCCGGCCGAGGCGACGATGACGCTCACCGAGCGTTCCCGCTTCCAGTCCAGGGAGGCACCATCCAGTTCCCCCCGGGCAGCGGCCAGCATCAGTTCCACCAGGTCGCTCTCCAGCCGGGGAAAGATGGCCTGTACCTCCGGGTCGCCGAAGCGGACGTTGAACTCCAGTACCTTGGGGCCCTCGCCGGTGAGCATCAGGCCGGCGTAGAGCACGCCCCGGAAGTCGATGCCGCGCGCCTTCAGCTCGGCGATGGTGGGGCGATGCACCTGCTCGATGATCTCCTCCACCAGCTCCGGGGGCACCCGCGGCACCGGGCTGTAACAGCCCATGCCGCCGGTGTTGGGGCCGCGGTCGCCGTCGAAGATGCGCTTGTAGTCCTGTGCCGGCTCCAGCGGCAGGATGGTATCGCCGTCGCAGAGGGCGAGCACCGAGCACTCGTGCCCCACCAGGCATTCCTCCACCAGCACGCTCAGCCCGGCGTCACCGAAGGAACGGTCGACGAAGCACTTGCGGATCGCCGCCTCTGCTTCCTCCATCGCCTCCACCACCATCACGCCCTTGCCGGCAGCCAGCCCGTCGGCCTTGATCACGGTGGGAAAGGAGATGGTGGAGAGGTGGGCCATGGCGGCCTGGTACTCGGTGAAGCCGGCGAACTCGGCGGTGGGAACGCCGGCGGCGTTCATTACTTCCTTGGCGAAGCGCTTGCTGCCCTCCAGCATCGCCGCTTCCCGCCGCGGGCCGAAGACGGTGAAACCGGCCTCGGCGAGGGCGTCGGCGGCGCCGGCCACCAGCGGCGCTCCGGGGCCCACCACCACCAGTGACGGCTCCAGCCGGCGGGCGAGCGCCACAAGGGCGTCGATGTCGGTGGCGCCGACATCGTGGCACTGGGCCTGGCGGGCGATGCCGGCGTTGCCGGGGGCGGCGTGGACCTCGGTTACCGAGCTGCTCGCCGCCGCCTTCCTGACGATGGCGTGTTCACGCCCCCCCGATCCTACGACCAGTACTAGCAAAGGCGTCCTCGCTGGTAGCAATGCCGGGGCCGGCGGCCCCGCTTCCGGCCGTAATTCTATATCGTGCCCGGCGGCGGCTCAAGGATGTCTTCCACCCGGCTCCCGCAGGACGGGACTGATGATATACTGCCCCGCGTGCCATCCCGCGAAAAGGAGGAAACGAGTTGAAGCTCGGCATCATCGGCCTGCCCAACGCCGGCAAGACCACGCTGATGAACGCCCTCACCGGCCAGGAGCTGGAGGTCACCGCATACCCGAACCAGGCGGCCGCCGATCCGCCGCCGGGCATCGTCAAGGTGCCGGACGCGCGCCTGGACCGGCTGAGCGAGATCTACCAGCCGCGGAAGACCACCCGCGCGGAGGTGGCCTGCAGCGACATCACCGGCTTCGACCGGGGCATCTCCGGCGACGCCGCCGCCGGCCTCTTCGAGCTGCTCGCCGACACCGACGCCCTAATCCACGTGGTGCGCGCCTTCGAGGACGAAGCGGTGGTCCACGACGGCCCCCTGGACCCGCTCGCCGATGCCGCCGCCCTGGACCTGGAGCTGATCTTCCACGACCTGGAGCTGGTGGAAACGCGGCTGGAGCGAATTGAAGCAGCGCAGCGAAAGGGCATCGGCGGCGACAACGAGGCGGAAAAGCGGGCGCTCGAGCGCTGCCGCCAGGCACTGGAGCGGGAGGAGCCGCTGCGCCGGGTCGAGCTGGACGAGGACGAGCGCGCCGCCATCGGCTCGCTGCGCTTCGCCTCGCTGAAGCCGGTGCTGGTGGTACTCAACGTCGCCGAGGACCGCATCGGCGCCCCCGAGACGGAAGCCACGGTGGCCACGCTCGCCGATCACTACGCCGGCAAGGGAGTGCGGGTCTTCTCGCTATCCGCCGCCATCGAGATGGAGCTCTCGCAGCTGGAGACGGGCGAGGCGGAGCCCTTCCTCGGAGAGCTGGGAATCGAAGAGCCGGCGGTGAACCTGGTGATCCGCGAGGCCTACCGGCTGCTGGGGCTGATCTCCTTCTTCACCGTGGGCGAGGACGAGGTGCGGGCCTGGACCACCAGGCGGGGCGACCGGGCGCCGCGCGCTGCCGGTCGCATTCACTCCGACATCGAGCGGGGCTTCATCCGCGCCGAGGTCATCGGCTACGAGGACTTCATCGCCGCTGGCAGCATGGCGCGGGCACGGGAGCTGGGCACCATCCGCCTGGAGGGCAAGGATTACGTGGTCGAGGACGGGGACATCATCGAGTTCAGGTTTACAAGCTGATGCTGGACCCTGGATGCTGGATGCTGGACAAGAGCAAACCAACGCTCCTCACAGCCGCTACGCAACTCGAGCGATTCCAGCCGGCCGCAGGTGGCCGGCATCCAGAATCCGGTATCAGCCTTTTCGAGCCCTATCCGGGTTGGAGTGCTGGTTGAATGCTGGAGGCGGATAGCGGAATGAAATCGCCCGGACGCCGGGGCGGCTGCGAAGCCAGCATACTTCATCAAGCATCGAGTGTCCGTCGTCCACCATCATTTTTTATTTGCAAGCGTCCAGGCACTAAATAGATGTGGCGTCCCTATTAATATGCCGTTGTTTGTTTTTCACGTTCATGCTATAGCTGCATAGCTGCCATCAGCCCTGTTGGGAACGTGTATACAATCTTTCCGGTTGCATATCCTGCCCAGAAGGTGCCGCAGCCCTTCGGAAAGACGCCAGTCACGCACGAAGTACACCATTTCATCGTATCTTGCTCCCGTAGCCCGGCTGACGTAGTCATGAAAACCGGTATCCACCAAGTAGCCGCTCCCTATGCAATGTTGCAAGATTTTATTTCGACTCTTGGCCTCCTTGATGACCCTACCTTTTTTCTCCAGCACGTCCCGCCTCAACTTGTACCGCCTGGGGGACCCGTCCGCCCTGATATATTTCTTGAACAGCTCCCGCAGCTGTTCCGCCGTGGGGCAGGGCTTGAAAACATCTTCACTGCACTCCGTCAACTTACTGAGCCAGCTGTGGAATTCGTGCCGGTCTTCGATGGTTTTCTTTCCCACCTTGGCAGATTCGAATTTCATCAGGTTTCCAAAAGTTGCTCCACGCAGGCTGTCTGAGTCGATATTCTCAAAACCGGTGTGCTTGAAATGCGCCCCTTCGAAATGGGCACCCCTGAGATTGCATCCGTCGAATACCGCGTACTCCAGATCACAGTTCCTGAATGAAAGACCTTCCATATCCCGATCCCTGAAGCCGATTCCGCGCAGGCTCAGTCCCTCGAAAACGTCCGGCAGTTGTTCAAACCCATCCTGGTTTTCACTAGCTTTCAACACCAGGTCCAGTAACAGCGACTGTTGCTTGGCAGCCAGCTGCTTTTCCTCGATTATCTCCATCATGCTTTCAAGAGTTTGCCTGTCCTCAGAGAGACATTTCACGATCCACTCTGCAGCCAGAGAATCCCTGAAATCCTCGATTTTACTCAACGACTCGAGCGTAGAGCGCGGATCTGTGGCAATACGGTCATAGTAGTACTTACCAGTCAGGTACTCGGCCAGCAACTCGTGGGCAAAGGCGACATGATCCAGTTCGGTAGACGCAGTAAAAAGAGGAAACTGCATCATTGCTGTTACCATCCTGCTTTCTTCCTCCGCGGTGACTCCCACTGGCAATGCCGACAGTATGTAGCTTTCGAAATCCTTCTTGGAGATCCCCTTTCGATTATCCATGCAAGTGTCCACCGCTACCAGTTGCAAGAGCTCACTCAGGTCGGCTGCTCCGATATCGATCCCCTCGAATACGCCTTTTCCCTTTTCGCGCTCGACCATTTCTTCGATCACGTGCTCCAGCAGCTGAAACTTATCGTAGAAGTCCGTGGCAGAACCGGACTCGAAGTTCTTTCTGAGCAGGTTGCAATAGAACGGTAGCCTGGAAATCTCCACCAGCGGCTGCTTGGAAGTGATCAAGGAAAAAAACTGCTTACCCCGGGAGCGGTCGGTGAAGAAAAGATCCGAAAAACTCTTCTTCGATTCTTTTCCCCACGGTTCCAGCCTGAAGATCCTGAGCGAGTCGCTGGCATCGCTGGCATACCCGGAAATGAATTGGTAAAGATTCTCGCTCGTAGAAAGCAACGAGGAACGGGCAAACACGAAAACCAGGGCGGTATTTGTATCCCCTCCGGTAACAGGATCAGTCAAGACATCCAGCAGCTCTTCAAAGAAAAGCACATCGCGGGTATATAGCTCGTCCAACCCATCGAACATCCACATTGAATAGCCGTTTTCCACTGACCACCTGAGCGTTTCCACGCTTGAGGGAGAAGATATGTCATTGCGGATGAAGTTTTCCAGCAGGCTCTCGATGTTTCCGTCGACAATGGTCGTGCCGCTCTCCTGCATCCGGTCTTCTGCGGTTATGGGAATGGGCCTGCGGAATTTTTCCTGCTTGCGCTTGCTCTCCTGGAACCTGTTGTAGAGATCTTTGAAAACCCTGTTGAAAAGCCATGTCTTCCCGATCCCCGCCGGACCGATGATTATCCGAACGCCGTGGCTATCCTTGTTCGAAGCCTGCTCGATCAGCGTTTCCAGGAGATCGTCTCCCTTGTCGATAACTTCGTAGTCTTCATCGAGCATTGAATATGGTTGCGGTATGCGATGAACATCCTTGAGCAGCCTCTGAATTTTCCTTTTAAACTCTCTGCCCCCTGTTCCCGTCTGTTGCTTGAATTCGGTATCGAAAAAACTTACCGGTGAAAGGGTTGCCACTTTGTTTTGTTTGGCGGCAGTGAGAACTTCTCCAAGGTCCGCAAAGGACGAGGCAATGAAAAATTTCTTGGCTTCCTGGTATTTTCCGGAAATCTCCTCGAATTGCTTGGCAAGACGAGCCTTCGTTCCCTCGAGCTCGGCGGCCTTGCTGGCGCCGGGAATTTCCGGCACCCAAAAAACCGATGTCTCTTCGGTGCAGCCGATACCGACTTTGCTTGCGATCAGGAAATCCTCGGTCTTCTGGGAAACCTGGTAATCCAGCGTAGAAATATAGCCTTCGACCTGTTCGAGAAGCGACATCCAAACCACCCCATGCCTAGTAGGAAAAGTTCAGTCTGATTGAGGTTCACAATGTTAACTCATTCAACAATTTCAATCAACGATTTTTCTATCTTTCAGAAGATATAGGCACGCACCGCGAGAAAAGCTGCACATGGCGGAGGGAAGGCAAAAAGAACAGCGGTATTGAATACCGGCTTTGGGGGGCTAGAGCAAAGTGCCAAGTGCTACGACGGCTACGCAGCTCGCTGTTTCAATCCATCGTCAAGCATCCAGATACCAGCGTCTGCTTTTCGGCCTCGATACGGTTCGGCGCACTGGTGCATATGGATGGTGGATGGTGGACCTTGGACAAAGACCGCGGGCGCCGGGATGGCTTAAGGCTCGCGGATTTCATCCAGCATCCAGCGTCCAGCATCCAGCATCCAGCATCCAGAATCCGTTTCATCCCTTCACCTGCGAACGGGCAAGCCGCTAATTGAGTAAGGCGTCCCTTTAATGTTCTTCAATGTTTTAACGTTCCCCTTATTGTTGAAAGCGGGTGGAGGATGGTAAATGGTGGATCTTGGATCGAATCATGCAGGGGCCGTGTGTAGTGAAACTTGCTGGTTCAGTCCAGCGCCCAGTAACCAATTCCCGTTCCCACCATCTACCATCCCGTTCAGTTGTAGGCGGACGGGGACAGAATCGAGTCCGGTTTCCTGGTTCCACCTACAGGAGGTACGCCTTTCCCTTCCTGGTCTTCCAGAGGAAGTACCTCTCCAGGAAGCGCTTGGCCACGTTGATCAGCGGGTTGGGGATCATGATGGCGAACTGCCGCGGCTTGATCAGGTGGTTGGAGAGGATGAGCACCTCCTTGTGCCCCGCGTCCATCACGCACAGCCCCGGGATCTTGCCCATGGGCTTGCGCTCCAGCTCCGCGCCGGCACCTTCCTCGATCAGCTTGACGATGTTCTTGGCCGCCACCTTGGCCGAGACCTCCGAGGGGAAGCCGGTCTTGGGGACACCGAAGGATACCGGCGCCGTCCACGGCGGCGGGAACGCCACCGCCAGGCCGGCGGCGAAGATGTTGTCGTACTTCTGGTGCCGGTAGCTGTCATCCGTGGGGATGAAGCCCTTCTCGTCGCCCAGGTCGCCCGATTCCTCGACGAACCTGGCGCCGTTGAACGGCGGCACGATCATCGAGTAGCGGTAGGGCAGCTCCCGGCCGTCCTTGAGCACGAACTTGTCCTCCTTGATTTCCTCGATCTCGGAGTTGGTGATGAAGTTGATCTTGAAGGTCTTCATGAACGCCTTCAGCATCGCCGCGCCACCGGTCATGCCGTCGATGCCGAAATGACCCAGGAAGGGCTCCGGCGTCACCCAGGTGATCTCTACCTGGTCACGGATGCCGGCCTTGCGGCAGGCGTACTCGAAGTTGAAGAGGAACTCGTAGGCCGCGCCCATGCAGCTGGCGCCCTGGCTGGCGCCGATGACCACCGGCCCGGGATTCTTGACGAACTCCTCCCAGCCGGCACGCGCGTGCTCGGCATGCTGCGGCGTGCAGACGGAGTAGTTGTGCTCGCCCTCCGCCAGCCCCTTCACCAGGTCGTAACGGACGCTGACGCCGGAGGCCACCAGCAGGTAGTCGTACTCGTACTCGTTGTCGCCGGTGATGACCTTGTTCTCCTCCGGCACCACGCGCTTCACCTCTTCCAGGGCGAAATCAACACCCGCCTTCTCGAGGATGGGCCTGATGGAGATGCTGATGTCCTTCACTTCCCGCCAGCCGAAGGGAACCCATATCAGCGATGGGATGTAGACGAAATCCTCGGTTTTCGATATGAGGGTCACCTGGTGGCCCGGACCCAGCTTGCGCCTGGCCTCGAGCGCTCCGGTCAGGCCGGCAAAACTGCCCCCTATCACCACTACCTTTGCCATTTTTTCACTCCTCGTGTCGGTCGCGCTGGCTGCCCTGCCCGTGGTGCCGGAACGAAGAACAACCAACGAAACTTCGTGAACTAATTTACTCATCATTGTGACGTTCGGGGGGCTGGAAGGGTGCGCCGCCGGCCTGGTGGAATTCCCTGATTTGCAGGAATTTCAGCGAGGAAGAGGGGGGTCGCCGGAGGGCGCTTCCTGCACGGCGTCGCGGCGGAGGTCGATGAGCAGCGAGGGAATGATGGCGGCGGCGCAGAGAACCGCGGCGAGTAGGAAGAAACCGTGCAGCACGCCCAGGATAGCCTCCAGGCTCCGCTGCTCCACGAAGGCTCCCAACCGGCCCCAGTTCAGCAGCGGCAGGCCCGACAGGTCCAGCAGCGTCTCGAAACGGTAGACACCCCAGCCGCCCAGGAAGGCCAGCCCCAGCATCATGCCGGTGGTCTTGAAGACGATGTGGATGGCGGAGCCGGTGGCGAGGCGCGCCCGCGATACCGTGCCCACCACCGCCGCCGCCAGCGCCGGGCTGTTGAGCCCGAAGCCAAATCCCGCCAGCGCCAGGTCGCGCGTCTGCACGGCGCTGGAGACATCCAGGGGCCAGCGGCTCACCAGGAAGAGCCCGGCAGCGGCGCAGGCGAAGCCGGCAGCAGCCGTCAGCCGGTGGCCCAGGTGACGCACCAGGAAGCCGCCGGCAAAGGCGCCCACGGGGATCAGCACCGTCATGCGGATCAGCAGCAGGCCGCCCTCGATGGGGGTGGCCTCCCGCGTGGCGTAGGCAAAGAAGGGCACCTGCACAAGCGCCGTGATCATCGCCGCCCCTTCCAGCAGGTTGGCGACGTTGGCGGCGCTGAAGGTACGGTTGCGGAAGAGGCCGAGCCGGATGACCGGGTGCCGGCGGCGGCGCTCCACCACGATGAAGACCGCCAGCAGCACCGTCCCTGCCAGCAGCAGCGGCAGGGTGAAGCCGTACCAGCCGGCAGCATGCTGGCCCGAGAGTGCGGTGGTCGCCAGTGCCAGGAACGCCGCCAGCAGCAGGGCGCCGAGCCAGTCCACCGGCAGCCGCCGGCGGCGGCCGGGCGCCACCAGCAGCCGTACCGCCAGCATCGCCGCCAGGCCCAGGGGCACGTTGA
>JAJRWQ010000032.1 GCA_024276735.1 Actinomycetes bacterium
CAATGAGCACCCAGTCGCGGGCGCCGGGGCTGGTGTTGTCGTACCAGGTCCAGAGGTAGTCGCTGGCAAGCTCGTCCGCCGGCACGCCCACCGCCTCGTTGAAGGCGGTGCCGTAATTGGAGAGGACGCGCTGGGAGGCGAAAACCGCCGCCGGGGCGCCGCCGATGGTGGCGGTCAGCTCCACCGGCCCTCCCTGCTGACCGGGAAAGGTGGGGGTGACGCTGCCGCCGGCGGGAACCGAGCCGGTGCCTACCGTGTTGCCGGCGATCTTCAGCGTGTAGTCCACGGCATAAGGGTTGGGATTGGCGATCAGCACCCAGTTGGTGAAGCCGCCGCTCGCCTGGTCGTACCAGGTCCAGTACCAGTGATCGGAGAGGCGGTCGACATCGATGCCGCTCACCTCCTCCAGCGAGTGGCCGCCCTTGGGCGAGAGGATGCGCTGGGAGACGATGGCCTTGCCGGAGTCCAGCGAGGCCGCGTTCACCGGCCCGCCCACGACGCCACTGAAACGGGGGGTGATGCTCTCACCCGGCGCCAGCACCCCGTCCTGGTACGCGGAGAGGTCGCGCTGGTGGTTGCCGATGAAGAGGTCGAAGGACACGTCGGCGCTGGCCCCGGGAGGGTTGGCCATGAGAATCCAGTCGTCGCCGCCCACGTCGTCGTACCAGGTGAAATAATAAGGCCTCAACGCCCGCAGGATGGAGCTGTTGCCCCCGGCCACGTACGCCAGGCGCTCTCCCATCACGGAGACCGTGTAGAGGGGAACGTTGGTGCCGGCATTCTCGGCGTACCAGTGGGCGCCGCCGTCGGTGGTGTGAATGATCCGCCCCTCGTCACCGGCGGCGAAACCGTAGTCGCTGCTGGAGAAGTCCACGTCGGCCAGCAGCCGGGCGGTGCCGGAGGTCTGCTTGCTCCAGGTGACGCCGGCATTGGTGGTCTTGTAGACGTAGCCGCCGCTGCCCACCGCGTAGCCGGTGGTGGCATCCACCATGTCGATGGCGGTCATGAAGGTGGGGGCGGAAGCCGGGTCGATCCGCTGCCAGGCGGAGCCGTCCCAGCGGAGGATCACTCCCTTGCGGGTGCTGGTATCCTGCCCCACCGCCCAGGCGGCATTCGCCCCCACGGCGTCGACGTCGTTGATCTCGATGTTGGCCGGCATGCCGTTGCTGGCGTCGGCCCAGGAGGAACCGTCGCTGGTGCGCAGCACGGTGCTGCCGGCGCCCACCGCCCAGCCGTGGGTGGCGTCGGTCATGTGGATGCCGTAGAGCGCGGTGGTGACCCCGGCGCCGCTCATGGCCGACCAGGTGCCGCCGCTGTACTTGTATATCACCGAGGTGCCGCTGCCGGGACAGCCGCTTCCCTGGCAGCCCACGGCGAAGCCGGTGCTGGCATCCAGGAACTGCACGTCCTGCAGGTCGGCGTCGGCGGGGATGCCGCTGTCGTCGGTGGACCAGGTGACGCCGCCGTCGGTGGTGCTGATCACGGTGCCGTCGTTGCCCACCATCCAGCCGGTGGCGGCATCGATGAAGCTGGAGCCCAGCAGGTTGACGGCATCACCGCCGGCCTTGGAAGCCCAGGTGGAGCCCGTGTCGGTGCTCTTGAGGATGATGCCCGCCGCCCCCGACACGTAACCCAGGGAAGCGGTGGGAAAAGAGACCGCCTCCAGGTTGGAGGTGGTGCCCGAGGTGACGGCGCCGCTCTCCAGGCCCGCGGCCACGGTGTTGATGGCATCGCCCAAGAGGGTGCTGGAATCGTACCGCAATATCTTGCCGCCCTTGCCCACGGCTACGAGGGTGTTGCCATTGCCGGCAACGGCGACGCCGGAAAGCTCGACGCTGATGTGGCCGCCGTCGATCACCGCGGTGGCGGTGGCGCCGCTGCCACCGCCGCCGGAGAAGCTCACCGTGGGCGCCGAGGTGTAGCCGGAGCCGGGGTTGGTGACGGTGACGCCGGTGACTATGCCCCCGGAGACGGTGGCGGTGGCGGTGGCGCCGCTGCCACCGCCGCCGGAGAAGCTCACCGTGGGCGCCGAGGTGTAGCCGGAGCCGCCGCTGGTGACGGTGACCTGGGAGACGCCGTCCGAGCTCACATCCCAGGTGGAACCACCGTCCTTGGTGCGGAGAACGCGGCCGGCCCCGGAGCCGGCGCGGGCCACGGCAAAACCGTTACTCGCATCGGTGAAGAAAACGTCGTTGATGTAACTGCTGGTGCCCGAGCTCTGCTTGACCCAGGTGGAGCCGCCGTCATCGGTGGTATACACGGCGCCGCCGCTGCCGGCGGCCACACCGTGCACGCTGCCACCGCTGCCGGCCATCAGCTGCACCGCCGCCAGGCTGTCGAGGCTGCTCACCTCGGTGTTCCGCACCCAGGTGGCGCCGCCGTCCAGGGTGTGGTAGGCGTAGCCGCCGCCGGTGGCGACGCCGACGCTGGCGTTGTAAAAGGAGACATCCTGGAGCATGGGGTAACTGCTGGGATTGTGGGGCACGCTCTGGGCGGTCCAGGTATAGCCGCCGTCGGTGGTATGGATCACGGTGGCGTAGTCGCCCACCGCCCAGCCGTTGTCGGCGTCGACGAAGTCCACTCCCCAGAGGTTATAGGTGGTGCCGGAGGGCATGGAGGTCCAGGTGGCGCCGCCGTCGGTGGTCTTGAGGATGGTGCCGCCGATGCCCACTCCCCAGCCGGTGTTGCCATCGATGAAGTCGATGTCGTTGATGGACGCGCCCTGGATCGGCGGGCGCAGCCACTGCCAGGGGCCGGCGCCGGTGTTGAGCCCCGGCGATGCCAGGGCGGGCGCCGCCACCGCCAGTGCCTACAGTAACAAGGCCGGCAGCAGCCGCAGGAAAAGGGGCGCCCCGGGAAAGAATCTTTTCATGCCTGTTTTCTCCTCTGAGTCCGCTACAGCAGGTACCGCCGTTTCACGGGCCACTGGCACGCCGAGCCGTCCCCCTACTTACAACTTCGGTTCGACGCAGCCGCGGCTCAACGGGCCGTGGGCCGGCGCCCTTCCGCCCTTCGAGGCCGGGCGGCGCTGATCGCCGCGGCGCTTCCGGAAGTAACATTAAAGTTAGCTACCGCCGTGGTCCAAGTCAAGTTAGCCCGTGTTAGCGAGTGTTTACACGTGTTAAGCAAGTGGAAGCCCCGCCACCGGCGCCGGTGGCGGGGCCTGCGTGACAACCGTAGCTTGCCGGCGCCTACTCGGGCCGGCAGGGGTAGTAATAGACGGTACCGTTGTCGTCACGCGCCGTGGCGTGAGTAGAGGTCCTGAAGACGGCCACTCCCGGCGGCACGTGGAACTTGATGGTGAAATTGGCCATGCCGCCGGGCCCCAGCGCCGGGTCGACCACCATGGGAAGCGGCGTCGCCGTGGTGACACCGTTGTCGGCCGGCGTCTGGGTCACCGTCAGGTCGTAGGCGTAGACGGCGGCGTTGTTGGTGATGGTGTAGTCAACCGAGAGGTCCCGGTTGATGTAGTCGCTGAAGGTCTCCCAGCGTATACCGTTGCCGCTGGGACAGACCAGGCCCAGTTCCGGCGGCTGCCCCTGCCAGCAGGCGTACTTGAGCGAGCCGTTGGCCTCGTCGTGGTAGCTGACGCAGGGATTGTCGCTGGAGTCGAGGGCGATGGAGTTGTCCTCGCCCACGTCACCGCTGTCGTCCACCACCTGGGTCACCCAGGTGCCGCCGGGCAGCCCGCAACTGATCAGCTTCATGGCGAAGTTGAGGTTCTCGTTGGTCTCGTCGTGGTAGGCGATCCGCGGCCGGCCGTCCTGACCGATGGCCAGCGAGGCGTGCTTGCCGGTGTCGCCGACGCTCTCCACCGTCTGGATGTTCCACTGCACGCCGTCGAAGCAGGCGTAGCGCAGGTCCTTGGCGGTGTGGTACTCGTAGGCGATCTTGGGATAGCCATCCATGCCGATGGCGATGGAGGTATACTTGCCGGTGTCGCCGGCGCTGTCCACCGTCTCGCACTGCCAGGCGCCGCCGCCGCAGTTGCCGCCGGAGCCGACGCGGTAGGCGTGCTTCAGGTCCTTGTGCGTGTCGTCGTAGTAGCTGATGTGCGGCACGCCGCTGAAGTCCAGCGCCAGCGAGGTGTACTTGCCCACCTTGCCGCCGCTGTCCACGGTGGTGCACTGCCAGGCGCCGCCGCCGCAGTTGCCGCCGGAGCCGACGTGCTCGGCGAACTTGAGGTCGTCGTGGGTATCGTCGTAGTAGCTGATGTAGGCGTCACCGGCGGCGTTCATCTCCAGCGAGGTGAACTCGCCCACGTCGCTGCCGTCGTCGTGATCGTGGGAGGAGCCGCCGCCGCTGTCCACCACCGTCTTCACCCAGGTGCCGTTGATCTTCTGGGCGAACTTGAGGTCCTTGTTGGAATCGTCGTAGTAGCTGATGCTGACGTTGCCGCTGGCGTCCACCGAGGTATCCTTGCCGACCTTGCCCACGGTGTCCACGAACTCGATGTTCCAGTGGCCGCCGCTGCCGTCATCCACCCAGGTGGCATACTTGAGGTCGTCGTGAAGCTTGTCGAAGTAACTGATGTGCGGACGGTCGTTGGCGTCGAATGCCAGCGAGGTGTCGTAGCCCAGCCCGTCGTGCTTGCCGTTGCCGTTGATGTCCACCACCTGGATCTGCCAGGAGGAAACCGCGACCGCTATCCCTCCCGTCACCAGCAGCAACAGCAACGCCGCCGCCACCGGGAGGGCATACCTCCCCCACCTAGTAGTGTGCCTGCTTGCCTTCACCCTTACCCACCGCCCTTCATTCGATCCTGCGCTTACCGAATACAAAAAGGCGAGGATCAATGGGGATCTGCCGAACGGCGAAAGCCGAACTGCATTTCACGTGGGCGCTCGACAGCCTACCGCCCCCACCCCTCATCCCTTGCCGCTACCCCTGGATGCCGGGACAGGAAGGCACCCCGGCCGCCGGGGGACCGCGGTGCATCTATTATATTGATCGCTGCTGAAAAAACATGATGCACATTAACCAAATATTGGCCAAAATGAATTATTTTTCCAGCTAAATCTGTCGGTTTTTAACTGTTTCCCGCGGCAGGCGCGCTGCTCCGTGGCACGGCGCCCCGTCATCGGGGCCTCTCCGATGGGCGAAGCCGGCGGCTGCGCGGGTGCTGCCTGCCGGGGGAACTGCTCGCGGCCGCGGTTAGAGATGGGGATAGAGGGGGAACCCCGCCAGGAGCTCTTCGGTCCGGCGCCGCAACCGCTCCAAGTCGCCGGCAGTGGCGCGGGGGCTCAGCGCCTCAAGGATGATGTCGGCCACTTCCTCCATCTCCTCCTCGCGGAAGCCGCGGCTGGTTACCGCGGGGGTCCCCAGGCGGATGCCGCTGGTCACCGTCGGCGGCTGCTGGTCGTAGGGAACGGCGTTCTTGTTGACGGTGATTCCCACCTCCTCCAGCCGGCTCTCGGCCTCGATGCCGGTGAGGCCGATGCTGGTGAGGTCGGCGAGGATCAGGTGGTTGTCGGTGCCCCCGGAGACCAGGTTGATGCCGCCCTCGGTGAGGCACTCGGCCAGGCGGGCGGCGTTGGCCACCGTCTGCTGCTGGCGCTTCCGGAACTCCCCGGTGGCCGCCAGCTTGAAGCAGACCGCCTTGCCGGCGATCACGTGCACCAGCGGCCCGCCCTGCAGCCCGGGGAAGACCGCCTTGTCGATCGCCCGCGCGTGGGCCTGCTTGCAGAGGATGACGCCGGAGCGGGGGCCGGCCAGCGTCTTGTGGGTGGTGGTGGTCACGAAGTCGCTCACCGCCACCGGGTCGGGATGCAGGCCCGCCGCCACCAGGCCGGCGATGTGCGCCATGTCCACCATCAGGCGGGCGCCGACGTCGCGGGCGATGCCGGCGAAGCGCTCGAAGTCGATGGTGCGGGGGTAGGCGCTGGCGCCGGCGACGATCATCCGCGGGCGGTGCTCGTGCGCCAGGCGCTCGATCTCGTCGTAGTCGAGGCGGCCGGTCTCGCGGTCCAGCCCGTAGCTGTGCACGTGGTAGAAGCGGCCGGAGAAGTTGACCTTCAGCCCATGCGTGAGGTGACCGCCGTGGTCCAGCTTCATCGCCAGGATGCCGTCGCCGATGCCCAGTTCGGCTAAGTAGACCGCCTGGTTGGCCGAGGAACCGCTGTGCGGCTGCACGTTCACGTGCTCGGCGCCGAAGAGCCGGCGGCAGCGCTCGATGGCCAGGCTCTCCACCTCGTCCACCACCTCGCAGCCGCCGTAGTAGCGGGCGCCGGGATAGCCCTCGGCATACTTGTTGGTGAGCGTGGAGGCCACCGCCTCCAGTACCGCCCGGCTGGTGAAGTTCTCGGAAGCGATCAGCTCCACCGTGTGGCGCTGGCGCTCCAGCTCGCGGGCGATCATCGCCTGCAGGTCGGGATCGGCTTCCGCCAGCGGCTGGCGGAACTCCGCCTGCGTCCTCGGCTCTACTCCGCCGTCTGCCAATTCTCCTCCAGTTCCGCAATGGCGCCCAGGCGCCGCTGGTGGCGGCCGCCGTCGAAGGGCGTCTCCAGCCAGACGTCGAGAATGTCGAATACCGTATCCTCTGCCAGCACCCGCTGACCCAGGCAGAGGACGTTGGCGTCGTTGTGCCGGCGGCTCATCTCCGCCTGGTAGACGTCACAGGGGCCCACGGCGCGGATGCCGGCGACCTTGTTGGCAGTGATACACATGCCGAGGCCGGTGCCGCAGAAGAGCACTCCCCGGTCGGCCTCTCCCGCCGCCACCAGCCGGGCCGCGCGGACGGCGTACTCGGGGTAGTCGACGCTCTGGTCGGAATCGGTGCCCAGGTCCAGTACCTGGTGTCCTGCCGCCTCGAGCCTCTCGATGACGGCACGCTTGAGTTCGAAGCCGGCGTGATCGGCGGCGAGAGCGATTTTCACTGTTCCTCCTCCAGCATTCCTGCCACTATCCGGGGGAGCGCCGGCTCCAGCATCGCCAGCACTTCCGCATAGTATTCCTCGGAAAGCCCCATGGGGTCGGGCACGTCGATGCCTTCCCGCTCCGCGGCCGAAAACCGCCGCGGAAACGACAGGGCCAAGTATATCTTATTTTTACAGTCGGGAAACTCCCGCCGCAGTTCCAGGCAGTGGGCCCGCGTCATCCCCAGCACGAAATCCGCCTCCTGCATCAGCGAGCGGCTCACCTCGCGCGCCCGGTGCGCCGAGAGGTCGAGCCCGCGGCTCAAGGCGGCGCGCTGCGCCTCCCTGGTGGCGGGATTGCCGAAGAGCGCGTAGGTGCCGGCCGAGCCGACCCGGAAGCGCTCCTGCAGGCCCCGCCGCTCGAGGTAATCCCTGAGCAGCACCTCGGCCAAGGGGCTGCGGCAGATGTTGCCGGTACAGACGAAGAGTAGCGTGCGCTTCCTGTTTTCCCTGCTCATGCCGTCTCCCCCCTCTCCCGCGGGCTGCCGGCAGCCAGCAGGGACGACAGCTCATCCTCGCCGAGGGCGCCCTCGCGCAGCACCGCCGGCGGGCCGCCGGCGGCGAGCGGCGAAAGGTCGACCACGGTGGAGGGGCGCCCCACCTCGCAGGGCCCCGCATCCACGGCCAGGTGGCAGGCATCCAGGATGGCGGGCGCCACCGAGTCCAGCGACACCGGCTCCGGCTCGCCGGAGCGGTTGGCGCTGGTGAGCGCCAGTGGCAGCGGCAGGCCCTGGTAGCAGTCGGCGAGGGCGGGAGGGACCACCCTCACTCCCAGGGTGGCGGCGCCGGCGGCTCCCAGTTCGGCGGCATCCCCGCCGGCGACGGGAAGCACGGCGGTCACCGGCCCCGGCAGCAGCCGCGGCAGTACCGCCGCCACCTTGGGCGGCAACGACGGCAAGCGCTCCCGCAGTTGGTCGAGATCGGTAAAGACCAGCGCCAGCGGCTTGCCGGGAGCGCGTCCCTTGAGCCGGTAGATGCGCTCACGGCCGCGCCGGCTACCGGGCAGGCAGGCGATGCCGTAGACGGTATCGGTGGGCAGGCAGAGCAGCTCTCCTGCCGCCAGTGCCGCCGCCGCCCGGCGGCGGTCGTCACCGGTGATCCTTGCCGGCTCCAGGATGCGGGCCACGGCTTCCCCCTACCCTTTCACCGCCGTCACCAGCCGCGGGTGCCCGGCCAGGTCAGGGCGCACCTCTATCCCGGAGAAAGCACCCGTCTCCCGTAGCAGCCCGCGTACCGCGTCGCCCTGGCGCCAGCCGATCTCCAGCGCCAGCAGCCCGCCCGGCCGCAGGTAGCGGGGCGCCGCCGGCACCAGCCGCCGGTAGCAGTCGAGCCCGTCGGCGCCGCCCCGCAGGGCCACGGCGGGCTCGTAGCGGCGCACGTCGCCGGGCAGCTCCTGCCACTCGTGGTCGGCGATGTAGGGCGGGTTGGCAAGCACGGCGTCGAAAGGCGCGCCCGGGTCCAGGGCGGCGAAAAGGTCCGATTCCACCAGGCGCACCCGGCCACCGACCCCCGCCCGGCGGGCGTTGCGCTCCGCCAGCGCCAGCGCCTCCCGGCTGACATCGGTGGCGGTCACCGCAGCGGCGGGGTAGGCCGCGGCCACGGCCAGGGCCACGGCGCCGCTGCCGGTGCCCAGCTCCAGCACCGCCGGCGGCTGCTGCCACGAGCGGCTCTCCAGGAAGGAGAGCGCCGCCTCCACCAGCAGCTCGGTCTCCGGGCGGGGCACCAGCACCGAGGGATCCACTTCCAGCTCCAGGTCGCGAAACCAGGCCCGCCCCAGGATGTAGGCCACCGGCTCGCCGCGGCCGCGCCGGCGCACCAGCTCCCGGCAGCGGTCCAGTTCCTCCTTCACCAGCGGCTGGTCGAAGTTCACGTAGAGCTGCACCCGGTCGATGCCCAGCGCTTCCGACAGCAGGAGCTCCGCGTCGAGGCGGGCGGTGGGTGAGCCCTTGTCTTCCAGGTAGGACGTGGACTTGGCCAGGATCTCCCTGAGGGTGGGCGCCGCCCGCTTCTTCGTTTCCGCCCCCACTGGTCCTCCCCGGCCGTTGGCGCTCAAACCTCGGCGGCCTTGAGCTGTTCCGCCCGGTCACGGGCGGCCAGCGCCTCGGTGAACTCCTCGATATCGCCCTGGAGCACGTCCTCCAGCTTGTGCAGGGTGAGGTTGACCCGGTGGTCGGTAACCCGTCCCTGGGGGAAATTGTAGGTACGCACCTTCTGGCTGCGGTCGCCGGTGCCCACCTGGGAACGGCGGCGGTCGGCCAGCTCCCGCTGCTGCTCTTCCAGCATCTTCTCGTAGAGGCGGGCGCGGAGGATCTTCATCGCCCGTTCCTTGTTCTGCAGCTGCGACTTCTCGTCCTGGCACTGCACCACCAGGCCGGTGGGCTCGTGGGTGAGCCGCACCGCCGAGTCGGTGGTGTTCACCGACTGGCCGCCGGGGCCGCTGGAGCGGTAGATGTCCACCCGCACGTCGGCGGGGTCGATCTCCACCTCCACCTCCTCCGCCTCCGGCAGCACCGCCACCGTGGCCGTGGAGGTATGGATGCGGCCGCCGGACTCGGTGACGGGGATGCGCTGCACCCGGTGGACGCCGCTCTCGTACTTGAAGACGCTGTAGGCGCCCTTGCCGCTGATCTCGCAGATCACTTCCTTGAAGCCGCCCATCTCCGTGGGGCTGCTGGAGAGCACCTCCACCTTGAAGCGCTTCTTCTCCGCGTGCTTGGTATACATGCGCAACAGCTCGGCGGCAAAGAGCGAGGCCTCGTCGCCGCCGGCGCCGGCGCGGATCTCCAGGATGACGTCCTTCTCGTCGTTGGGGTCCGGCTCCAGCATGGCAGCGCGGATCTCGCCCTCCAGCCGCTCCATCGCTTCCCGGCCGTTGCGGATCTCCTCGTGCAGGAAGTCACGCATCTCCGCTTCCTGCTCGCCGCCGGCGAGCAGCTCCTCGGCCTCGGCGACGCTGGCCTGCGCCTCGCGGTATTGCTCCACCAGCTCGTAAGCCGGCTTCAGGCGGGCGTGGGCGCGGGCCAGCTCCGCGTACCGCTGGCGGTCCGCCAGTGCCTGGGGATCGCTCAGGTCCTGGTTGAGCTGCTGGTACTTCTCTTCTATCTCGTCTATCAGCTTCTCGATCATCTCAGGCCATCACTTCCACGTCGCCCTCGCCGCTGGCGTCCACCTCCACCGGCTCCAGCGCCGCCACCCCTTCCAGGGCCCTGATGGCCACCTCGATCTGGGAGGCGTCCGGTTCGCGGGTGGTGAGCCGCTGCAGCAGCATGCCCGGGTACATGACGATCCTCATTGCCAGGCTGTGCTTGTGCTTACCTGCATATTTTATCACCTCGTAGGAGAGGCCGATGATCAGGGGGATGCCCAGCAGGCGGGAGGCGATCAGCCACCAAACGCCGGGTATACCCACCAGCGAGAAGACCAGGATCGCCAGCACCATCACTACCAGCAGGAAGCTGGTACCGCAACGGGGATGGATGGGCGAGAACCGCTGCACCTCCTCCACCTCCAGCTTCAGCCCCGCCTCCAGGGCGTGGATGGTCTTGTGCTCGGCGCCGTGGTACTCGAAGACCCGGCGCAGGCTGGGAATGCGGGAGACGGCCAGTATGTAGAGCACCAGGATGGCGATCCGCAAGAGGCCCTCCGCCAGCACGAAGACGGTGGAGTTGGGAAAGAGATCACGGAAGTGCCCGGCCACCAGCAACGGCAGCACCACGAACAGGCCCACCGCCACCACCACGCCCAGCACCAGGCTCACCAGCATCTCCCGGCGGGAGATCTCCTCCTGCTCCTCTCCCTCCATGGCCTCGTTGGCGGACATGGTGAGCGCCCTGATGCCCAGGGCCATCGCCTCCCAGAGGGCGATCACCCCCCTGAGCAGCGGCCACTTGAGAAAATGGTAGCGATCGGCCAGTGGCTCCAGGGGCTCGGTGTGCAGGCTGATGTCCCCGTCGGGGCGACGCACCGCCAGCGACCAATGCCGCTTGCCGCGCATCATCACGCCCTCGATGACCGCCTGCCCGCCAACCGCGGCCGCCGGCTGCCGGGAACCGCTCACGGCTCGGAGGACCACTCCGCTTCCAGCTCGTCCACTTCGTCCTGCTGGTAGACCTTGCCGCAGAACATGTGCTTGCCCTCGCGGCACTTGCCGTGGAGGCAGTCCGGTCCCGAGCCGGCGAAGAGCAGCGGCGCCACGTCCAGCACCAGGCGGCGCATACGCCAGGCGAGGCGGTTGATCTCCCACTGGGCGCGGCGGCAACAGCGGATGCGGAAGAAGTGCCTGAGCTCGCGGGTGTTCATGGTGACGACGATGCGGGTCTCGGCGGCGTTGGGCAGCACGAAGCGGGCGTCCTCCTGCACCGCCTCCCGTTCCAGGCCCTTTTCCTCGCCCAGGGCCACCAGGCGATCGTAGGCCCGGCGGGCGTGGGACATCGCCTCTTCGAATACCGCCCGCGCCTCGGGGTCGGCGGCGATCTTGGGCGGCACCACGAAGCCGCTGCCGTCGCCAAAGCGCACGTAGCGCTGGGACTGCTGGCTGTAAGAGGCGAGCCGGTGCCGCACCAGCTGGTGTGAGCAGGCCCGCGAGATGCCGTCGATGCCGAAGGTGAAGGAGGCGTGCTCCAGGGCGCTCAGGTGCCCGGATTCCACCAGGATGCCGATCAGCCGCTCGATCTCGTCCCGCCCCATCTCCTCCCTGAGGGCAGCGGCGGTCGAGGAAGAGTAACAAAGCCTGGCGGCGGCGGCGACCACCCGCTCGGGATCGGGCGTATGGGAGAGAAGGGTTACCTTTTGCGTCTGGGTCACCGGCCGAACCGGCATTATGACTACTTGTTTCTGGCGTACTTGCGGTTGAAGCGCTCCACGCGGCCGCCGCTGTCCACCAGCTTGCGCTTGCCGGTATAGAAGGGATGGCACTTGGAACATATTTCCACCGTCAGCTCGGGACGCGTGGAACGGGTGGTGAACTCCTCGCCGCAGGAGCAGCGGACCTTCGTTTCCATGTACTCGGGGTGGATGTCCTTTTTCATCGTCGCAATCCTCGGTCTTCGGTGTTTCGCCAGTGCCACCGGTATCGCCTGGGCCAAGAAATGATAGCATAAAAGGCCACGGCTTGCCGGGCCGTGCCCCGCACACGCGGGTACGGGCCTTCTTGCCTTGCCGCCGCGGGCTGCCTCCAATATGGAAGCGGTTCCGGGCGATTAGCGTAGCTGGTTAGAGCGCCGTCCTCACATGGCGGAGGTCACTGGTTCGAATCCAGTATCGCCCACCACCAGTCCGGCGGCACCGCCGCCCGCGGCAGGCAGCGCCAGGCGGCCACGGCGGGCACCGATCGACACGGGGGATTAGCTCAGCTGGGAGAGCGCTTGCTTCGCATGCAAGAGGTCACCGGTTCGAGTCCGGTATCCTCCACCAAGACGGCGCCGGGCAACGGCGGCATTCCTCGGCAGGCCGGCGCCGCAACCGGCGGCACCGGGGCACCTGCCAACGAAACGGGGGATTAGCTCAGCTGGGAGAGCACCTGCTTTGCACGCAGGAGGTCACCGGTTCGAATCCGGTATCCTCCACCAGCCGGGACGAATCCCCGCCAACCTGCTTCCCTTGAATCAACCAGCCGGCCCGTGTCTCTTCCCGTGGATTCTTTCCACCGCCGGCGATCCGTGTCTCTTCCCGTCCGCCGTGCCCGGGGTCTCCTCCCCGGTAACCACGCGGCACCGGCGGCTTCTTTCGGGGGATCCCCGCGCCGCAGCAATGCCCGTGCCAACCCTTCCTCGGGCCCAACTCCTGTTGACGTCCAAGCGTACCTATTATTATCATTGATTTACTATTTTTTACTTTCCTTCGGCCAATGGCCGCGGGAGAAATTCTTCCGGCACGCCTGCCACCCCATTCGCGGGCGGCAGCCGGCGGGCGAAGGGAGGCGGGATTGAGCAGCAACGTCGGCTATGGAGACCCCGGCCCCGGTTTAGGCACCGGTACCGTGGAGCCGCGGCTGGGGCTGCTGGCCCGCATCCGTGCTTCCCTGAAGAACCCCTCGCTGGTGAGCCGCGAAGGCTACCACAAGCGCCTGATGAAGGTGCAGTGGTGGGTGGTCTTCTGGCGGGCGACCATCCTGCTGCAGATCCCGGAGACGGCCATATTCTGTCCCGACCAGTTCGCTTCCCTGCCCTATGCTTTCGTGCTGCTGGCGATCGCCGGCGCCTACACCATCTTGTACGCCTGGGTGGCCATGCGCACCCGCGTGGGCGGCACCATGGCCCTCTACGTCGCCGACCTCTTCGCCTGCAGCGCCCTGATGTTCCTGGCCCCCGATTCCAAGCTCCTGTTCGTGATGTCCTTTTACTCCTTCTCCAGCCTGCTCTCGCGGCCCACCACCGATTTCCGCATCGCCGCGCCCGCCACGGTATTCCTGAGCCTGGCCTTCGTGGGCGCCCAGGCCGCCATCGGCCTGCCGCCGCAGGAGCTGGTCACCCACGTGGAAGAAATGGGCAACTTCGTGCTCTACTACTTCTGGGGACTGGGATTCGTGGGCTTCTCGGCGGTACTGGAGCGGGTATCCTCGCTGGAGCTGGACACCCTGCTCGAAGAACAGCGCCGCAGTTACCGCCGGCGCCTGCACGACGACCTGGGCAATACCCTCTGCGGCCTGCACTTCAAGATCCAGAGCCTGGCCCGCCTGCCCCGCGGCGACGAAGCAAAACGCTCCCTGGAATTTCTCACCCGCGGCTACGAGCGCGCCACCGCGGTGCTCAAGCAGCTGATCAGCGGCATGGACGAGGACCTGGATGAAAACCTCTGCCTGTCCCTGGAGCGTTTGTGCGGGGAGCTGGAGGAGGAAACCGGGCTGCACGTACGCCTGCAGACCCCCGCCGGCGTCTGCATGAGCCCCGAGTTGCAGCGCGAGGTGCTCTCCATCGTCCGCG
Organism: Actinomycetes bacterium; assembly: GCA_024276735.1. Taxonomy (GTDB): domain Bacteria; phylum Actinomycetota; class Thermoleophilia; order BMS3ABIN01; family BMS3ABIN01; genus JAJRWQ01. Next base: position 13,835 of record JAJRWQ010000032.1, read on the forward strand.
AGTCCGTGGGGAACGCCTCCCGTCATGCCGGCGTGGAAGAGGTATTCGTGGAGCTGAAGAAGCGGGGGCGGCAGCTGCAGCTCACCGTCTCCGACCAGGGAAAGGGTTTCGACAGCGAGCGGCTGGAAGCCCGGCGCAAGGAGGGAGGGGTGGGCATCACCGGCATGCAGGAACGGGCGGAGCTGATTCGCGCCGACATCGACGTCCAGAGCCGCCCCGGCGCCGGCACCACCATCACCCTCAAGCTCAACACCGGCGGCGGCAGCGGCGTCATCAGCCGCATGCTGGACAGCGATCCCGGCCGCTGCAGCGGCGGCCTCTATACCTTCCTGGTGCGGCTGCGCCTGTGCATGCTGGGCTGGACCCTGCTGCAGCTGCTGATGCTCACCGGCAGCCGCGAGCTGAATGCAGCGATCCTGGTGGTCGCCGCGCTCCTCTGCGCCGACTGCCTCGCCTACGTCTTCTTCCGCGAGCCCCTCTACCACCTGCTGAACCGCGTGCCCTGGCTGCTGGCACTGGAACAGGTGGGGCTGGCGGCCCTGGTATACATCAGCCTCCAGGTCGGTTATCCCTTCTTCTTCGCCCTCTACGTGGGAGTGGCGGTGATCATGAACGGCCTCTTCCTGAACGTGGTGGAGAACACCCTGATGACGCTGTTTCTCAACGCCGGCATCATCGCCGCCTTCGCCCTGGCGCCACCGGCCACCGCCGGTATCCTGCCCGGCCACCACATCGAGGAGCCGCTGCAGCACACCACGATCTTTCTCATTCTCGGCTTCTCGTCCGGGCTGGCGGGCGAGTTCGTGAAGAACCTGGAGGCGCTGCAGCAGCAGGCGATCCGCAGGGTGCTCAGCCGCCAGCGCGAGCAGATGTGCGCCCGCACGCACCGCCAGCTGCACGCGCTGGTGAGCCAGCTGGGTAACGACATCGCCGCCCTCACCAGCGCCGGCCGGGAACAAAAACCGCTGGAAGCAGAGGCGGTGGCCAGGCTGGAAGGCCGTTCCACCGACCTCAAGGTGCGCCTGCGGGCGATCATCAGGTCACTGGACGACGAGGAAATGCAGGCCGCCCTTTCGGACGCCGCCTGAGCAAAACGGGCACCGGCGCCCGGGAAAGGAGGCAACGCTGCTTGAACGGTAATACCAGAGATGATAGCGCCATCGGCCTGCTCATCGTGGACGACCACCCGGTGGTCCTCGAGGGGCTGGAGGCGGGCCTGGGACAGTTCGAGGACATCGAGATCCGCGCCACCGCCGCCGGCTCCGAGGAAGCCCGGCGCCTCATCGATGCCGGCGACTTCGACCTGATCCTCACCGATCTCAACCTGCCCGAGATCAACGACGGCCTGGAGCTGGTGAGATACGCCGCCGGCAAGCAGCCCGGCTGCAAGATCGTGGTGCTCACCTACTCCGACAACCCGGAAAACGTCTTCCGCGCCAACGAGGCCGGCGCCCATGCCTACCTGGTTAAGGACAGCGACGTGGGCGAGATCGCCTCGGCCCTGAGGACGGTGATGGCCGGCGGCCGGCCGCCGCTGAAGCCCAAGCTGGAGGCGGCGCTCTGGCGCCGGCTGAGAGCGGTAACCCGCCACGACCTGCCGTACGGCCTCACCGAGCGCGAATGGGAGATCCTGCGGCTGATCACCAACGGCGCCACCAACGACGAGATCGCCGCCAAGCTCTACATCAGCTCCCGGGCGGTGCGGCGCACCAACACCTCAATTTTCGACAAGCTGTCGGTGAGAAACCGCGCCGAGGCCGCGGCCAAGGCAGTGAGCGAGGGCTTCTTCTCCTGACCCCTGGACGCCGCCCCGCGGTGGCAACCGTTGCCCAAAATCTGGCCTTGTTTGCCCCAAATCAGGCCTTTTCTTCCTCTTTTTTTATCCAGCGGGGTTCGTTAACCTTTTGCAGTAGAAAAGAGTTTTTTCTCCGGTGGAGTCAGGGCCCGGGGGGGCACCAAAAAAGAGGATTGGCGTTCGGTCAACTCCGTTTTTGGAGTGAACGTCAACTAGTAGAATCGGCGTGGTCTCCTACCTGCCACGCCGATTCTTCGTCTTGGCTGGCTGCCCTTCACCGGTCCGGAAACCAATTGCTGCCTGCGCCTGGTTGCAACGAGCCACCGCCATCGGCACCTTCACCGCTCTCCCTCCGATTCGCTCCCGTTACCGGGCCGTCGATGGAATAGTGGGACGTTTTGGGGCCGGAGAAGTCCCTGGAAAGGAGAAAGCCCCGACATACATCGGGGCCTTCCAAGGGGGGCGAATCGCCCAACTCATGAGAAGATAGTTATATTAGCTAGTATGATAATCTCTCTTTGAGCGCCCGTCTATAATGAAAATTGTTCAATTGCATAGTGCAAAATAATTATCATTGACGGTTTTTCCTGCTTTATTAGGGGGAAAACGTATCGATCGTCAACCCTTCAGCCGATGAAGTCGACATATCCGGCGCGCACCGCGTAGGCCACCGCCTCCAGCTTGCTGTGCACTCCCAGCTTGCCCAGGATGTTCTGGATGTGATTGCGGGTGGTGGTGGGGCTGATGAAGAGCTGGCGCGAGATGACGTCGTTGCTGAGGCCCTGGGCCAGCAGCTGCAGGATCTCCAGCTCGCGGCGGGTGAGCTTCACCACTTCCTTGCGCTCGCCGCCGTCCTCGGCGCCGGGCACCTTCCGGCGCGGCTGCTCGAAGTGCTGCACCGCCGCCTGTACGTGCTTGGCCAGCGATTCCAGGCGGGCGTTGCGGGCGCGCAGGCGGTCGGCGGCCAGCTTGATCCGCACGGCGGCGCTCACGCGGGCGGCCAGCTCCCTGCCGGAGCAGGGCCGGCTGACGAAATCATGGGCGCCCTGCTCCAGCCCGGCAACGACTTCGTCCACCGGGGGAGCTTCGGCGATCATGATCACGGGGATGTGTCTCAGGGAGGCGTCGCCCTTGAATTCCTTGAGCACCTCGCGGCCGCCGACGGTTGCCATCTCCGCCGCCAGCACCACCACGTCCGGCTGCTCGTCGCTGGCTATCTGCCGCGCCGCGCCCCCGTCAACGGCGGTGACCACCTCGAAGTCCGCCTCCACCAGACTCTCCCTGGTATGCTGAAGGGTGTCGGGGTCATCGTCCACAACCAGGACTTTTTCCTTCGCCATTGCTCGTCCGCCTTCGTCTCGGCAATCGCCGTTGCCTCGGCAACCGTCCTACCCGTGCCTCCGCTCCCGCGGCAGCCGGCTGCTCTAGGAAAAGCCTGCTAATCAACGAGCCTGCTATTCAAAGTATACTAAGAAAATCGACTTTTTCCAGTTGAAAAGAAGCCGGTGGCGGCGGGAAACGCCACGGGGCAGGCCTCAACGGCGGCGAAAGCGCTCCCGGCCCTCGGCATAGATGTTGCCCCCGCGGGCATCGATCGCCACCACGGCCGGCAGCTCCCTCACTTCGAAGCGGTGGATCGCCTCGGGCCCCAGCTCGGGATAGGCGACCACCTCGGCGGCAACGATGCACTTGCCCAGCAGGGCCCCTGCACCCCCCACCGCCGCCAGGTAGACGGCGCCATGCTCCGCCAGCGCCCGCGCCACCTCGTCGCCGCGGTCCCCCTTGCCGATCATCGCCCGCACCCCCCTTGCCAGCAGGTCGGGGGTGAAACGATCCATGCGGGAGCTGGTGGTGGGTCCCGCGGCCCCCACCGGGCGGCCGTGGCAGGCGGGCGTGGGCCCGGTATAGTAGATAACGGCGCCCTCGAGATCGAACGGCGGCTCCCCTCCCTCCCCCACCAGGTCCAGCAGGCGGCGGTGGGCGGCATCGCGGGCGGTGTAGACGGTGCCCGTCACCAGCACCTGCTCGCCGGCGCGCAGCCCGGCGACGTCGTCCCTGGAGAGTGGTGGTGTCAGGGTCTTCGGCACTAAATCCTCCCGGAGGCCCGGCGGGCGGCGTTGCACTGGACGTTCAGCGCCACCGGCAGGGAAGCGATGTGGCAGGGAAACTCCTCCACGGCGACGCCCAGGCAGGTGACCGTTCCGCCCAGCCCGGCGGGACCGATGCCCAGGCCGTTCACCCGCTCGAGAATCTCGGCTTCCAGCGCCGCCAGGCGGGCGTCGGCCGCGGGCTGCCCCACGGGCCTGAGCAGCGCCTTCTTGGCCAGCAGCACCGCCCGGTCCAGGGTGCCGCCGATACCGACGCCCAGGAAGAGCGGCGGACAGGCGCCGGCGCCGGTGCGTCCGACGGTATCCACGACGAAACGCGCCACTCCCGCGGCGCCGTCGGCGGGCTTGAGCATTGCCGTCGCCCCGGCATTCTCGCTGCCGCCGCCCTTGGGCATCACCGTGACCGTGACGCCGTCTCCGGCAACCGTCTCCACGTGCAAAACCGCCGGCGTGTTGTCGCCGGTGTTGCGCCGCTCGAAGCAGGGGGAGGATACCACTGATGCTCTCAGGCAACCTTCCTCGCGGGCGCGGGCCACGCCCGCGTCCACCGCGGCGGCCAGGGAGCCGCCGCTGACGATCACTTCCTCTCCCAGCTCCACGAAAACCACGGCGCTGCCGGTGTCCTGGCAGAGAGGCAGGCGCTCACTGGCAGCCACGTCCGCGTTCTCCAGCAGCAGCGACAGCACCTGGCGGCCCAGCTCGGACTCCTCGCTGCCGGCGGCCGACCGGATGGCCGCCAGCACGTCGTCCGGGAGGCGGAAGTTGGCCTGCTGGTAGAGATCGGCTACCAGGGCGGTGATCTGCTCCGCTGCCACTTCTCTCATGCAGCCAGCCTCCTCGTTCTTGCCCTGCCGGCGGCGGCCGTCGGCAGGCTTCATGCGTCCGCTGCCAGCATCTCGCGGGCCGCCGCCGCCACTTCCTCCGGCTCCCGGGGATCACGGGCCACGCCGCTGGCCGCCGCGGCCCCGGCCACCGCCGCCGCCACCGCCGGCGCCACCCGCAGGTCGAAGGCGCGGGGCAGGATGTATTCCGGCTCCAGCTCGTCGGCCACCAGGTCCGCCAGCGCCGCCGCCGCGGCCGCCTTCATCTCCTCGTTGATCGCCGCCGCGCGCACGTCGAGGGCGCCCCGGAAGATGCCGGGGAAGCCGAGCACGTTGTTCACTTGGTTGGGGAAATCGCTGCGGCCGGTGGCCACCACGGCGGCACCCGCCTCGCGCGCCGGGTCCGGCAGGATCTCCGGGTCGGGATTGGCCATGGCGAAGACGATCGGCCCCTCGCTCATGGAGGCCACCATCTCCGGCGACAGGGCGCCCTTCACCGAAACGCCGATGAACATGTCCGCCCCGGCGAGCGCCTCCGCCAGCCCGCCGGTGCGGCCGGCAGGGTTGGTCCAGGATGCCAGCTCGCGCTTGACGGGGCCGAGGTCCCGGCGATGGTCGCCGATGATGCCGCTGCTGTCGCAGACGGTGATGTCGCGGGTTCCCCGGGAGCGCAGCATGCCGGCGATGGCCACCCCCGCGGCGCCGGCGCCGTTGATCACCACCCTGGTCTCCTCCAGGCTGCGCCCGGTGAGGCGGCAGGCGTTGATGGCCGCCGCCAGCACCACGACCGCCGTACCGTGCTGGTCGTCGTGAAAGACGGGGATGTCACACTCTTCCATCAGCCGCCGCTCGATCTCGAAGCAGGCGGGGGCGGCGATGTCTTCCAGGTTGATTCCCCCGAAGCCCGGCTCCAGCAGCTTCACCGTGCGCACGATCTCGTCCACGTCGCGGCTCTCGACGCAGAGAGGAAAGGCATCCACGGCACCGAACACCTTGAAGAGCACCGCCTTGCCCTCCATCACCGGCAGCGCCGCGCGGGCGCCGATATCTCCCAGGCCCAGCACGGCCGAGCCGTCGGTGACCACGGCCACGGTGTTCCAGCGGCCGGTGTAGGTATCGAGCAGGGAGGGGTCGCGGGCGATCTCCCGGCAGGGCTCGGCCACGCCGGGCGTGTAAGCGATCGCCAGCGCGTGCTCGTCGCCCACGGGAGCCCGGCTCTCTATCGAGAGCTTGCCCCGCCAGCGGCGGTGCAGGCGCAGGGCCTCGTCCCTGAGGGATTCGGTTCGATCATCGCCAGCCATGCGCATATTATATACGGGTGTGGCACCTGGCGCCCCGGGCGGCGGCTCCGCGGGAGGCGGCGGCCGGATCCCGAGGATACCCTGCCAAGCCGCGCGCCCGCCGGGGCACCGGGGGCGCCGGCGAAAAGCGAGAGGAGTGAACCGTCCATGGCGAAAGAACGGGAAAAGGAAAGCCGGCGCGAACCGCAACCGCGCATCCGCATCGGCGGCATGGCCATGGAGAACGGTGTTCTCTTCCACAGCGACCGCTACTGGGCCATGGCCGTCCGCGACGAGAAGGGCAACATACGCACGGCCTCGGGACGCAAGGCGGGCCTGAAGCGGAGCTCGTCGCTGAAACGGCTGCCGCTGGTGCGCAGCCTGGTGAACCTGGCGGAGACCGCGGCCCTGCTCCCCCGTGTCCATGCCCACGGCGGCCGGCTGCCGCTGCCGCTGGACTCCCCCGCCGTGCTGGTGTCCACCATCGCCGGCGTCGCTGGCGGCTTCGTGCTCAGGAACCCCAAGCGGCGGCTGCCGCCGCTGCTGGAGGAGGCGCTGGCCTCGGCGCTGGCGGTGCTGCCGTCGCTGGTGGCGCTGCGCCGCTCCCAGGCCAGCCGCTACCATGCCGCCGAGCACATGTCCATCAACGCTTACGAGAAAGGGGATGCCGGCGACGGCGCTGCTGCCGCCCGGCCCGAGCATCCGCGCTGCGGCACCAATGTCCTCGCCCCGGCCCTGGTGATGATGACCCTGGGCAACGCGGCCGCCCGCCGGGCACTGGGGAGATACAGCCATGCCGCCAGGCTGGGCGTGAGCTTCCTGAGCCTGTCCGGGGCGGTGGAGCTCATCCTCTGGGCGGCGCGAAACCCGGACAGCCCCGTCGCCCGGGCGTTTACCGCCGCCGGCAGCGAGGTGCAGCGCGCCGCCACCACCGCCAGACCCAGCCGGGAACAGCTGGAGGTGGGCCTCGCCGCCCTCAACGAGCTGCTGCGGCTGGAGGGCGTCTCCGGGGACGCCGCCGCCGACTGAGGCCCGCACCAGGCGCCGCGCCGGCGCCGGAGTTCCTGCCACTGCCAACCCGCTGATAGAAAAATCCCGCGGCGGGTAATCATCTTGTATCCCGTACCTTTGCAGGCGGCGCCCGCCGCCTGTCGGAGACATGGGAACGGCGTCGTGCCCCACCGGCCCGCTGCCCGGGCCCGCGCCGATCCTGCCGCACGACGATTGCGAGGTGATGAGTCATGCTGGCCCGTTCCACCCTTGACGAGCTGCTGGACTACGACGGCGTTCCCGGGCGCAAGGTAATCAGCCTCTACCTGGACGTCGATGGCGCCCGTTTCCCCGGCCGTACCGAGTACGAGGCCGAGCTGAAATCGCTGCTGCGCCGGGCCGCCCACTACATCGAGGACTCGGTGACCGACAGAGAGGAAGCGGCACTGCTGTCGGCAGAGCTGGAGGAGATCCGGCGTTTCATCAGCATCGACTTCCGGCGCAACGGCGCCCGCGGCCTGGCGCTCTTTTCCTGCCGCAGCGAAGACTTCTGGCGGGTGCTGCCGCTGGGGGTGCCGCCGGCGAACGTGATCTTCGTCGATACCCTCCCCCGGGTGGCGCCGCTGGCGGAGCTGATCGGGCGCCACCGCAATCTCTGCGTGCTGGTCACCAACAAGGAGCGGGCGCGGGTCTTTCGCACCTTCGCCGGCGACATCGAGGAGTACTCGCAGGTCCTGGACAAGGTGCCCGGGCACCACGACCAGGGCGGCTGGGAGCAGTCGAAGCTGCAACGCTGGCACGACCTGGAAGTGCGGGGCCACCTTAAGCGCGCCGCCGACGCCGTGCTGGACCTCTTCAAGCGCGAGCGCTTCGACGGCCTGGTGCTGGGCGTGCCGGAAGAGCTGGCCCCGGAGCTGAACCGGGTGCTGCACCCCTACCTGCGCGAGCGCATCGTCGGCCGCTTCACCATCGACGCCAACGCTGCCGAGCGCGAGATCCTCGCCCAGGTTTCCGAGCTGGAGGAGTCCCTGCAGCAGCGCGGCAGGGAAACGCTGCTCGCCTCCCTGGCCGCCGAGCTGGCGGCCGGCAGAAACGCGGCCGGCGGGCTGGACGACGTGCTGACCGCGCTCAACCAGCGCCGCGTCGGCGAGCTGATCGTCGCCGCGGGCTTCTCCCGGCCGGGACGCCGCTGCACCACCTGTGGCACGCTGTCCGCCACCCGGGAGGAATGCCCCACCTGCGGGCAGCAGACCGAGGCCGCGGAGGACATCGTGGCCGAGGCCCGGGAGTCCGCCGTGCGCCAGGCAGCGGTCGTGTTCCGGGTCGATCCCCGGCACGCCGCCATCGGGGAAGCCGGGGGCATCGCCGCCCGCCTCAGGTACTGACGAAAGGGGGCGCCGGCGAGGCAGCAGCGGCATCTCGCGGCCATGCCGGTCCCCGTTCCCGGGGGCCGGCGGCTTGCAGGTTTTCACCGCTGGTCGTCAAATACTTTTCCCAAGCAATACCTGCACGGGCGGGCCCGGCGGCGCACCGCGGGCGGGAAGGACAGCAATGCCGGCCCGGGCGGGTTTGATGGTTGCCGCCGCCGGGGAATTATTGCCGTACGGGCGGGCTACCGGCAGGTTCGAGGCGCCGGCGGGCGGTCCGCCGGGCAGAAGGTCAAAACACGGGAACGGGAGGCTGCACATGCCCAGGGCTATTCTGAAGTTTCTGATTCCGGTCGTCCTGCTGGCGCTGGTGCCGCTGATGCTGGTGAGCGGCTGCGGCACGCAGGCGGACCAGACGCTCTCACCCACCAAGATCGGCGAATACAACAAGCCGGGCACCGTGCTGGTGGAAACCGTGTGGACCGCCAACGTCACCGTTCCCGAGCTCACCCTGGACGAACAGGCGCTGGTGAACTACCTGCTGGGACTGGTCGCCCAGGGAACGATCACCGATGCCACCACCGACGAGGAAATCGCCACCCTGGCGATCGCCGAGCTGGTGAAAAATCCGCAACTCTACCTGGTGGCAGCTCCCAGCAACCGCGTCAAGCAGATGGAGACCACCGGCTACGGCTCCGGTATCATCGTCACCGACGACGGCTACATCGTCACCAACGCCCACGTGGTCAAGTCCTCCGGTACCGAGCTGCAGCAGGCGATGGCCGAGGAGGCAGCCGCCGAGTATCTCACCGAGGACCTCAACGCCTTCGAGGAGGCGCTGGGAATCGACCTCAACCAGGAGTACGAGAACCGTTTCCTGGCCGCCGCCGCCTCCATCTACCAGGACGAGATGACGGTGAGCGATCCCGAGGCGAAGTCCAGCGTCTACCTGATCTCCGTCGGTGACGAGAGCGTCTCCGAGGCGATGCCGGTGGAGGTGGTGGAGGTGGGCGAGCCCATCGACATCGAGAACGGCACCGGCAAGGACGTGGCCATCCTCAAGGCCAGCGGCCACGACCTGCCCACGGTGCCCATGGGTGACGATTCCGCGGTGATGGGCGGCGAGCAGGCGGTGGCGCTGGGCTATCCCGGGGCCAGCCTCTTCAACCCGGCATTCGACCTCACCAAGGACGCGACGCCGACGCTGACCCAGGGTACCATCAGCGGCCGCAAGACCATGAAGGACGGCTGGGAGGTAATCCAGACCGACACCGCCATCGCCCACGGCAGCAGCGGCGGGCCGCTGTTCAACGAGAAGGGCGAGTTCATCGCCATCAATACCTTCGGCGGCTTCGAGTACAACGAGCAGACCGGTGAATACGAGATCAAGGAAGGCTTCGGCTTCGCGGTGCCCACCACGGTGATCAACGAGTTCACCGAGCGGGCCAACGTGCACCCGGAAATGGGGCAGCTCACCAAGACCTACCGCGAGGGCATCGATCTCTTCCTGGACAATCACTACAGCGCCGCCAAGGAGAAGTTCGAAGCGGTGCGAGACGCCAACTCCGACTTCCCTTACATCAAGGACTACATCGAGCAGTGCACGGCCAAGATCAACGCCGGCGAGGACGTATCCACCACGCCCACCTGGGTAGCGGTGCTGGTGCTGGTGGTGATAATCGCCATCGTCGTGGGCGTGATCCTGCTGATCGTGATGCTGGTGCGGCGCAGCAAGAGATCCCGGCCGGTCCCGCCGCCGGTGGGCGGCCCGGGCATGCCGCCGCCGCCCGGCACCACGCCGCCGGGACCGACGCCGCCTGGCCCCACCCCCCCGGGACCGACGCCGCCGCCCGCCGGCACGGCAACCGGCACCCCGGCTTCGCAGCCGCCAACGCCGGGGACGCCGCCGGCGCCCGGCACCGGCGAGCCGGCCGCGGCACCGCCGACGCCGCCGCCGACCGAGAAAGCGGCTCCTACCGCGGAACCGGAAGCACCCGCGGCTCCGCCGGCAGCAGAGCCTCCGGCGGGACCGCCGCCGGCAGCAGGGACGGAGGCCCCGTCGACGCCGCCCAGCGAGGAACCGGCGGCGCCGGAGGGTGACAAGGAGGCGGAAGAGGAACACAACTTCTGCTCCAAGTGCGGGGCGCGTCTCTCCGAGGGAGCCGAATTCTGCTCCAAGTGCGGGACGCCGGTGAAGAAGTGATCACGGGTGCCGGGACGCGGTTGCCGTAACCACGGCCGGCAGTGATACATCCCCCGGCGATCGGGGTATAGAGAGGAAGGAACGAAGCGCGCTCCGGCGCGCTTCGTCGTCCGGCCAGCAGGTTGCCGGCAGGACAACCGCCTAGCCGGCAGTGCCGGGATTGAAACCCCGGCGCCGCCGGCGCGTCTAATAGACTGCGGCGGCGGGGCGTGGTATCGTGACGCCGCCGGAAAGTAAAAAAACGAGGTGAACAAGAGAATTGCAACCTGACAAGTTGACCATAAAGGCCCAGGAGGCCATCGCCCAGGCACAGAAGCTGGCCGAGAGCAACGGCCAGCAACAGATCGAGCCTGAGCACCTACTGCTCGCGCTGTTGGGGCAGAGCGAGGGCATCGTGGTGCCCATCCTGCAGAAGCTGGGCGCCGACCCGGCGATGATCTCCCGGCGCATACAGGAAGAGATCGATGCCATGCCCAAGGTGAGCGGCGCCGCCGGGCAGCAGGCCTTCATCGGCGCGGCGCTCAAGCAGCTGCTGGACGCCGCCGAGGCGCTGGCGGACCGGCTCAAGGACGACTACGTGAGCACCGAGCACCTGCTGCTGGCGGCTGCCGGCGGCGAGGGCGGCGCGGCGCGGGTCCTGGGCGAGGCCGGGGTCTCGGAAGAGAGCCTGCTGGCGGCGCTGGCGGAGGTGCGCGGCAGCCAGCGGGTCACCGACCAAAACCCGGAAGCCAAGTTCCAGCCGCTGGAACAGTACGGCCGTGACCTCACCGAGGAGGCACGGCGGGGCAAGCTGGACCCGGTGATCGGCCGCGACGACGAGATCCGCCGGGTGGTGCAGGTGCTCTCGCGCCGCACCAAGAACAACCCGGTGCTCATCGGCGACCCCGGCGTGGGCAAGACGGCGCTGGTGGAAGGGCTGGCGCAGCGCATCGTCGACGGCGACGTGCCCGAGAGCCTCAAGGACAAGCGGGTGATCGCCCTCGACGTGGGCGCCCTGGTGGCCGGCGCCAAGTACCGCGGCGAGTTCGAGGACCGCCTCAAGGCCGTGCTCAAGGAGATCAAGGAGTCGGAAGGAAAGGTGATCCTCTTCATCGACGAGATGCACACGCTGGTGGGGGCCGGCGCCGCCGAGGGCTCCATGGACGCCTCCAACATGCTCAAGCCCATGCTGGCCCGCGGCGAGCTCAGGGCGGTGGGCGCCACCACCCTGGACGAGTACCGCAAGTACGTGGAGAAGGATCCCGCCCTGGAGCGGCGCTTCCAACCGGTCTTCGTGGGCGAGCCCAGCGTCGAGGACACCATCGCCATCCTGCGCGGACTGAAGGAGCGCTACGAGGTGCACCACGGCGTGCGCATCCAGGACGCGGCGCTGGTGGCGGCGGCGGTGCTCTCGGACCGCTACATCACCGACCGCTACCTGCCCGACAAGGCGATCGACCTCATCGACGAGGCCAGCTCG
>JAJRWQ010000033.1 GCA_024276735.1 Actinomycetes bacterium
GGCCCACGCCCACGCCGAAGAGCCGGCCGTGGCCGTCCGTCGCCGGCTTCCCGCCGCTGCCTGCCTGTTCTACTTCTTCCTGGTTCAACTCCCGCTCCTCCCCGAAGCAATCATTGTTCCTCGTTGCCGCCGGCGGCCGGCTGGTCGCCGCTGAAGATGGTCACCGGGTTTTGTTCCCGCCAGCCATCACCCTCGTCACGGGCCACCGCCACCCGCACCGCCTTCCGGGCCTGAAGACCCGAGCCGTCGAACAGCTCCCGCGCCTGCCGGCGCGTGCGCTCCAGCACCGCCGTCACCACCAGCCTGCCCCCCGGCGCCAGCGCCGCCTGCGCGGCGGCGAAGATCTCCTCCAGGCGGCCGTCGTTGCCGCCGACGATCACCAGGTCCGGCGCCGGCAGCCCGCCCAGGCAGCCGGGAGCCTCGCCGCAGAGCGTCCTCAGGGAAGCCCCGAAACGGGCAGCGTTCTCCGCCGCCAGCCGGCAAGCCTCCGGCCGCTTGTCCACGGCGAACACCTGCGCGCCCGGCTCCAGCAGCGCGCACTCGACCCCGTAGCTGCCGGTGCCGGTGCCCAGGTCCCAGATCACCTTCCTGCCGGCGGGCCGCGCCCGCGCCATCAGCACCGCCCTCACCTCGCTCTTGGTGAGAGGAATGCCCTCGCGCCGCTGCCAGAGATGGTCGGGAATGCCAGGCGCCGCCGCGTCCGCGGGAAGAGACGAATCCCGCCGCCGCGGCTCCACCAGCAACAGGGAATTGCCGGGCAGGTCGTCCGCCGCCGCCACGTCGGCGAGGCTGCCGGAAACCAGCCGTTCCCCTTCCCGTCCCAGGTCGGCGGCCGCGGTCGCCCGGCAGTCGCCCCCCTGTTCCAGCAGCCGGCAGGCGAGGGCCGCCGGGGTGTTCTCCCCGTCGCAAAAGTATAACGTCGTCTGCCGCGGCGGCACCGGCGCCGCCCGGCCGCGGCCGTGCAGGCTCTGCAGGCGCCAGCCGTGCCACGGCACGCCCAGCCGCGCCGCCAGGAGCTGCGCCGCGGAGATGCCGGGCACCACCACCAGCTGTTCGCGGAAGCGCCCGCCCAGGTGGCCGAGGATGCTGAAACAGCCGGGGTCGCCGCTGGCGAGAACGCAGACGTCCCCCCGGGCCAGCCCCCGCTCCACGAAGTCGGCGACCGCCTCCAGGTCGGAAGCCACCGCCAGCGTCTCGGCGCCCGCGGGCGCCAGCGACAGCAGCCGCCGCGCGCCGGCGACGAAACGGCAGCGGCCGATGATCTCCGCCGCCGCGGGGGTCAGCCACTCCCTGCCGCCGGGGCCGGTACCGACGATGTAGAGCCTGCCCTCAGCCACGGCCCACCACCCTGCCCCGCGAGTCGGTGAGCAGCACCCGCGCCGACAGCCCGTAAGACCGGCGCACCCGGGCCGCCGCCCGGCGCGCCGCCTCGTCCAGGGCCGCCTCCGCCCCCGCCTCCAGCAGGAAGCTCACCGCCGCCCCCGAGTTGGGCAGCGTCTCGATCACGCGGGCACGGTCGGGATCCATCCCCACCGCCGCCGCGCAGTCGGCCAGCACGTCCAGCGGCATGGGCGAGTGGCGCGAATGGGTATCGAAGTCGCCGCGCGCCAGCTTCGCCAGCTTGGAGACGTGGCCCATCAGCACCACCGCCCGGAAACCACGCTCGCGCGCCGCCGCCAGCATGTCGCCCATGAAGTTCCCCGCCTGGATGACGGCGATATCCGGAAAACCCTCCTTGCGGGCCGCGCGCTCACCCTTGGCCCCCGGGACCAGCACCGGCTCCTCGACGCCGGCGGCGCGGGCCACGTCCAGCTGCGGCAAGAGCGACTCGCGGTACGCCTCCATCGACCAGGGCTCGACCCTGCCGGTGGTGCCAAGCACGCTGATGCCGCCGACAATGCCCAGGCGGGGGTTGAAGGTCCGCGGCGCCAGCTCTTCCCCGGCCGGTATGGAGACGGTGACGTCGGCCCCCCGGTAGAGCACCCGGCGCGCCTCCTCGATCACGTGGCGGCGGGGCACCGGGTTGATGGCTGCCTCGCCCACGTCCACCGGCAGCCCGGGCAGCGTCACCCGCCCCACCCCCTCGGCCCCGTCCACGGTGAAGCGGTCGTCGAGCCGCGCCGAGACGCAGACGAAGATCTGGATGCCGGCGGTGATGTCGGGATCGTCGCCGGCGTACTTGACCACGGAACAGACTCCCTCGTTGTGCATGGTGACGAAGAAGGTCGCCGTCTCCCCGTTGGGCAGCGTCACCTCCACCGTGCCGGTGGTCTCCTTGTCGCCCTTGACCCTGTCGTCCTCGGGCGCCTCGCAGGGGACGTAGCCGGTGGCCACGGTGAGCGCCGCCGCCCGCGTCGCCGCCTGCACGCAGGCGCCGGTGGTATAGCCGCGCCGGGGGCCCCTCTTCCTCTCACCCGTCACGGGACACCCCGCTTCCGCCGGCCGCCGGCGGCCGTGCCCTGGCCTCCAGGAATCTCAATGACTTTCCCCCTCGGTCTCCAGCAGCGTCCGTGCCGCCGCCAGCAGCGGGCCGTCCTCCTCCATCAGGCGCTCCAGGCGCCGCCGCGCCATCCCCACGGTGAGCGGCAGCTCGGTGATCCCCGGCAACTGCTCGAAGAGCGAGGCGATGCGAGGCAGGCGCAACCGGCAGCGCTCGATGAGCTCGCGGTCGGCGAAAACCTGCTTCAGCTCCCCTTCCACCGCCACCCGGCCGGCCCGCAACAAGCATACCCGCTGCGAGTAGAGCGGCACCAGGTCCACGTCGTGGGTGGCCATCACCACGGTCATGCCGTTGCGGTTGAGGCCGTGGAGAATGCGCATCAGCCGGTGCTCTCCCATGGGGTCGAGGCTGGCGGTGGGCTCGTCCAGCACCAGGCAGTCCGGCTTCATCGCCAGCACCCCGGCGATCGAAAGCCGCTTCTTCTGCCCGTAGCTCAAGTGATGGATGGGACGGTCCAGCAGCTCGCCGATGCCCACCTGCGCCGCTGCTTCCTCCACCCGCCGCTCCACCTCCTCCGGCGGCAGGCCCAGGTTGACGGGGCCGTAACCGATGTCCTCCCTTGCCGTGGGCGCGAATATCTGGTCGTTGGGATCCTGGAAGACGAAGCCGACGCGCCGGTTCACTTCCTCGAAGCTGTCCTTGCCCACGGCGATGCCGGCGACGCTCACCCGCCCCGCCTCCGGCAGCAGCAGGCCGTTGATGTGCTTGAGCAGCGTGGACTTCCCCGAGCCGTTGGCCCCCATCAGCGACATGAAGCAGCCGCGGGGAACCTCCAGGGAGACGCCGTCGAGCGCCCTCACCCCGCCGGGATAGGTGAAACTCACCGATTCGATGCGTATCATCGCCGTCAATGCCGCCTCCGGCCTTGCCACGAAAAACTTCAGATGTTCATGAATATCAATAGGAACTCCGCCAGCAGGGCCACCGACACCAGGTCGATGCGGCCGGGCCTTCCCAGGCTGCCGGCGACCACCGGCCCGCTGCCGCGGCAGCGCATCGCCTCGCCGGCCCTGAGCCCGCGGTCGTAGACCCGGACGAATAGCGCTCCCCCCAGCAGGCGGCTGCTCTCGAGGCCCGCCCGCCGGTTGCTCCAGCCCAGCCGCACCCGCTGGGCCTCGCGCATGCGGGTGAACTCGGCGTAGATGTCGAACAGGTAGCGGTAGGTGAGCTGCAGGAGCTCCACGAACAGCAGCGGCACCCGGAACCAGCGCAGCGCCAGCGCCAGGTGGTTCATCGGCGTGCTCACCCCCAGCACCACCACTACCAGGGCCCCGCCCAGGATACGCAGCGCGATCACCAGGCCGGCAAGCAGCCCGTCCCAGTGGATCGCCACCGGCCCCAGGGAGGCGATCACCTCCTCGCCGCTGAAGAGCGCCTGGGAGGCGACGGCGAAGATGGTGAACCCGGCCGGGAAGGCCACCGCCAGCAGCTGGCGGCGGTAGGGCACGTGCCCCAGCGTCATCAGCAGCAGCATCGCCACCGCCAGCGCCGCCGAGAAGGCCCAGGAGCTCAGGTACAGGTTCACCGCCAGCAGCAGCACGGTGCCGGCGATCTTCACCCGGGGATCGATGCGGGTGAGCAGGCCGCCGCCCCAGGCGATGTCGTCGTGTCTACGCGACGCCCCGGCCAAGGCCCTGCTCCCGCTTCTCGTCGCCGGGCTTGTTGCCCGGGGAACCAAACAGCTTGTGCCAGTTGTAGCCGAAGGCGAAGCCCGCCGCGGCGCCGCCGGTGAGGAAGACGAACAGCAGCAGGTCTCCCTCGACCGACCAGGGCAGCACCTGCTTCTCCTCCATTCCCGTCTGCTGCGCCAGCGGCTCGGTAGCCGCCTCGGTGACGTCACCCTCCCAGCGCGAGCCGGTGGCCAGCACGCCGCCGATGAACGCCGCCACCAGCACGATTACGATCAACCAGCGTTTCATGGCGCAAGCTCAACTCCTTTCAGGATGTCTTCCCGCTGCCTGGCAATGAATACCAGCACCCCGGCGGTGAACAGCCCCTCGGCGATCGCCAGCGGCACCTGCGTCGGCAGGAAGGATACGAAGGCCGTCGCCCAGACCACGGGAATCGACTGGTCGCCGTGCAGCCCCAGTGCCAGCTGCAGCGAGGTGACGCCGTAAGTGGCCAGATCGCCGAGAAAGCCGGCGAGCCCCGCCGCCGCGCCCAGGCCCAGGCCCAGCCTCCTCGCCAGCACGTACGTGCCGTAGCCGGCGAAGGAGCCGGCGACCGCCATGGACAGGATGTTGGCGCCCCAGGTGGTGATGCCGCCGTGGGCGAAGAAGAGCGCCTGCATCAGCAGGGCCACCGCCCCCACCAGCACCGCCGCGAAGGGCCCCAGCAGGATCGCCGCCAGCGGCGTGCCGCAGGGATGGGAGACGGTGCCGATACCCGGCACCGGCACCGGCATCAGCGAGACGACGAAGACGAACGCCGCCATCAGCCCCAGCATGGCCTTGTATTCCGCTGCCCGCGCCAGGCGGCGTTTCACCTGGACGATGCCGCCGGCCACGAACGCCGCCGCCGGCGCGTACCAGGCAGCCGCCTGTCCCGCGGGCAACATTCCTTCGGGTATGTGCATTGCTTCCTCCTATCGCCAGAAAGTTGTTTTTTCGGCCGCCGGTCGCTGAAACCGCCGGCGGCCGACTCCGCTCACGTCAGGTTCCTTCCTTCCCGAGCATGTTCATCAGGGCGTTGACGATGGCCACGGCGATGCCGCTGCCGCCGCGGCGGCCGGGAATGGTGATGTGCTCCAGGCCCGAATCCGCCAGGGCCTCCTTGCTCTCGGCGGCGCCCACGAAACCCACCGGCACCCCCACTACCAGCGATGGGGTGAAACGGCCGCGGCGGGCCAGTTCCAGGCACGCGAAGAGCGCCGTGGGCGCGTTGCCCACGGCGACGATGGTGCCCCCGGCCTGGTCGTCGCCGGCGGCCAGCAGCTGCATCGCCGCCGCCGCGCGGGTGATGCCCTCCTGCCCGGCCAGCCGCGCCGCCTCCGGGGAGGCGATGCCGCAAAGCACCTCGATCCCCAGGCGCCCGGCGGTGGGTGCGACTCCCGCCGCCACCATGTTCACGTCGCAGACGATGCGTCCCCCGTCCGCGAGCGCCGCCAGCCCGGCCGCCACCGCCCCGGGCGAAAAGCGCAGCCGCCCGGCCATCCCGGGGTCGCCGGTGGTGTGAACCACCCGGCGGACAACCTGGTAACGGGGATCCTCGGGGTCACCGGGAGCCAGCAGCTCGTCGATCACCGCGAAGCTCTCCGCCTCGATGGCGGCCGGTTCCCGCGGTGCCGTACCGGCGCTGCCGGCCGCACCGCCTGCCCCGTCGCCGTCCGTCGACGCCGCCGCCACCCGCCGCGCCAGCACCTCCACCAGCGAGTCGTCCTCGCCCAGGTGCTCGGCCAGCTCCAGCTCCCCCCCGGGAAGCCGGGCGCGGATGCGTTCCAGCTCCTCGGGAATGTCGTGGCGCATGTGGTTGCCGTTGAAGAGAAAGTAGGGAACAACGACGATCCGTGCCACGCCCTCGCCGGCGAGCCGGCGGCAGGCCTCTTCCAGCGTCGGCCGGTTGAACTGCAGCGAGGCGGGCAAGACCGGGCACTCCAGGCGCTCCGCCAGCTTCGCCGCCGTGCGCGCCAGCGCCGCCGCGGCGCCGCCGGCGCGGCTGCCGTGCCCCAGCACCACCACGCCGAAACCCCTCGCCGCAGCGCCACCTCCGCCCATTCCTTCTCCCCCGTCAAACGGCGGCACCGCTGCTCACCTCCCCCCGGCCGGCGCAGGCGGCCAGGAAACGGCGCGCCGCCCCCCGGCAGCCGGCGAAATGAAGATGCACGTAGGAGGCCAGCACGTTGCCCGCGGCCAGGCCCTCCGGCCGCCAATCCGCTTCCTGCGGCGGGCGGCACCGGTAGGCCGCCGCCGAGCGCGGCAGCGCCACCGAGGACCAGTGGAACTCGTGCCCGCGGGCGCCGGCGCCCCGGGGATAGAGAATGCTCTCGCGCGCGGCCCGCACCTCCACGTAGCCCAGCGCCTGCCGCTTCTGCTCCATGCGGGCAGCGGCTTCGATCACGCCCGTGAGCCGGTAGCCGCGGGAGCCGGCGCGGAGCTCGCGGCAAAGGTAGACCATGCCGCCGCACTCGGCGTACACCGGCATGCCCGCCGCGGCCGCGTCGGCCAGCGAGTGGCGCATGGAGGCGTTGGCCTCCAGCTCCGCGGCGAACACCTCGGGAAAGCCGCCGCCCAGGTAGACGCCGTCGCACGGCGGCAGCGCCTCGTCTTCCAGGGGACTGAAATAAACCAGCCCGGCGCCCTCTTCCTCCAGGGTTTCGAGGGCGTCGGCGTAGTAGAAGGAAAAGGCCTCGTCGCGGGCCACCGCCAGGCGCACCCGCGGCACCGCCGGCCGGCAGCGGTCACCCCCGACCCCGGCCGCGGCGGCGCGGCTTTCACCCGCCTGCACGTCAGCGGCACCGGCCAGGCGCAGCAGTGCCTGCATGTCCACGTGGGCCTCCACGTGGTCCGTGATCGCCGCCAGCTTCTCCTCCACGCTTTCATTTTCCGCCGCCGGCACCAGCCCCAGGTGGCGCGAGGGAAGGCCGATGTCGCCGCGTCGGGGCAGCGCGCCCAGCACCGGCACGCCCGCCTCGGCGGCCGCCGCTGCCAGCATGCGCTCGTGCACGGCGCTGCCCACCCGGTTGAGCAACACCCCCGCCAGCTCCAGCCCCGGCTCGAAGGAGGCGAAGCCCGCCAGCAGCGGCGCCAGGCTGCGCCCCATCCCCGAGCAGTCCACCACCAGCAATACGGCGCCGCCGGTGAGCAGCGCCACTTCCGCGGTGCCGCCCCCGCCGCCGTGGCGCCCGTCGAAGAGCCCCATCACGCCCTCGATGACGCTTACGTCCGCCCCGGCGGCGCCGCGGCGGTAAATCTCCTCCACCACGGCGGGCGGCGTCAACCAGGTGTCGAGGTTGCGCGAAGGCACGCCGGTTACCCGGCGGTGGAAGCCGGGGTCGATGTAGTCCGGGCCCACCTTGAAGGGGGCCACCGCCAGGCCGCGGCGCCGGAAGGCGCCCATCAGGCCCACTGCCACCGTGGTCTTGCCCACGCCGCTGGCGGTGCCGGCCACCACCAGCGGCCGTCGGTGGCCCCTGCCGGCGGCCTCGTCCCGGGCGCAGCCACTTTCAGCCCCGGCCGCCGGGGCCGCTTCCCTGCGCCCGGATCCGTTCCCCGCATCGTGTCGCCTTGCCCGCGGCCTCAATCCCCGTCCCTCCTGGCGCCATTCTCCAGCACCCGCCGCAGGGCCGAGACCAGCTGGTGATTCTCCGCCGCGGTCCGCACCGCCACGCGGATGTAGCCGTCCCCCAGGCCGGCAAAGGAGCGGCAGTCGCGCACCAGGATCCCCTGCCGCGCCAGCGCCGCCGTCACCGCGGCGGCGCCGATCCCTTCCAGGTGGCAAAGGATGAAGTTGGCCTCCGATGGCAGGGGCTCCAGGTTCGGCAGCGACGAGAGGTCACGGAAGAGCGCCCGCCGCGCCCCCGCCGTCTCCCGACTGATGCGGTCGCGGTAAGCGCGGTCGGCGAGCGCCGCCCGTGCCGCGGCACTGGCCACGGCATTGATGTTCCAGGGCGGCATGCGCCGCCGCAGGCGAGAAGCGAAATCCGCCTCCGCCACCAGGCAGCCCAGGCGCAGCCCCGCCAGCGCGTGCGACTTGGTGAACGAGCGCACCACGTACAGGCCGGGGGCCGTACCCCCGGACAACACCGAGCGGCCGCCCTCCACGAACTCGATGAAGGCCTCGTCCACCACCAGGCCGGTGCCGGCGGCACGGCAGCGCCGCCACAGCCCGGCCACCTCGTCGGCGGGCACCAGGTAGCCGGTAGGGTTGTTGGGGTTGCAAAGAAAGACCAGGTCGTAGGCCTCCGGGTGAATGCAGCCCGTGTCCAGGGCGAAACCGCTCTCCGCCGCCAGCAGCAGCGAATCGCATGCCGCCCCCGTCCCCGCCGCCGCACGGCGGTACTCGCTGAAGGTGGGCTCCACGATCAGCACCCGCCGCGGCGACAAGAGCGCCGCCAGCCAGTAGATCACCTCGCTGCTGCCGTTGCCCGGCACCACCTCTTCCGGGGAGACCCCCAGGTAGTCGGCCATAGCCTGCCGCAGGCGGGTGTGTTCCTCGTCAGGGTAATAGGGCAGCTCCACCAGCGCCGCCCGCGCCGCCGCCGCCACCGTCGGCGGCGGTCCCATGGGATTGATGCTGGCGCTGAAGTCCAGCAGCTCCTGGCGGGGGATGCCGTAGAGCGCCTCCGCCTGTGTCCGCCGGCCGCCGTGCGCCGGCGGCTCGCCGTCTTCGGCAGGGCGGCTGCCCCGTGATACCTGCCCGGTTTTCTTGGAAAAATCCGCCGTCATCGTCCTTCCTCGCCAGAAACGGTGCCCGTCCTGGTTCCCGCCGCTTCCATCTCCGTGGCGTCACCGCCGCCAGGGCTCAATACTCCGTCCCCTCCCGCGCCCGGATGCCGTCGCGGAAGGGGTGCTTCACCTCGCGCATCTCGGTGACGTAATCACAGACCTCCACCAGCTCCGGGGGCGCGTGGCGGCCGGTGAGCACCAGCTCCAGGAACGGCGCCTTGTTCTCGATGGTCCGCACCAGCTCCGCCAGGGGCACCTTGCCGCTCCTGACGGCATGGGTCACCTCGTCCAGCACCAGCAGATCGTGATCGCCCTTGATCGCCAGCATCTGTGCCAGCTCCCAGCCGCGTTCCACGGTCTCGCCGCTCTCCACCACCATCCGCTTCTCCTCCACGGTGGCGAAACGCGAGGCGCCGAACTGGCGGATGGTGATGGGGCCGTCGAAACGTTCCACGAACAGGAGCTCCCCCGTCTTCAGCTTGGTACGCTTGAAGAACTGCAGCACCGCCACCTTGCGGTCGTGGCCCAGGGCGCGCAGGGCCAGCCCCAGCGCCGCCGTGGTCTTGCCCTTGCCATCGCCGGTATAGAGGTGCACCAGGCCCTGGCGGCGGGTCTGCTCCCAGATCACCCGCGCCAGGCGGTCGTGGTCCCGGTAGTCACGCTTGCCCGTCAACGCGCCTTCCTTCCCTTGCGGGCCGGGAAAAGCGAGATCACCATCGCCGCCGCCACCGTCACCGCGTGCATCAGCTCGGTGGCGCGGCCGATGTCGCGCCGGGTGGGGCCGGCGAAGCGGCCGCCCATCACCGCTCCCCGGACCACGCGCCCGTGGTAGCGGTTTTCGCCCCCCAGGCGCACGCCCAGCGCCCCGGCGAAGGCCGCCTCGCACACGCCGGCGTTGGGACTCGCGTGCGCCCGCGCCTCCCGGCGCCAGGCCGCCAGAGCTGCCGCGGGGCTGCCGCCCACCAGCGGCGCCGCCGCCGCGGCCAGCACGGCCGTGAGCCTCGCCGGCAGGTAGCCGGCGGCGTCGTCCAGGCGCGCTGCCGCCCAGCCGAAATCGCGGTAGCGTTCCCGGCGATAGCCGATCATCGAGTCCAGGGTGTTGACCGCCCGGTACGCCAGCGCCAGCGGCGCGCCGCCGATGCCGGCATAGAAAAGGGGAG
Source organism: Actinomycetes bacterium (assembly GCA_024276735.1). Taxonomy (GTDB): domain Bacteria; phylum Actinomycetota; class Thermoleophilia; order BMS3ABIN01; family BMS3ABIN01; genus JAJRWQ01. The sequence continues at coordinate 10,044 of JAJRWQ010000033.1, forward strand.
CCACCACCCCGTCGTTGCAGTTCTCCGCCACGCTCTCGATCGCCGCCCTGATGATTTCCTCCTCTTCCAGTTCCTCCGTGTCGCGCCCCACCATCCGCGCCACGCGGCGGCGGGCGACATCCAGGTCGTGCTCCAGCCCGCGGGCCACCGACGCCGCCGTCTCCCCCAGCGCGTGCCCGCTGACGGTCGAGGCCACCAGCGCCGTGGCGGTCGCGGCCGCCACCGGCCGCGGCAGGCGCGCCAGCAGCGCCCGCGCCAGCCACCAGGTCGCCGCCGGCAGCCCCAGCGCCAGCGCCGCTCCCGCGAGGCGTTGCCGCCGCCGGTGGCACCGGGGCGACAGCGCCAGGCGCTCGGCGGCGGCGATCGCCCTGCCCATCCAGCAGACGGGGTGCCAGTGCTCCGGCGGCTCCGGCAGCAACAGGTCCAGCGCCGTCGCCGCCAGCAGTTCCCTCACCATCGCCGCATCAGCCGATGCCGGCGATGGCGTAGATCTTTTCCATGTCCAGCGACCGGCGCAGCTCGCGGGCCAGCCGGTCGTACTGGTGTTCGCGCGCCGCCTCCCGGTCCAGCAGCGGCAGTTCCAGGGGACAGCCGAAGTACTCCAGCAGCGACGCCAGCACCTCGTCGCTGTCGAAGAACCCGTGCAGGTAGCTGCCCAGCACCAGGCCGTCCGGGCGCACGGCGCCGTCCTCCCCGAAAGCGGTGTCCAGCAGCGGCTGCGCCTGCGGCCCCAGTTGCGTGCGGCCCATGTGGATCTCGTAACCGCGCACCCGCGTGCCGGCGCGCATCAGCGGCGTCGCCCCCTTTACCCGGCCCCGGGCCTGCCGCGTGGCCTTGGCTGGCTCGAAGACGGTCTCGATGTCCAGCAGTCCCAGCCCCCTGATGGTGCCGGCGCCGCCGTCGACGCCGTGCGGATCCTGCACCTCGCGCCCCAGCATCTGGTAGCCGCCGCAGATGCCGATCACCGGCGTCCCCGCCCGCGAGCGGCGGACGATCTCCGCCGCCAGGCCGCTAGACCAGAGGAAACGCAGGTCGGCGACGGTGCTCTTGGTCCCGGGGACCACCACCAGGTCGGCATCCGCCAGGCCCGCCGGCTGCTCCACGTACTGGACGTCGAACCCCGGGCACGCCGCCAGGGCGTCGCAGTCGGTGAAATTGGCGATGCGCGGCAGCCGCACCACCCGCACCCGCACCTGCTGGTCGTCGCCTCCCGCGCGGCGCACGTCCGAGGGCCAGACGGCGGAACCGGCCTCGCCCAGGGCCACCGAGTCCTCCTCCTCGATGCGCAGCCCCTCGATGTAGGGCACCACCCCCAGCAGCGGCTTCTGGCAGCGGCTCTCCAGGAAATCCAGGCCCGGGTCGAGGATGGAGCGGTCGCCGCGAAACTTGTTGATGATCAGGCCCTGGACGCGCTGGCGATCCTCCGCGTCCAGCAGCTCCATGGTTCCCACCAGCGCCGCGAAGACACCGCCGCGCTCGATGTCGCCCACGAGCAGCACCGGCGCGTCGGCGATCTCCGCCACCTTCATGTTGGCGATGTCGCTGCCGCGGAAATTGATCTCCGCCGGGCTGCCGGCGCCCTCGATGAGCACCACCTCGAAGTCACGCCGCAGGCGCTCCAGGGACTCCGACACCGCGTCCAGCAACCCCGAGCGGTAGTCGTGGTAGGTACGGGCATCCATGGTGCCCACCGGCCGCCCCTGCACCACCACCTGGGCGCCGGTATCGGTGGTGGGCTTCAGCAGCACCGGGTTCATGTCCACCCGCGGCTCCACGCCGGCGGCCTCCGCCTGCACCACCTGGGCCCGGCCCATCTCGCCGCCATCGGCATCGGCGAAGGAGTTGAGGGACATGTTCTGCGACTTGAAGGGCGCCACCGATAAACCGTCCTGGGCCATGATGCGCGCCAGGCCCGCCACCAAGAGGCTCTTGCCCGCGTGCGAGGCGGTTCCCTGGATCATCAGCGTCGGCGCCAGTCTCACCGCTGCCTCACTTGACCCGGACCGGTATCCCGGCCACGCACATGTAGACCTCGTCTGCCAGCGCCGCCAGCCGCTGGTTGGCGCGCCCGGCGAGATCGCGGAAGCGCCGCGCCGCGCCGTTGTCGGGCACGATGCCCATGCCCACCTCGTTGCTGACCACGATCAGCCGCCCGTCGCCGGCGGCGGCCACGGCCGCCAGTCGCTCCAGCCCCGCTTCCACCCTGCCGTCGCCGGCCTGCATCAGGTTGGCCAGGTAGAGGGTGAGGCAGTCCACCAGCACCACCTGCCCCCGATCCAGCGCCGTTGCCGCCGCTTGCGGCAGGTTCAGCGGCGCCTCCACCGTCTCCCACGCCGGGGGGCGGCGGCGCCGGTGCTCCTCGATGCGTTCCCGCATCTCCCCGTCCCCCGCCTCGGCGGTGGCGATGAAGGTCACCCCGCAGCCGAAGTCGTCGGCCTGCTGCTGCGCCAGCCGCTCGGCCAGCGCGCTCTTGCCGCTGCGCGCGCCCCCGGTGATGAAGATCATGCTCGCTGCTCCTTCGCCCCGTCCCGGGCCGCCGGCCCCGTGGGCAATGCTTTCGAATCTACAACAGAAAAAGCCCTCTTCATCAAGAAGCGGGCTGTACAAGGCATACCTGTGATCACCTAGCCACTCCCTCCGCGAAGAGCTTTCGACGGCTAGAGCCCGCAGGCAGGTCTCCTGGCTTCCGGATCGACGCCTGTTGCCACCTTCCCGGGCCCGGGGCCCAGTGGCCGCCCTCCCCCGGGAGGGCCGCGGCAAACATGACTACCGGTTACAGTGGCGGGACCGCGCCGGTCTCTCACCGGCTTCCCTCGCGCGCCCCCGGTGGGGGCGACCCACAGGCTGAAGCTATGTTTTCGGTGAGGGAAGTATACGGGGGCGGAACCCTTTTTTCAAGGCGGGGCCCGGGCGCGGGCGCCCGTTCGCCGCTACTCCATCATCTCGTCGAAGTCCACCTGCAAGAGCCCCTTGCGGATGGCGTAACGCACCAGCTCGGCGCGCTTGTGCAGGTTCAGCTTCTCCATGATGTTGGACTTGTGGGTCTCCACCGTCTTCACGCTGATGAAGAGGTTCTCGGCGATCTCGCGGTTGGTGTAGCCCTCGGCCACCAGGGTGAGGATCTCCCGCTCGCGGTCGGTGAGGGTGTCGTAGCTGGTGGTGGGCTCCTGGCCCTGCTTCAGCTTGTCCAGGTAGTCTTCCACGATCAGCTTGGCGGCGGAGGGATAGAGGAAACAGTCGCCGCCGTTGACCACGTGGATGGCGTTCACCAGGTCGCTGTCGGCAGCCTTCTTCAGCACGTAGCCGGAAGCCCCCGCCTGCAGCACCTGGAACAGGTACTCCTCGTTGTCGTGCATGGTGAGCACCAGGATCTTCACGTCCTGGTTGCGCTTCTTGATCTGCTTGGTGGCCTCCATGCCGTTCATCACCGGCATGCCGATGTCCATCAGCACGATGTCCGGCTTCAGCTCCTGTACCTTCTGGATCGCCTCGCGCCCGTCACCGGCCTCCCCCACTACCTCGATGTCGTCTTCCTCCGAGAGCAGGCGCATCAGACCCGCCCTCAGGATCGCGTGATCGTCCACCAACAGCACCTTGATTGCACTCACCAGATGACCTCCTCCGACTCGAGGGGAACCTCCAGGAAGATGGTGGACCCCTCGTCGATGCGTGACTCGAATTCCAGCGAACCGCCTACCAGCTCGATGCGCTCCTTCATGCCGTGCAGCCCCAGCCCGTGCCCCTTCTCCTCCGACATCAGCACCGCCTGGGGGTCGAAGCCGCGGCCGTCGTCCTCGATCACGCCCTGGATAACGTGATCCTTGCGCCTGAGGGTGACGCGGCAGTTCTCCGCCTCGGCGTGCCTGGCGATGTTGGTCAGCGCCTCCTGCACCACCCGGTAGAGCACCGTCTCCATCTCCGGCGAGAGGCGCATGGCCATGGACATCAGGCTCACCTCCACCTTGATGCCGGTATTCTCGGAAAACTCCTTGGCGTAGGAGCGGATGGCGGCCGCCAGCCCCAGGTCGTCGAGAACGCTGGGACGCAGCCGTACCGCCATGTTGTGCACCTCGTTCAGGGTGTTGTGCGCCAGCTCGGTGATCGCCTCCAGCCGCTCCCTGACCTCGCCTTCCGTCTCCGGCAATATCTCCTCCACCATCCTCAGGCCGATGATGAGGCTGGTGAGCGACTGGCTGGTCTCGTCGTGCAGCTCGCGGGCAATGCGCTTGCGCTCCTCCTCCTGGGCCTTGATCACCGAGGCGGCGGCCCGCTTTCGCTGCAGCTCCATGGAGTTGAGCATCGAGTTGAGGCTGCGCGAAAGCTCCTCGATCTGGGGATCGTCGGTGATCTCGGGAACGCGGATGCTGCGATGCCCCGCCCGGATGGCCTTCATGGTATCGGTGACGTCGTCCAGGGGGCGGAAGGCGATCTTCACCAGGATGTAGTTGACCAGCACCGAGAGGGCGATGCTACTGACCACGAACAGGCTCACGTAGCCGATCTGCCCCTCGTCGATGTAGCGGTCCTCGATGTAGTAGCCGCTGATGCTGCCCAGGGCGATGAGGATGGTGTTGGCGATGATGATCTTCTGGAAGAGCGGCCGGCGCTTCACCCGCGCCACCAGGGGATTCACGTAGTCGCAGACGCACCGGTCCAGCTGCTGCCGCCGGGACTCCTCCCCGGCCGCCCGGTGTGTGATCGCTTCTTTCCCGCCGCTTTCCATTCTACTTCGACGGGCCTTTCCGCCGGCGTCGCCTTAGACCGCCGCTTCCGTATAGTCGCCCGACACCCCCCGTGAAGCCTGCCCCCGCGGGGCCGTTCAGCGGCCGCCGCGCCCGGATGGGATCCGGGTCACGCCGGTGCCGTTCCTACCTGTACATGGTACCAGAAGCCCGCCTGCCGCCGCCACGCCTCCGGCAGCGGCTCACGGCGACGGGAGCGGCGGAATTGAGAAAGAAGGAAGGCCGGGAGCAGGCGGGCCGCTGCCGTCAGCGGCCGGCTCCGGGCGCCTGGTCGAGGCCGCCCCCCCGGGGCCGCGCAGCCTTGCGCGGGGAGCGGCTGCCGGGAGACGACTTCGCCCCGCCCTTCTCGATCTTCACGCTCACGCCGGCAGCCATGTCGGCGAAGGTGGTGCCCTCGAGCTGTCGCATCATCACGCCCTGGATGTCCTCGCACACCGGCATGAAGGCGCAGTCGTCCTGGCGGGCGCACTGGCCGGGCTCCTTCATGCACTGCACCAGGGCGATGGGCCCCTCGATGGCCTCGATCACCTCGCGCAGGTTGATCTCCTCCGGCGGCTTGGCCAGCGTCACCCCGCCCTGGTTGCCGCGCATGGTACGGATGATGCCGGCACGGGCAAGGGTACGGATGATGGAGGGAAGGTACTTGGCGGGGATATCTTCGCGGGCGGCTATCTCGCGGGTCTGCACCACGTCGCCGTAAGCACGACCGGCCAGGTGCAATACCGCCCTGACCCCGTAATCGCTCTGCCTAGTTAAGTGCACCGCCCACCTACTGCCTTCCTTTTCTTTTCCGGATGAAGCAGGCGGCCCGCCTCATCCACTTTCACTTTTCCCCCGACAGCCACCGCTTGCGAAAGACGCCGGCGGTGCACTCCCATATCTTCACGGCCGTCCTACCGCGGCCAGCACCCCCGCGGGAGCGCTGGAAGACTGTGGTTCCTAAGTCTATGATGCCGCCACAATCTTGTCAATTGCCCTCTATTTGCCGTTATCGTCACGCGGGGCGCTTTCTTCGCCGCCGTTTTCCTGCAGCCGGGCCTTCCGGGCCGCCAGGAACGCCTCCACCACCCGGGGGTCGAACTGGACGCCGGCGTTGCCGGCCAGTTCCGCTTCCGCCTCCTCCGGCGACATGCGCGGCCGGTAGGGACGGTCCGAGGTCATGGCCTCGTAGGCATCGGCGACGGCGAGGATGCGGGAGCCCAGGGGGATCTCCTCCCCCTTCAGCCCGTCGGGGTACCCCTTGCCGTCGAAACGCTCGTGGTGGTGCCGGATCATCTCCTTGACGCCCTCGGTGAGTTGTGCCTCGGAGAGGATGCGGTGGCTGGTGCCCGGGTGCCGGCGCATGGTGTCCATCTCCTCGGGCGTCAGCAGGCCCTCCTTCAGCAGCACGGAGTCGGGGGTACCGATCTTGCCCACGTCGTGGAGGTAGCCGGCGTCGCGCAGGTCGACGAGGGTCTCCTCGTCCAGCCCCATCTCCTCCCCGATGGCCACTGCCAGGGTGGCCACCTTGTCCGAGTGCCCCTTGGTGTAGGCATCGCGGGCGTCGATCGCCTCCGCCAGCGCCCTGATGGTGGAGAGATAGGCGTTGCGCAGGTTGTCGTAGAGGCGGATGTTCTCCACCACCACTCCCAGTTCCTCGCCGATGGAGTTCAGCAAGCGCCAGCCGTTGTAATCGATCTTCTTGTCGCGGGGGCAGGCGCCGGCGATCAGCCCCACCACCTGCGTCGGCGACTTGATGGGGAAGACCACCAGGCCGCAGTTGTCGGGGTCCAGATCCAGCAGCGATGCCAGGTGCCGGTCCTCGGCGATGTCCTCCAGGATCGCCCCCCGTCCCTCCTCCAGCACCCGCGCGAACACGCCCTCGCCGCCGGGCACGCGGGAGACCCAGCGCAGGAACTCCGGCGGAAACTCGTGCTGGGCCACCAGCCGCAGGCGGTCGGTGTCGTGATCGAGGACGAAGGCGGCCGTGGCCTTGGCCGAGAGCAGCTCGCCCACCTCGTGGATGGTGACGTCCATCATCTGGGCGAGGTCCAGGCTGCGGGTGGCGGCGCTGAGCACGGCGTGCATCGCTTCCACCTCGCGGGTGCGGCGCTCCAGGTCCCGCGTGCGCTCCTCCACCATCTGCTCCAGGCGCTCGGCATAGGCCCGGTTTTGCTCCTCCGCCGCCAGCAGGCGGTCGTACTGCTCCATCAGCTTGATACTGGATTCGCGCAGCTCCTCGATCAGGCGCTCCTTCTCCTCCAGCTCCGGCGAAGACGCCAGCCGCAGCCGCCCGGCCACGGCCTCCACCCGCCGCCGGCGCCGGATCTTCTCCAGGTTCAGGCGCACCGAGGTCTGCGGTTCCCCCTCGTCCAGGGGCTTGATGAGGTAGTCGTCGGCGCCCCGTCGCAGCGCCTCCATCGCCACCTGCTCCGAGCCGTAGGCGGTCATGATCACCCCCGCGATCCCCGGGTGGCGCTCCTTGATCTCGGAGAGCACGGTGAGGCCGTCCTTCCGGGGCAGCCTCACGTCCAGCAGCACCAGGTCCACCGGGGTGGAGGAAACCTTCTCCATCGCCGCCTCGCCGTCGGCGGCGATATCTATTTCGTGCCCCTCGGCCTGCAGGCGCTTGCGCACCAGCCGCACCGTGTCGGGATCGTCCTCGACCACCAGGATCCTGGCGGCAGGTGCCTCCTCCTCGGCGCTGCCGCGCTCGATCAGCGTGGCGGCGGCCTCCAGCAGCGCTTCCTCCTGGAGCGGCTTCCGGAGCGCCAGGTCGGCCTTCGACACGTACGTCTCGGCGCCCAGCTCGAAGCCGCGCGCCATGTCCTCCTCGGTGACGTAGACCGCCGACATCATGATCACCGGGATGGTGTTGGTCTCGGGGTTGGACTTCAGCTGCTCCACCAGCTGGAAGCCGTTCATGCGCGGCAGCAGCACGTCGGCGATGATCAGGTCCGGTCGCTGGTGGGCCGCCTGCTTGAGGCCCTCGATGCCGTCGGCGGCGGTGACCGTCTGGTAACCCGCCGCCTCCAGCCGCTTGGTGAGGAGTTGCACGTGGTTGTCGTCGTCGTCGACGACGAGCACCTTCTTGCCGTTGTTTTCCTTTTGCTTCAAGTCTGCCGTCGATCCGCCGCTTTGGGTCATCATCCGCCGTCTGCCTCCCCTTCCACACTGATAATGATTAAAGGCGGCGGCCGGAAATCCTGCCGGACCGTCCTAGTTGCCTTCCCCGGCGGAGAGGTACCTGCCCACGGTGTCGGCGAGGTCGAGGATATCGATGGGCTTGCCGATGAAACCGCAGCAGCCCGCCGCCATGGCGAGGCTGCGGTCGCGCTCCAGCGAGGCCGCCGTCAGCGCCACCACCGGCACCTCGCGCAGGCGCGGGTCTCCCTTCAGCCGCCGCGTGGCTTCCAGGCCGTCGATCGTTCCCGGCATGCACATGTCCATCAGCACCAGGTCCGGGCGCTCGCTGCCGCTGCGGCGGATCGCTTCCTCGCCGCTGGCAGCCTCCACCACCGAGTAGCCGGAGGCTTCCAGCACCTTGCGGACCAGTCGGCGCACGTCCTCATTGTCATCGACCACGAGGATGTTGCCACCGCTCATGCCCGCCCTCCTTTCAGCCCTCCGCCCTTAACTTATCACCCGTTTGCTTCCTTTTCTAACCGCCGGCAGCGCAAAGCTGAAGGTGCTGCCGCGACCGGGCTCGCTCTCCACCCACAGGCGCCCGCCCTGCAACTCCACGAAGCGGCGGCTGAGCGTCAGCCCCAGGCCGACGCCCTTGGTCTCGGCGATGTCTTCCCCTCCCTTGCGAAAGCGGTCGAAGACCGTTTCCAGCTCCTCCGCGCTCAGGCCCCTGCCGGTGTCGGCGACGGAAAAAACGATCTCGTCCCCCTGCCGCCCGACGCTGACGTCGATACCGCCCTCGTCGGTGAACTTGACGGCGTTTCCCAGCAGCTTCCTGAGCACCTGGCGCGTCTTCCAGTGGTCCATCGGCACCCGGCCCAGGCCGTCCTGGAAGTCGCAGGCGAGCCGTAGCCCCTTGGCCTCCGCCTCTCCGCGCAGGCGCTCCACCACCTCGCGGGCCACCTCTACCGGGTCCTCTTCGCTCCATTCCACCCGGGCCCGACCGGCCTCGATGCGCGCCAGCTCCAGCAGGTCGTCGATCAGCTTGAGCAGCTCGCAGCCGTTCTCGTGAATGATCTCCAGGTCGCGCCGCTGCTCGCCGTCCAGCTCGCCCTCCAGCCCGTCCAGCAGCAGCTTGCTGAAGCCGATGATGGCGTTCAGCGGCGTCCTCAGCTCGTGGCTCATGTTGGCCAGGAACTCCGACTTCAGCCGGTCGGCCTCCTTGAGCTTGCGGTAGGCGCGCTTCAGCTCGCGCCCGCGGCGCTCGCTCTCCTCGTACATGCGCGACAGCGCCTCGGTGCGCTCCTTGACCCGGCTCTCCAGCTGGCGTGCCGAGCGGTTCAGCTCGCTGTAGAGGCGGGCGTTGTCCACCGCCACCGCCGCCTGGTCGGCGATGATCGCCAGGATGTCGAGGTCGCCGCGGGTGAACTGCTGGCCGCTGCCGGTATCCATCACGCCGATGGCGCCGATGTTGCGCTTGCCCACCCGCAGCGGCACCGAGGCCACCGCGTTCACCCCCGCCTCCACGAACTGCTCCCGCCGCTCCGGGTAGGACTGGTAGTCGTTGACGATGCTGGGGCGGCCGGTCCCGATCACCTTGTCGACGACGCCGCGCCCCGGGGAAATGGTGACGCGGGTGAGCGCCCGCGGCAGGTTGTACGAGTAGGGGAAAGTGATCTGGTTGCTTTCCTCGTCCCAGATGGCGATCATGGCGGCGTCCGCCCGCAGGATGCCGGCAGCGTGCCGGGCCACTTCGCTCAGCACTTTCTCGGTATCCAGTCCGGAGGTGATGCTCACCGCGGTCCTGGTGAGCTCGCGCAGCACGTGCATGCGGTTCCTGGTCTCGGCAAACAGGCGCGCGTTCTCGATGGCCATCGCCGCCTCGTCGGCGAGGGCGGTCATGGCCTGGAGGTCGGTATCGGTGAACCTCCGGCCCTCCTCCTTGATGCAGAGCCCGAAGGCACCCACTGCCTCCTTGCCCACCACCAGGGGCACGATCATGGTGGCGCGGGCGCCCAGCTTGCGAAACTCCTCCAGCCCGGCGGGGTGTTCCCCGTACTCGTCCAGCACCAGGGGACGGCGCGAGGCCATCACCTCGCCCATCACCCCGGAGCCCTCGGGGAAGGAAAGGCGCGAGACCCCCACGGGCATGTTGTAGGTACAGGGAAAAGTGATGCGTCGTTCCTCGCGGTCCAGCATCGCCACCAGGCCGCTGTCGGCGCTGGTGATCTCAGCGGCGCCGGTGATCACCTGTTCCAGGACCTCGTCCAGCTCCAGGCCGGAGCTGATCTTGCGGGAGACGTCGGCCAGCCTCTCCAGGCGCCGGTTGCGGTCGATGCTCTCGCGGCGGGCCTTCTCCCTCTCGGTGACGTCGCGGACCACCTCGATGCCGGCCACGATCTCCCCGGCGCGGTTGCGCAGGGGAGTCGCCACTATCTCCACCGCCAGCGTCCTGCCGCTGATGTCCTTGCCGTGGTGAACCGTCCTCACCGGCTCACCGCTCTCGAGGGTCGCCACCACGGGGCAGTCGGGACACACGCCGGGGCGCCTCTCGTAAACCTCGTAACAAACCCGCCCCACGATGTTCTCACCGAACATGCGCCGGTGGGCGGCGTTGACGTAGACGATGCGCAGGTCCCGGTCCTGGACGCTGACACCGTCGTCGATGGTGTCGAGGATGGCTGCATAGAACCCGGCGCCGTCGAGGCCGGCGTCGGCCAAGAGTCGTTCCGCGCCTGCCGCCCCGCGGTCAAGGCGCCCGGTTTTTCCGTGGTCGATGCTGGTCATGCCC
>JAJRWQ010000034.1 GCA_024276735.1 Actinomycetes bacterium
GGGAGATCTCCACCCTCCTCCCCTCGCCAGCTGCCACTGGTGATCCCGGGTCCTCTCCGACTTTGGTCCGCGTGCTCACCAGTGCTTACTCCAGGCGAAAGATATAGGTTTCACCGCCGGCGGTATGCACCACGTTCTCCAGTCGCCATTCCCGCGGCCTGGTGGCGGCATCCAGCAGCAGCGCCAGCTCCGGGTGCTTGACCGCGAGGTCGTTGCGAGTCGCCACCAGGTAATTCACTCCCTGGATGCGCGCGTAATGCGTGGTCCGCCGGTAATCGGCGTAAGGCATGGGCACCAGGATGCCGCCCGCGTAATAAGCCGCCGACTCGTTGGACATCACCCGCGGCCGGTCATCACCCTGCCAGTGGCTCTCGATCCAGGTCCCGGCTTCCCGGTAACCGGTATCCGGCTGCCCCTCCAGCGCCGTGGCACCACCATAGAAAATCATCGGGATCAACACCGCCGCTCCCACCAGCCAGGGCACCAGCGGCCGCAGGCGCCGGTGCCACCACCCGCGCAGGCAGAGGTCCACGGTCTCGGCGCCCCACCGCTCCAGGCGCTGCCACCCCACCGCCGTCCAGGTGAGCAGCATCGGCAGATAAGGCATGTAGAAACGCGGAAAGGCGAGCATCGCCGTCACCGGCAGGGCCGGCAGCATCAGCAGCAGCAGGAAACCGTTCCCGCGCCAGCGGGCGCGGTCCCAGGCGGCGGCGAAGAGCCCCAGCCCCAGCAGCGGCAGCAACCAGAGGGGAAAGACCTGGTAGAGAACCTCGCGGTAAAAGACCAGCCCCTGTTCGGCGAACACCTTGCCCGCCCAGACGGGGCTGGCCAGAAAGACCGAGAGCAGATCCGCATCCAGCTCGCCGCTCAGGGTGCGCACGGTGGTATCGTCGGCGGTGAGGCCCATCACGTCCCGCTCCCACTCGGGGGTGCCCCGCTCCAGCCCGTGGGAGGCGGCGTAGAAGTTGTACCCGAATGATTGCTTGCCGGTGTAGGTCCAGCGGCCGAGCTCGTGGTGGAGATAGATCACGTAGGGTGCCGCCACCACCGCGAACAGCAGCAGCATCAGCCCCAGCTGGGCCAGCCGGGGGCGGCGCCGGGAATCGATGACCAGCGCCCCCGCGGCCAGGGCGGAGAATGCAACCAGGTAGTAGACCGCCAGTGGGTTGGCCAGGTAGGCGAAGCCCAGGGCGACGCCGGCAAGGGCGGCGCAGGCCAGGCGGCGGTGAGTCAGCATCCGCCAGGCGAAGAAGGCCGCGCTGAGCATGAAGAAAAGGTACAGGGGCTCCGTGTAGATGTACTCCGAGGTGCTGAAGAAAATGGGCAGCGCCGCCGCCAGCGCCGCCGCCATCAGGCCGGCGCGGGTGCCGAAGAACTCCCTGCCCAGGAGGTAGACGGGCACCGTCACCAGCACCCAGAAGGCCGTGGCCACCACGTAGCCGGAGGCGATGAAGTCCCGCACCACGGCGGCAACGGCGGCGATGAAGAGCGGCAGCAGCAGGGTGAAATGGGTAGTGGTGAGCCCGCTCACCCCGTAGGGCGCCTCGCCGCGGGCGAGGTTTTCCGCCATGCGCACGTAGGCGGTCTCGTCGAACTGGATCATCGGCCGGGCGACGACGATCACCGCCACCCGCAGCCCCGCCGCCAGCAGCATCACCAGCAGCAGCACCACTCCCGGGGACCATCGCCGCCCCGTTCCCTCCCGCTGCTTGTCATCCTCGTTGTTCACGCAAACCTTTCTGTTCCCCTGGCCGCCGCGGCGCCGTCAGCGCTTGCGGGCAACCGCGAGTATGTCTACCAGGCTGACATCGATCTTCCTGTCGCCGACGCCGAGCCCCCGCGCCAGCCGGCGCAGCAGCGCCGCGCCCCGGCCGCTGTACTGGCCCAGCTTGTCGGCGAGGAACTCGATGCTCACCGTGTAAGGGCTCCGCTGCACGTGCACCGTGTCGAAACCGGCCCGGTCCAGTGCCAGCGCCAGCGTCCGACGATCGAAGAAGTAGAGGTGTTCCCTTGCCTTGGAATAGCCGAACCAGCGCTTGTCCATCAACCTGGCGAGCAGGCTCCCCTGGTTCGGCACGGTGACGAACAGGTAGCCGTTCCGCTTCAGCACCCGCCCCAGCTCCTCCAGCTCCCCGAAGGGATCGGCCAGGTGCTCGAAGACGTTCCAGAGGGTGACGCCGTCGAAGGTGGCGTCGTCGAAGGCAGCCTCGGCGAGCGTGCCCGTGAAGACGGGGAGGTCGAGCCTCTCCCGGCCCCAGGCGGCGGCGCGTTCGCAGACCTCGACCCCCTGCACCGCGAACCCCTGCCTTCGGGCCTCGTCCAGGAACCAGCCGGTGGCGCAGCCGCTGTCCAGCAGGCGGCCGCCGTCCAGGTACCGCCGGACCACCTGCAGGCGGTAACGGGCCATCCGCCGCACCTCTTCCTCCTGCCGAAAATAGTTCTCGTAGCCCCAGTGCAGGTGATCCGGGCTTTGAAAATAGTCTTCCTGGTAGAGCCGCCGCAGCTCCTCGTCCGAGGGCATCGGCTGCACGAAGACCAGCCCGCACCCGTCGCAGCGCACCAGGTCCACGCCGTTGACCCGGCAGCGGAAATCGACTCGGGAACAGGCACAGAGCGGACAGAGCGTGCCCTTTTTCGTCATGGGCAAACACCTCCCGCGCCGGGCCGGCGCCCCGCTGCCAGACTCCGGTTCAGACCCAACCCAGGAAATCCCTCAGCATGCGGGCGAAGTTGGCCACGTCACGCCCGGATCGGATCTTGCCCAGGGACCCGGTGACCACGCGGGGCTGCGTGTAGAACTGCCTGAAGGCGGCATCGCGCGCCTTCATCACCTGCCCGGGGGTGAGCCGTGGCGTCCGGATCACCGAGAAGTTCTGCTCGAAGTACTTCCAGTCCGACGCGTCGATCCAGCCGTTTTCCTCGCACTGGTGATAGAGGGGCGA
>JAJRWQ010000002.1 GCA_024276735.1 Actinomycetes bacterium
ACCTCGCTGGTCGCCGGCTCGCTCACCCTGGGCCTGCTGGTGCTGCCGGTGGTGATCACCGCCGCCGAGGAGGCGCTGGCCGCCGTGCCCCAGTCCTTCCGCCAGGCGTCGCTGGCGCTGGGCGCCACCCGCTGGCAGACGGTACGCAAGGTGGTGCTGCCCAACGCCGTGCCCGGCATCATCACCGGTACGGTGCTGGCGGTGGGCCGCGCCGCCGGCGAGACCGCCGCCATCATGTTCACCGTCGCCGCCTTTTTCCTGCCCTCGCTCCCCGACTCGCCGCTGAGCCAGGCGATGGCGCTGCCCTACCATCTCTACACCATCGCCACCCAAGTGCCGGGGATGCCGGAAGAGATGATGTGGGGCACGGCGCTGGTGCTGTTGCTGATGGTGCTCTGCTTCACGCTGGCGGCGGCGGTGGTGCGGGCCTGGTTCCGCAGCAGGAGGAAATGGTAATGGAGCAAGAACGAGTGGAACGGGAAGTAAAGGTACGGCTGGAGAACGTCAGCTTCTACTACGGCGACTTCCAGGCGCTGGCGGACGTGAGCATCGACTTCGCGGCCAACCAGGTGACGGCGCTGATCGGCCCCTCGGGCTGCGGCAAGTCCACGCTCTTGGCGCTCATCAACCGCATGCACGAGGTGGGCGGCCGCACGCGGGTGGAGGGCCGGGTGCTCCTGGACGGCCGCGACGTCTACGACCCCTCGGTGGACGTGGTGGAGCTGCGCTCGCGGGTGGGCGAGATCTTCCAGAAGCCCAACCCCTTCCCCAAGTCGATCTACGACAACGTGGCGTTCGGGCCGCGCCTGAAGGGAATAAGAAAGAAGGAGGAGCTGGACGGGATCGTCGAACGGTCGCTCCGGCAGGCGGCGCTCTGGAAGGACGTCAAGGACCAGCTCAAGAAGTCGGCGCTGGAGCTCTCCGGCGGCCAGCAGCAGCGCCTCTGCATCGCTCGCACGCTGGCGGTGGAGCCGGAGGTGATCCTGATGGACGAGCCCTGCTCGGCGCTGGACCCGGTGGCCACGCAGCAGATAGAGGACACCATCGATCACCTGAGAAAGGATTACACGATCATCATCGTCACCCACAACATGCAACAGGCGGCACGCATCTCGCAGTACACGGGTTTCTTGCTGGTGGAGGAGACGGGCAAGCCGGGGCGTCTCCTGGAGTACGGTCCCACCGGCAAGATATTCACCATGCCGGACAGGCGGGAGACGGAAAACTACATCACCGGGAGGTTCGGCTAGCCATGACCAGGGAATCGTACCACCAGGGGCTCGAACGGCTGAACGCCGAGATTCTGCGCATGGGCAGCATGGTCACCGAGGCGGTGGACCTCTCCACGCGGGCGCTGCTGGAGGGGAACCGCTCGCTGGCCAACAGCGTCATCGCCGGCGACGACGACATCAACGAGATCGGCCTCTGGATCGAGGGCCAGTGCCTGGCGCTGCAGGCGCGGCAGCAGCCGGTGGCGGTGGACCTGCGGCTGCTGCACACCTGCCTGCTGATGAGCATGCACCTGGAGCGCGTGGGCGACCTGGCGGTGAACATCGCCAAGATCGCCAAGCGCATCGAGCGCACGCCGGCGGCCGAGCCCTACTTCGAGATCCTGCGCAAGATGTCGGCCCAGGCGCTGGAGGTGCTCCGGCAGGGGATCAAGTCGTTCGCCGACCGCGACGCGGCGCTGGCGGAGTCGCTGGGAACCATCGACGAGCCCATCGACGAGATGTACAAGGAGATTCTCTCGCGGCTGCTCCATCCGCGGGAACAGGACGAGGCCGCCGAGGCCCACGAGTGGGCCACCCACATCGCCCTGGCCAGCCGCTACATCGAGCGCATGGCCGACCAGGTGGTGGACATGGGCGCGCGCGTGGCCTTCCTGGTGACCGGCGAGCTGGACGCCGAGTACTTCGACCGTTCCCTGCCCGATCTTCCCGACCACCTGGGAGAATGAGCCGCAGGTGAGCGCGATGGCCTTTGACAGCTACATCCGGCCGCCGTCTGCCGGCCCCCGGCGATGAACGCGGCGGCGATCCTGGTCTTCGCCGCATCGGCGACGGCGGTGGTCGTCCTGCTGCTGGCCTGGGTGCTGCGGCTGCGCCGGCGGGAGCGGCAGGTCCTGGCGGAGCTGAGTCCCCGGCCGGACGAGCAGCCCGCGGCGGCGGCGGCACGCCTCCGGGAGCAAGCCACTCTCTGCGGCGAGCTGCCACGGCTCGAGACCCGGCTGGACAACCTGCTTCGCGCCTCGCCGCTGCCGCTGATCCTGGTCGACGGCGAGCGGCGGATCATCGCCCTCAGCGCCAGCGCCGAGGAGGAGCTGGACCAGCCCCGCCGGCGCCGGGGGCTGCTGGAAAGCCTCCAGAGCCACGACATCGACGAGCTGGTACGCCAGGCGCTGGAGCAGGGGGGCCCGGTGGAGACGGTGGTACGGCTGCACGCCGCCGGCCGGCGCCCCTTCCGCGTCCGCCTCTTCCCCTACCGAAACCAGGAGCAGCGGGAGTGCCTCATCTTCCTGGAGAACCTGGCGGAGCAGGTGGACTACGGCCGCATGCGCTCCCAGTTCGCCGCCACCGTCTCGCACGAGCTGAGGACGCCGCTGGCGGGCATCCGGGCGCTGGCGGAAAGCCTGGGAGAGAAGGACCTGGGAGACGAGGACCGCCGCCGCTTCCTGGGGCGCCTGGAGGCGGAAAGCAGCCGCCTGGCGCGGCTGATCGACGAACTGCTCTTCCTCTCGGAGCTGGAGTCGGGGCCGGGCATGGACCTCAGGGGTGACGTGCCCCTGCAACCGCTGGTGGCTGAGGTACTGGCGGAGCTGCGCCCCCTGGCGGAGCGGTCGGAGGTGCAGCTGGAGAACCGCGTGGGGCCGGGGGTGCGCCTGCCGCTGGAGGCGCGCATGGCGCGCACGGTGATCACCAACCTGGTGGACAACGCCGTCAAGTACAGCGGCCGCGGCTCACGGGTGGAGATCGGGGCGGAGAAACAGGGGGACCGGGTGCGGGTCACCGTCAGCGACGACGGCGTCGGCATCGACGCCGAGCACCTGCCGCACGTCTTCGAGCGTTTCTACCGCGTGGACAAGTCGCGTTCTCGCCACCTGGGCGGCACCGGCCTGGGCCTCTCCATCGTCAAGCACATCGTCGAGAACGCCGGCGGCGAAGTGGAGGCCGAGAGCCGCGAGGGCTTTGGCACCAGCATCAAATTCATCCTGCCGCTTTAAACCCTGTCAGGAGCCGCCTTTTTTCGAGTCTTTCCGGGGGCTCCAGGCCGACTTCTTCCTGTATACAAATGGCAAAGTGTCCCTGTTTCTCGATAATCCCTGTCGAACATACCATCATCGTAACGCTCGCTTCTTTCGCTCGTCTTGGCGCACGCGAACCCAACACCGATCTCGTCTTGGTTGAGAGCAGGTCATTCCATCATGGCTGCTTGTCTTTCTCCAGCCTCGCCTTGAGTGGTGTCCTCCTCCAGAACCATGCCATCCACCGTTTATAGGGGACTCCTTTTTGTTTTTTGTATGACCATACAGGGTCTTGAAGATCGTGCCTGTCCCAAAATCTCCGTCTCACGAGATCGATGCGCCCCGACCAAATGACTTCACCGCTCTCACCGTAGATGGTCAAATGCTGACCGCTCTCCAGCATGATGGGCCTGTCTGAATCCGCGGGCTGGAAAGCAAATTCTATCCTGCCTTCCATGCCCTGCTCCCAATACGCAAATATCTTTCCATCCCATGCATCCATGGCAGGCTCTAATTCCTTTGTTTATCCCGCGTCCTGTCGCTCGAACCAGTAGCCGAAACCGTAGCGGGTCTGGATGAAGGTGAAAGCGGGGGCGGCGTCGGCGAGCTTCTGCCGGAGGCGCCTGACAAAGACGTCCACCGAGCGGTCCCCCGCCAGCATCTCGTAGCCCCAGACCTGCCGGTAGATCTCCTCCCGCGACAACGGCCGCGGCGCCTCGCGCGCCAGCAGGTGCAGGAGCGCCAGCTCCTTGGGAGTGAGCCCCAGGGGCTCGTCGCCGACGAAGGCGTCCCGCCGCAGGGGGTCGATCACCAGCGGCGGCGCCTCCACCGGCTCCCCGGCGCCCGTCTCCCGCCGGGGGCGGGCGCGCCTGAGGCCGGCCCTGACCCGGGCCACCAGCTCCGCCATGCCGAAAGGCTTCACCAGGTAGTCGTCGGCGCCGATCCCCAGCGTCTCCACCTTGTCGAACTCGCTGGCACGGGCGCTGCAGACGATGATCGGCAGGTCGAAGCCCTCGTCGCGGGCCCGGCGGCAAAGCTCCCAGCCGTCCATCCCCGGCAGCATCAGGTCCAGGATCATCACCCCGGGGTTCTGGCCGCGCAAGAGCCTCAGGCCCTCCAGCCCGTCGGTGGCCACCAGCACCCGGAAGCCCTCCCTCTCCAGGTGGAAGCGGATGGTGTCGGCCAGGCTCTCGTCGTCCTCGACGACCAGCGCCGTGGTGGGTGTCTCTCCGCTCTGCGGCATGGCTGGATTGTAGCAGAGAAGCGGATGCTGGACGCTGGACGCTGGACTCTGGATAAAAAACGTTCGCATGGCGTGGGGGCTGAGGCGCGCTGGTTCGGTTCCGCGTCCGGAGCCATTCGTAACACTCCCGGTGGCTCTCTGCTTGCCAAACAGGAGGACGAATGCTGGATGCTGGACGCTGGATCCTGGATATAATCGTTCGCATGGCGTGGGGGCGGCGAAGTTTGAAGGTTTCATCCAGCGTCCAGAGTCCAGAGTCCAACATCCGCCCTCCTTGACTTTCCCCCGCCGCAGGACTAATTTAGGGATTGCAAGGCCGAGACCCGTTAGGTGAGGCTCCAGCACATAAACAGGCCGTTGCCCGGAAAGGTCCAAAGACCCCAACGGGTAGGACAGGCATTATCGAAATAAGGTTCTGCCCAAGACGGCTGAGAGCAATCTCTACGGTGTGCTGTGCCAAAGCTTTGACGAGTTGGGGAAGGCTCTTGCTGGAGCGCGCGGTCCTATAGCCGCCGCCTGCGCGCGCGTGACGAACCTTCCCCGCCGGGAAGGTTTTTCATTGCCGCCGAGCCCTCCCCCGGAGCCCGCCGGCGCCTCGCCTTGCCAGCGCAAGGGCAAACTACAGCGAACAGGCAACGGGAGGTGACGAGCATGTTCTTCCTCAGCAAGCTGCTGGGCCAGCAGGTGCGGGACGCGCGGGCGCTCCCCGTGGGCAGCCTGAGCGACATCGTAGTCTCGCTGGAACGCAAGTACCCCGCCGCCACCAAGTTCCAGGTCAAACGGGGACGGAAGAAACTGCTCTACCCCTGGAACCTGGTGCGCAGCTTCGAGGAATCGCAGACCATCCTGCGGCTGCCGGCCGACGAGCTGGAAACGGTGGAGCCGGTCGAGGGCGAGGTATTCCTCGCCGGCGACATCCTCGACAAGCAGATCGTCGACACCGAGGGACACAAGCTGATCCGCGTCAATGACCTGCAGCTGGCGCGCGCCAACGGCAGCCTGCGGGTGGTGGGCGTGGACATCTCCAGCGGCGCCATCATGCGCCGGCTGGGCCTCAGCCGCCTGGCGGACAAGCTCTCGCGGCGGGTGCAGCCCTCGCTGATCGACTGGAAGAGCGTGGAGCCGGTGAGCAGCGAGACCACCGGCATGCAGCTGAAGGTCACCCACGACCGGCTGGCGCTGCTGCATCCCGCCGACATCGCCGACATCGCCAACGAGCTGCCGCCCGACGACCGGGTGGCGGTGGTGGAATCGCTGGAGGACGAGGTGGCGGCGGACACCGTGGAGGAGATGCACCCCGACTTCCAGGTGACGCTGCTCAACGACATGGACGAGCAGAAGGCGGCGGCACTGCTCTCGGAGATGGACCCCGACGACGCCGCCGACCTGCTGGCGGAGCTGCCGGAGAAGAAGGCGGCGGCGCTGCTGGCCTCCATGCGCCGCAAGGAGGCCCGCGAGGTGAAGAAGCTGCTGGAGTACGAGGAAGACACCGCCGGCGGCATCATGACCACCGAGTACGTGGCCCTGCCGCCGGGGCTCACCGCCGGCGAGGCCATCGACCTGCTGCGGCGGCTGGAGCCCGACGCCGAGACCATCTACTACCTCTACGTGGTGGACGACGACGGCCACCTGGTGGGCGTGCTCTCGCTGCGGGACCTGATCCTCGCCTGGCGCGACAACAAGGTGGCGGACTTCATGGAGCGCCACATCATCAGCGTCCGCGACGACGCCTCGCTGGACGAGGTGGCAAGGGTGGTCGCCAAGTACAACCTGCTGGCGGTGCCGGTGATCGACGAGAACAACGTGATGAAGGGCATCATCACCGTCGACGACGCCATCGACATCACCCTGCCCCTGACCTGGAAGAAACGCCTGCCGCGCATTTTCGGCTAGCGCCGCGCCGCCGGCGCCGGCCGGGCAACCCGAGAAAGGTGGTGACCGACCCGTGAGAAAACGCGCCCGCGCCATCCGCCGCATCGGCCGCACCCGGCTGCTGCTGTTCCTGGCCGTGCTCGGCCCGGGGCTGATCACCGCCAGCTCGGACAACGACGCCGGCGGCATCGCCACCTACTCGGTGGCGGGCGGCAGGTACGGCTACAGCATGCTCTGGGCGCTGGCACTGCTGATCATCAGCCTGGTGGTGACCCAGGAGATGGGGGCGCGCATGGGCCTGGTGAGCGGCCAGGGCCTGGCGGCGTTGATCCGCGAGCGCTTCCGGGTGCGGGTGACCCTGCTGGCGATGACGGCGATGATCGTCGCCAACCTCTGCACCACCATCTCCGAGTTCGCCGGCATCGCCGGCGGCTTCGAGCTCCTGGGGATCTCCAAGTACCTGACGGTGCCGCTGATGGCGGCCTTCGTCTGGCTGCTGGTGCTGCGCGGCTCCTACAAGACCGCGGAGCGGATGTTCCTGCTGTTCTCGGCCTTCTTCGTCACCTACGTGATCTCGGGCATCCTCGCCCGGCCGGACTGGGGCGAGGCGCTCCGGGGGGCCCTGGTTCCCAGCTTCCAGATGAACAGCGGCTACATCCTGCTGTTCATCGCCTTCGTGGGCACCACCATCACCCCCTGGGGACAGTTCTTCATCCAAGCCTACGTGGTGGACAAGGGCATCTCCCGCGACCATTACCGCTACACCCACGCGGAGGTGATACTGGGGGCACTGGTGACCATCACCGTGGCCTTCTTCATCATCGTCGCCTGCGCCGCCACCATCTACGCCGCCGGCCTGGACGTCACCTCGGCCGAGGACGCCGCCCGGGCGCTGGAACCGCTGGCGGGCCGTTTCGCCTCGTCGCTCTTCGCCTTCGGCCTGCTAAACGCCTCCATCTTCGCCGCCGCCATCCTGCCGCTGGCCACCGCCTACGCTTTCTGCGAGGCCTTCGGCTTCGAGTCGGGGGTGAACCGCTCCTTCCGCGAGGCGCCGTTCTTCCACGGCCTCTTCACCGTCTTCATCGTCCTGGGGGCGCTGGTGGCGCTGATCCCCCGGCTGCCGCTCTTCCCCATCATGATTATCGCCCAAAGCATAAACGGCATGCTGCTGCCGCTGATCCTGGTCTTCGTGATGATCATCATCAACGACCGCCGCATCATGGGGGACTTCGCCAACAATAGCCGCCAGAACGTGGTGGGCTGGCTGACCACGGCGGCGCTGATCGTCCTCAGCCTGGCGCTGGTGATAAGCAGCCTGCTGTAGAGTCTGGTTGCCCCGAGCCTGTATTCGGACCCGTTCGGGGATTCCGGGTCGGGGACGTTCTAATTGATATAACGAGCCCTGGATGGTGGACTGCATCTTCGCCTCATGTAGCCATGACTGGGCGCGAACGATTTTATTCACCATCCACCATCCCTAAAACCTCTCCGCATTCGGCGTCCCTTTTGCCACGGAGCTGTCGCATTTTACCCGTACTGCGCCCACGCTATGGCGGTTGTTGGGATCCCATGAAAACCGTCCCCTGCCCGCGGGTGGCGGCCGATCACCGCCATTTTCGCGGTCTTCCAACCTATAAACAGCCAGGTGAAAAAGCAAAAGCCGTGCTGGCATGCTTCTTGCATTATTGAAGCTTGGTGAAGACACTGCCCCCGGGAAGGGCGATCCGGGGGGTGATCACATGTGCGCATCACCGGCAAACCCTCGAGAAAGGAGCAGCCTTGAAAGCAGGAGAAAGTGGCAGCGGCATCACCAGGAGGCAACTGTTGATGAGTGGAGGAAAACTTGCCACCATCGGCGGCGTGGTACTGGCCTCCACGGGCGGCATCGGCCTCATCGCCGGCTGCGGGGAAAGCAGCACCGCCGGCACGCAGGCGGCCGCGGCGGAGAGCACGGACCTCCCCTGGCCCTACGAGAAGTTTACCGCTGCCGATATCGATCGGGCGCAGGCGATCGCCCACGACAGCTGGTTTGAAGGTTTTTGTACCTATGCCGTGCTCAGCGGCATCATCACCGTGCTCAAGGAAAAGGTGGGCGGCCCCTACGAGCGTTTTCCCATCGAGGCCTTCAACTTCGCCCACGGCGGCACCGCTGGCTGGGGAGCCACCTGCGGCACGCTCATCGGCGCCGGTATCGCCGCCTCGCTGGCCACTGGTTCCAAGGGCGGCGAGGAGATCACCAACGAGGTGATCCGCTTCTACTCCGATACCGAGCTGCCCATCTACGTCCCGGACGATCCCAAGGCGCAGATCAGCGCCGTCAGCAAGAGCGGCACTCCCGTGTGCCACATCTCGGTGAACAAGTGGATGGCCAAGCAGGGGGTCGGTTTCCTCAGCGCCGAGCAGATGGAGCGCTGCGGCCGGCTCTCGGCCGACGTGGCCCGCAAGACCGTCGAGCTCATCAACAGCCACGTCGACGGCACTTTCAAGGTTTTGGAAAAGGCACCGGCTTTCTCCTTGGGGACCCCGGCACAAACCAACTGCAGCGCCTGTCATGGCGACAACGTGCCGCCGGTTCCCACCCCGGGAGGCGGGGAGAGCCTCATCGGCGGTCACTGACCCTGGCCCTGGAGTAACGGCGGGGCGCCCGCGAACATGGGCGCCCCTACCGTGGAAACCCTGCGAGACGCCCGCTGTGGTATTCCGCGACAGCCTACCCCTCTCCTTCGAGGTCACCGCCTCCCGGCGCGGTCTTTGCCGGCGCCTACCGCCGCCGCCGCTTGCGCAACCGGTTAGCCCCGCAAAGCAAGTGGTAGGTCAACTTCCTGAACGGCAGGTCGAAGGCGCCGGCGAAGGCTGCTTCTTCGCCGCCGAAACCACGCTTGAACCGGGAGATCCCCGCCCAGGGATGATCCTCCACCCCCGGCGGTGACACGCCCCAGAAATCGTAGACGGTGCAACCACGCCGCCGGGCCTCGCGGATCGCCTCCCACTGCAGGGCGTTGTTGGGCATCAGTTCCCGCTTCTCGTTGGAAGACGCGCCGTGGAGATAGGTGGCCACCTCGCCGAAGTAGCTCACCATGATCGCTGCCAACGGCTGCCCCTCGTGCTCGGCGATGAACAGGTCCAGGAGCCCCCGCGGCGCCAGGGTCTCGAACAGCCGCCGGTAGTAGTCGCGGCCGTGGCCCCGGTAGCGCCCCCGCTGCTCCAGCTCCAGGTTCAGGCGGTAGAAGACGTCCACCTCGCCGGCGTCCTCTGCCTTCCTGACGGTGACGCCCTTGCGGGCGGCCAGGCGGATGTTGTAGCGGCACTTGGATTTCATGCCGGCCAGGATCTCGTCCTCGTCGCCGCCGATGTCCAGGAGCAGCGTGTCCGGCGGCGAGTGCTGCCGCGACAGGGGAGAGTGTTCGCTCACCCCGGCAAAGCCGGCGGCCCCCAGCTCTTCCCTTCCCAGGGTGTACGGCTCGACGCGGTAAAAGAGGGAACCTTCGCCGGCGGCGCCCCGCCGCACCGCCGCCACCAGCCCGGCGAGCGCGCCGGCGTCTGCTTCCGGGGGTGCTACCGGGCCGCGGGTAGAGTAGAAATAGGCTTCCAGGCCCGGCAGCTTGCGGCCGGGAAAGAGCGGACAGCGGCAGACCAGCGCCCGCATGCCTCCCCCTTCCACCATCCAGGTACGGCGCCCGAGCGCTTCCTGGAACTCCGCCCAGTCGGTTGACTGGAAGATATTGTTTTCGTTGCGGGCGAGGACCTCTAGCATATCCATGCCGCCCATTAAACCAGCTCACCCCTGGGGATACAAATCCCCTCCCGATGACGGATTTCGTCCACCCTCCACCATCCACCATCCAACCGACATCGACCAGGCGAGAGAGCCGCTGACCTTCCCCCTCCCCCCTTGCAGGAACCAGAAGAATGCCACCGAGTCAGCGATGTCGCTAAAGCAGTGAGAAGGACTCTTGATTTTCCCCCTCCCCCCTTGCGGGGGAGGGCCGGGGTGGGGGGAAAGTGGACACCCGTGGGCTTCCGCTGGACCAATCCAGGTTCATCTCCAGGGGCAGAGAGCGTCAACCAGGCGAGAGGGCGATTGGCACTCGAGCTCCTGGTGACATCTCTGAAAAAATGCTTACCTGTTGTGCCTCCATTAACCAGGCGATAGAGCCATTGGCACTACATGATCGGAGACACATCGCGTACCGCAAGTATCTTGTAGAGACATTAATAAGGCGAGAGAGCCATCATTTCCCCCTCCCCCCTTGCGGGGGAGGGCCGGGGTGGGGGGAAGGAAGAAAACCCCACCCCGACCCTGGTTTAAGAAAGGCCCGCCACAGGCAATATATCCGCGTGCGCCGCGGCGCCGGCTTCGCCGGCGCCGCGACACGACGAAGAGATCAAACAGGTCGCCGGGGGCGGCCGCAACCGCGGGGGAAACCATGCACGCCGAAAAGATCACCTGGCCGGTTCTCATCGTCTCCGCCCAGTTCAACGCCGAGAACGACGAGGGCTTCCGCCTGCGGGAGCTGGAGCGCGAGCTGGTGGAGGTGCACGACTTGAGTGTCATCCCCTCTTTCTCCTACGCAGACGCCGACGAGGTCTGCCGCTCGCGCGCCGACTTCGGCTGCGTGGTGGTGGACTGGGACATCCCCGCCGAGACCGGAACCGTCGCCGCCAAAAAGCGGCAGCAGCAAAAGAAAGCATCGCGGGAGGCCGGGCCGCCGGCCACGGCGGCGGAGTTCGTGGGCCGGCTGCGCCGCCGCCATCGCCGGGTGCCGGTGCTGCTGCTCACCGGCCGCACCCAGCTCAGTGACATCCCCGCCTCCACCCTGGAGCTGGTGGACGGCTGCCTCTGGAAGACGGCGGACACGGTGCAGTTCCTCGCCGGCCGGGTGAAGATGCACCACGACCGGTACGTGGCCGGCGTCTACCCGCCCTTCTTCGGCGCCCTGGTTGAGTATGCCCGCGAGTACAAGTACGCCTGGCACACCCCGGGTCACATGGGCGGCACCGGCTTCCTGCGCAGTCCCGCGGGAGCAGCGATGTTCAAGTTCTTCGGCGAGAACGTCTTCCGCGCCGACCTCTCCATCTCGGTGCCGGAGCTGGGATCGCTCCTGGACCACAGCGGCGTCACCGGCGACGCCGAGCGCAACTCGGCCCGGGTCTTCGGCGCCGACTATACCTACTACGTGCTCAACGGCACCTCCACCGCCAACCAAGTCATCTGGCGCAGCGTGCTCGCCGGCGACGAGATCGCCCTCGTTGACCGCAACTGCCACAAGTCGCTCAACTACGCAATGGTGATCACCGGCGCCCTGCCCGTGTACATGGTCCCCCGCCGCAACCACCGCGGCATCATCGGCCCGGTGCGCCTCTCGGAGTTCTCTCCCGACTCCATCGAGGAGAAGATCCGCCAAAGCGCCATCATCCCCGACCAGGCCCGGGGGCAGCGGGTGAAGATGTCGGCGCTCACCAACTCCACCTACGACGGCCTCTGTTACAACGTGAGCGCCATCAAGAAACAGTTGTCGGGGAGTGTGGAGAACCTGCACTTCGACGAGGCCTGGTACGCCTATGCCCGTTTCCATCCCCTCTACCGGGGCCACTACGGCATGACCGGGGAAGAGCTCGCTCCCGACCACCCGCCCGTCTACTGCTCCCAGTCGACGCACAAGCTGCTTACCGCCTTCTCGCAGGCGTCGATGATTCACATCAAGAACGGCGGCGAGGTCGAGGTCGATCCCGACCGCTTCAACGAGTCCTACATGATGCACGGCTCCACCTCGCCGCAGTACAGCATGATCGCCTCCCTGGACGTGGCCACCAGGATGATGGAGGACGACGGCGAGGTGATGATGGACGACATCATCCGCGAGGCGGTGGAGCTGCGCCAGCAGGTGATCCGCATCGGCCGGGAGCTGGAAAGCAGCGGCGAGGGCTGGTTCTTCGGCATGTGGCAGCCGCAGCAGGTGCGCGCCGGCGGCAAGTGGGTGCGGTTCGAGGACGCCGACCCCGCCTTCCTGGCCTCCAGCCAGGAGCCATGGGTGCTGGACCGCGACAACGACTGGCACGGCTTCGAGGACATCGAGCCGGATTTCGTGATGCTGGATCCCATCAAGCTCACCTTCACCACCCCCGGCATCGACGAACAGGGCGGGATGGGGGACGAGGGCATCCCGGCGGCGGTGGTCACCAGCTACCTCATCGGCCGCGGCATCGTCTGCGAGAAGAGCGACTATTATTCCTTCCTGCTGCTGAACTCCCTGGGCACCACCGGCGCCAAGCAGGGAACGCTGCTGGCGGCGCTGCTCGCCTTCAAGCGGCTCTACGACCGCAACCGTCCCCTGGAGGAAGTGCTCCCGGAGCTGGTGCGCGCCTGGCCCCGGCGCTACGCCGGCGTGGGCCTGAAGGACCACTGCCGGGAGATGCATGACTACCTGCGCGAACACGACGTCCTCGGCACCATGCAGCAAGCATTCGAGGTGACCCCCGACCAGGCGATGAAGCCGGCGGAAGCCTACCAACACGTGGTGCGGGGCGAGGTGGAATACGTCCCCCTGGACGAGATGATGGGGCGCGTGCCGGCGGTGATGCTGGTGCCCTACCCGCCGGGGATCCCGGTGATCATGGGCGGCGAGGAGCTCAACGACCGGGCGCGGCCGATCTGGGAGTACCTGCGCCTGCGGCAGGACTTCGAAAACCGCTTCCCCGGGTACGAGGGTGACATCCACGGCGTGGAAAGGGAAGCGGGCGCCGGCGGCAAATACTTCAAGACACTTTGCCTGAAGCAGGGCTGAAGCGGGGCCCGCGGGCGAAAGGAGCAGCCGTGCCCAAGAAAGCGCCGGCGAAGATCGGCATCTTCTCCCTGGCGATGATCAACGTCGCCGCGGTGCTCTCGCTGCGCAACCTGCCCTCGATGGCCGACTACGGCTACACGCTGATCTTCTACCTGGGGCTGGCCTCCCTCTGCTTCTTCATCCCCTCGGCGCTGGTGTCGGCGGAGCTGGCCTCCGGCTGGCCCCGCAAGGGCGGCGTCTACCTGTGGGTGAAGGAGGCCTTCGGCCCCCACTGGGGCTTCGTGGCCATCTTCATGCAGTGGGTGGAGAACCTGCCCTGGTTCCCGGCGGTGCTGGCGTTCGTGGCGGCGTCGCTGGCCTACGTCTTCAACCCGGAGCTGGCCTCGAACCGTTTCTTCGTGATCGCCGTCATCTGGGTCACGCTCTGGGTCGCCACCCTGCTCAACTTCCGGGGCATGAAGCTGTCGGCCTTCCTCAGTACCTCGGGAGTGCTGTCGGGAACGATCGTTCCCGGCGTGGCCATCATCCTGCTGGGGGCGGTCTACGTGCTCTCGGGCAAGCACCTGGCCATCACCTTCTCCCCCGGCGCCCTGGTCCCGGAGCTGGGTAACCTGAACCAGCTGATGTTGCTGGCGGGGATGCTGATGGCCATCTCCGGCATGGAGATGTCCGCGGTCCACGTCACCGAGGTCGAGAACCCGCGGCGCAACTTCCCCCGGGCGATCTTCATCGCCGTGGCCATCATCATCTTCCTGAGCGTGGTGGGCTCGCTGGCCATCGCCCTGGTGATACCCATCGGCGACCTCAGCCTCGCCGCCGGTGTCAACCAGGCCTTCGACGACCTCTTCAACACCTTCGGGATGGGGTGGGCGTCGCCGCTGATGGCGCTGCTTCTGGCCTACGGGGCGCTGGCGATGGTGGTCACCTGGATGGCGGGGCCCTCCAAGGGTGTGCTGGAGGTGGCCGGCGACGGCTACCTGCCCCGCTACATGAGCCGCAAGAACCGCCACGGCATGCCCACCGGCACCCTGGTGGTGCAGGGGGTGATCTCCAGCCTGCTGTCGCTGGCGGTGCTGGTGATGCCCACGGTGAGCGGCGCCTTCTGGATCATGAGCGCCCTGGCGGCCCAGCTGTACCTGGTGATGTACCTGCTGATGTTCGCCGCCGCCATCAAGCTGCGCTACTCGCAACCGCAGGTGGAACGTCCCTACGAGGTGCCCGGGGGCAAGGCGGGCATGTGGATCGTCTCCGGGGTGGCCTTCCTGGCCTCGCTCTTCGTCATTTGCTTCGGCTTCATCCCCACCGAGAACGTGCGCGCCGCCGGCGCCGGCGCCAT
>JAJRWQ010000035.1 GCA_024276735.1 Actinomycetes bacterium
CAATTTACACCTGTCCGAGTGACGCTATATAATAGCATCCTCAAGCCAAGCGGGGCCGTGCACCAGGCCCTGGAATCGGTCCATCTGACCTGAGAATGGAGGCGGACGTGGAGAAGGAAAAAGCGTTGGAAGTTGCAGTGGGCCAGATCGAGCGGCAGTTCGGCAAGGGATCGATCATGCGCATGGGAGACGACTCCGTGGTCCAGGTGAGCGTCATCCCCACGGGAGCGCTGGCGCTGGATATCGCCCTGGGGGTCGGCGGCATCCCCCGGGGCCGGATCGTGGAGATCTTCGGGCCCGAGGCCTCGGGCAAGACCACCATGGTGTACCACCTGATCGCCGAGGCGCAGAAGCGGGGCGGCATCTGCGCTTTCATCGACGCCGAGCACGCCATGGACCCCGTCTACGCCCGCCGCATCGGCGTCAACGTCGACGAGCTGCTGGTGGCGCAGCCGGACTACGGCGAGCAGGCGCTGGAGATCGCGGAGATGCTGATCCGCAGCGGCGCCCTGGACGTGGTGGCCGTCGACTCGGTGGCGGCGCTCACACCTAAGGCTGAGATAGAGGGTGAGATGGGTGACTCGCACGTGGGCCTGCAGGCGCGGCTGATGTCCCAGGCGTTGAGGAAGCTGGCGGGTACCCTGAACAAGACCGGCACCGTGGCGGTCTTCACCAACCAGCTGCGGGAGAAGATCGGGGTGATGTTCGGTAACCCCGAGGTGACTCCCGGCGGCAAGGCGCTCAAGTTCTATGCCTCGGTGCGCCTGGACCTGCGGCGGATCGAGACGCTCAAGGAAGGCATGCAGGCAGTGGGCAACCGTGTGCGGGCGAAGGTGGTCAAGAACAAGATGGCGCCGCCCTTCCGCCAGGCGGAGTTCGATGTCATGTACGGCGAGGGCATCTCGCGCGAGGGCAACATCCTCGACATGGGCGTGGCGCACGGCATCATCAGCAAGAGTGGCGCTTACTTCTCCTACGGGGACGAGCGGCTCGGCCAGGGGCGCGCCAACGCCAAGGCGTTCCTGAAGGAAAACAGCGACATCGCGGAGAAGATTCTCCAGGAGATACTGGTGGCGGCCGGGGTTACCACCGCCGGGGAAGAGGCGGAACCGGAGGCCGGGGAAGAGGATGCCGCCGGCAGCGGCAGCGACGCCGGCAAGAAGTCCGGCCGCCCGGCCAAGGTGGGCTAGCGCCACCCGGGCTTCATTGACAAGGTCCCGAGACGGGGACTAAAATAAAAGGGAATTTACTGCTCACACACAACGGGGCCGGTGCGCCGCCGGTTCCCTCGGGTTTTTCGTGTCGATAAAGGTATTGTGCCAAGCAAGATACGGCCGTAAAGGCTTTGTGAAATCGTAGGATAGTCTTTCACCGAAACCAATACCCGGTGGGCGCCGCCCTTTGCCGGTGGCGCCGGCCGCAATGACAGGGAAACCTGGGTGCCGAGCAGATGCTCGGCTTTTTGTTTTTCGAGGCGAAAGAAGGAGGACCGCCGGCATGCCCGGCGGCAACGAAAATGGGAGTGACGACATGGAAACGATCGTGGTGGCAATTGCTGCAGCCGCCGTCGCGTTTGCAGCAGGCTACTTCCTGCACAGGCTGCAGTCTGCATCGCACGTGGAGGCGGAGAAGAACCGCATGGAGCAGGAGCGGCGCGATCTCGAGAAGGAGCTCGAGAACGTCAAGCGCACCGCCGTGGTGGAGGCCCGCGAAGAGGTCCACGAAATGCGGCGCGAGGCGGAGGCCGAGCTCAAGCAGCGCCGCGAGGAACTTGCCAAGCGCGAGCAGCGGCTGGAGGAGAAGGAAGAGCTGCTCACCGGCAGGGAGAAGGAGACCCAGCGCCGCGAACAGTCGCTGAGGGACCGCGAGGCCAACAACGAGCGGCTGCAGAAGGAGCTCGAGGCCGCGGTCAGCGAGCAGCGCCGGAAGCTGGAAGAGCTATCCGGCGTCACCAGCGCCCAGGCGCGGGAGATGCTGCTCAAGCAGGTGGAGGACGAGGCGCGCCACGACATGGCGCGGATAATCCGCAGTGTCGAGGAGGAGGCGCGCAAGGAGGCGGACCGGCGCGCCCGCAACATCCTCTCCCTGAGCATCCAGCGCACCGCCGCCGACCATACCGCCGAGACCACGGTGTCGGTGGTGCCGCTGCCCTCGGACGACATGAAGGGACGCATCATCGGTCGCGAGGGCCGCAACATCCGGGTGCTGGAGAACATCAGCGGCATCGACGTGATCATCGACGATACTCCCGAGGCGGTGGTGTTGAGCGGCTTCGACGGGGTGAAGCGGGAGATCGCCCGGCTGACGCTCACCAAGCTGCTGGCCGACGGCCGCATCCATCCCGCCCGCATCGAGGAGACCTACAAGCAGGCCAAGGAAGAGGTGGAGAAGACGATCCTCGAGGCGGGTGAGCAGGCGACGCTGGACGCCAACGTGCACGGGCTCCCCGAGAAACTGGTGAAGCTGCTGGGGCGCCTGAAGTACCGCACCAGTTACGGCCAGAACGTGCTGGCGCACTCGCTGGAGGTGAGCCACCTGGCCTCGATCATGGCGGCGGAGCTGGGTGCGAACACCAAGATCGTGGCCCGTGCCGGCCTGCTGCACGACATCGGCAAGGCCGTCGATCACCAGGTGGAGGGCACCCATACCCAGATCGGCGCCAGCCTGGCGCGCAAGAACCGGGAATCGAAGGCGGTCTGCCATGCCATCGAGGCCCACCACTCCGACGTCGAGCCCCAGACCGTGGAGGCGGTGCTGGTACAGGCCGCCGACGCCGTGAGTGCCGCCCGGCCCGGCGCCCGCCGCGACAGCCTGGAGAGCTACATCAAGCGCCTGGAATCGCTGGAGAACATCGCCGTCAGCAAGGACGGCGTCGAGAAGTGCTACGTGATGCAGGCGGGGCGCGAGATCAGGGTGATGGTGAAGCCGGGAGAGGTGGACGAC
>JAJRWQ010000036.1 GCA_024276735.1 Actinomycetes bacterium
GGCGCTTCGCGCCCGGCAGCAAAAGGAGCTGGCTTGATACCCAGGTACTCACGTCCGGAGATGGCTTCCATCTGGAGCGAGGAGCACAAGATGGCCAAGTGGCTCCAGGTGGAGATCGCCGCCTGCGAGGCCTGGGCGGAGCACGGCCTCGTCCCCCCCGAGGCGCTCGCTGCCATCAAGGAAAAGGCGGACTTCGACGTGGACCGGGTCAAGGAGATCGAAAAGGAGACCCGCCACGACGTGGTGGCCTTCCTGCGCAACGTGGGCGAGTACGTGGGCGACGAGGCGGCCAAGTACATCCACTACGGCATGACCTCCTCGGACATGCTCGACACCGCCCTGGCGCTGCAGCTGCGGGAGGCGGCCGACATCCTGCTCCGGGACCTGCGGCACCTGCTGGGGGTGCTCAAGCGGCGCGCCTTCGAGCACCGGCACACGGTGATGGTGGGCCGCAGCCACGGCATCCACGCCGAGCCCATCACCTTCGGCCTCAAGCTCGCCGTCTGGTGCTTCGAGACGGCGCGCAACATCGAGCGCCTGGAGCGGGCGCGGCAGGTGGTCTCCGTGGGGCAGATCTCCGGGGCGGTGGGCACCTACGCCATGGTGCCGCCGGAGATCGAGGCCGACGTCTGCCGCCGCCTGGGGCTCACCCCGGCACCGGCTACCACCCAGGTGATCCAGCGCGACCGCCACGCCGAGTTCATGACCACGCTGGCGGTGATCGCCTCCTCCATCGAGCGCTACGCCACCGAGATCCGCCACCTGCAGCGCACCGAGGTGCTGGAGGCGGAGGAGTTCTTCCAGCAGGGCCAGACCGGCTCCTCGGCGATGCCCCACAAGCGCAACCCCATCGTCAGCGAGCGCATGTGCGGCCAGGCGCGGGTGATCCGCGCCAACGCCCTGGTGGCGCTGGAGAACGTGGCCCTCTGGCACGAGCGGGACATCTCCCACTCCTCGGCGGAGCGGGTGATCCTGCCCGACAGCACCATCCTGCTGGACTACATGCTCTACCGCTTCGCCGACCTTGTGGACAAGCTGCTGGTATACCCCGAGCGGATGAAGGCGAACCTGTGGTCAAGCCACGGGTTGGTCTTCTCCCAGGCCGTTCTGTTAAAATTGGTGGACAAGGGTCTTTCCCGCAAGGAGGCGTACCGGGTCGTTCAGACCAACGCCATGGAGGCGTGGCAGGAAAAGACGAGCTTCAAGGAGCTGCTGGCGGCGGACGAGACCGTCAGGGCGACCCTCACCGAGGAAGAGCTGGAAAGCTGCTTCGACGAAACCCGCTACCTGGACAATGTCGGCGCCGTGTTCGCGCGTCTCGAGGAGCTGGAGGCGTGAACCCCCCGGCGGCCGGCGGATAGGAGCCTCCATGCAGGAAAAACTTTACGAGGGCAAGGCCAAGAAGATCTTCGCCACCGACGATCCGGACGTGGTGCTGCAGCAGTTCAAGGACGACGCCACCGCCTTCGACGGCACCAAGAAGAGCAGCATCACCAGCAAGGGCACCAGCAACGCCCGCATCTCCGCCCGCCTCTTCCGCCTGCTGGAGGAGAACGGCGTCGCTACCCACTTCCTCGAGCAGCCGTCGGAGGACTCGCTGCTCACCCGCAAGCTGGACATGTTCGCCGTGGAGGTGGTGGTGCGCAACTACGCCGCCGGCAGCATCGTCAAGCGCCTGGGCTTCGAGGAGGGACAGAAGTTCAAGCAGCCGATGGTGGAGTACTTCCTCAAGGACGATTCCCTCCACGATCCCCTGATCACCTGTGCCCACATCGAGGAGCTGGGCCTGGTGTCGAAGGACGAGCTCGAGCAGCTCAAGTCGCTGGCGCTGAAGGTGAACGAGGTGCTGGGCGCCTTCTTCGCCGAGCGCGGCATCACCCTGGTGGACTTCAAGCTGGAGTTCGGCCGGGACCGCGAGGGCAACATCGTCCTCGGCGACGAGATCAGCCCCGACACCTGCCGCTTCTGGGACGCGGAGACCGGCAAGAAGCTGGACAAGGACCGCTTCCGCTTCGACCTGGGCGAGGTCGAGGAGGCCTACCAGGAGATCCTGGGCCGGGTGGAGAGCGACTAGGTGCGGGCCGGATGCCGACACGCTGCGCCCGGTGGCACGAATATTCAAATTCCGGGAATGAGGGGCTGCCGATGAAAGCCAAGGTCTACATCACCCCCAAGGCGGGTATCCTCGACCCCCAGGGGCTCACCATCGAGCGCTCGCTGCCGGCCCTCGGTTTCGAGGGCGTGAGCAACGTGCGCGTGGGCAAGTACATCGAGCTGGAGCTGCCGGACGGCGAGGGCGCCGGCGAGTCGCTGGAGCGCATGTGCCGCAAGCTGCTCGCCAACCCCATCATCGAGGACTTCGAGTACGAACTGATCGAAGAATAGTGGCCGCCTCCCCACACACCGCCGCGCCGCCAGCACGCTTCGGGGTCGTCATCTTCCCCGGTTCCAACTGCGACGCCGACACCCACGACGCGATCGAGACCTTCGCGGGGGCGGAGGGGCGCTACCTCTGGCACAAGGAGACCCGGCTCGACGACCTGGACTGCGTGATCCTGCCCGGCGGCTTCTCCTACGGCGACTACCTGCGCAGCGGCGCCATCGCCCGCTTCTCGCCGCTGATGGAGGCGGTGAGGCGCTTCGCCGCCGAAGGCGGCCTGGTGATGGGGATCTGCAACGGCTTCCAGGTGCTGCTGGAGGCGGGGCTGCTTCCCGGCGCCATGCAGCAGAACGAAAAACTGAAGTTCATCTGCCGCCTGGTGAGCCTCAAGGTGGAGAACGACCAGACGCCCTTCACCCGCCGTTACCGGCAGGGACAGGTGATCCAGGCGCCCATCGCCCACCACGAGGGCAATTACTTCATCGACGAGGAAGGCCTGGCGGAGCTGGAGGCCAACGGCCAGGTGGTGCTCAGGTACTGCGACCCGGAGGGCGAGGTGACCCAGGAGGCCAACCCCAACGGCTCGCTGGCCAACATCGCCGGCATCTGCAATCGCGAGGGTAACGTCTTCGGCATGATGCCGCACCCGGAGCGGGTCTGCGACGCCCTGGTGGGCGGCACCGACGGGCGCGGCGTCTTCGATTCCATCATCGACAGCGTCAGGGAGAGGAGCGGACGATGAGCAGCGGCTTCACCGGCGCCCCCCTGGGCAGGGAATTCACTTCATGAGCAATACCACCGGACAGGACACCGGCCAGAAGCCGGCCTACGAGCTGTTGGGGCTCACCGCCGGCGAGTACCGCGGCATCTGCGAGCGCATGGGTCGCGAGCCCAACTACGTGGAGCTGGCGGTGTTCTCGCTGATGTGGAGCGAGCACTGCGGCTACAAGCATTCGCGGCCGCTGCTGGGGCGCCTGCCCACCGAGGGCGAGCGCATCCTCCAGGGCCCGGGCGAGAACGCCGGCATCGTCGACATCGGCGGCGGCCTGGCGGTGGCGATGAAGATCGAGAGCCACAACCATCCCTCGGCCATCGAGCCCTTCCAGGGCGCGGCCACCGGCATCGGCGGCATCGTGCGCGACATCTTCGCCATGGGCGCCCGGCCCGTGGCCAACCTGGACCCGCTGCACTTCGGCTCCCTGGACAAGCCCCGCCAGCGCTTCCTGCTGGACGGGGTGGTGGAGGGCATCGCCGCCTACGGCAACTGCATGGGCATCCCCACCGTGGCCGGGGAGATCCACTTCGAGGACGCCTACGAGGACAACTGCCTGATCAACGTGATGTGCGTGGGCCTGGTGCGGCAGGAGGACATCATCCGGGCGCGGGCCACCGGCCCCGGCAACCTGGTGGTGCTCATCGGCTCCTCCACCGGCCGCGACGGCATCGGCGGCGCCAGCATCCTCGCCTCCGCCGAGTTCGACGAGACCGCCGAGGAGAAGCGCCCCACGGTCCAGGTGGGCAACCCCTTCATGGAGAAGAAGCTGCTGGAGGCCTGCCTGGAGATGCGCGACAAGGGACTGCTGGTGGCGCTGCAGGACCTGGGGGCCGGCGGGCTCTCCTCCTCCTCCAGCGAGATGGCCAGCAAGGGCGGCACCGGCATCGACATCGACATCGCCCGGGTGCCGCTGCGCGAGCCCGACATGGAGCCCTTCGAGATCATGATCTCCGAGTCCCAGGAGCGCATGCTCGCCGTGGTGGAGCCCAGCCGCGAGGCGGAGGTGATGGCGGTCTGCGAGAAGTGGGACCTGGACGCCACCGTGGTGGGCAAGGTCACCGATACCGGCCGCCTGCGGGTCTTCGACGGCGACGAGCCCATCGCCGACATGCCGGTGAAGGCGCTGGTTGACGAGGCGCCCACCTACGTGGTGGAGCCCCGGCGCCCCGAGCACGAGCGCGACCAGCCCCTGCCCGAAGATCACTACCCGCAGCCGGAGGACCTGGGGCGGGTGCTGCTCGACCTGCTGGCGTCTCCCAACGTCTGCTCCAAGCGCTGGGTCTACGAGCAGTACGATCACATGGTGCAGACCGACAACGCCCTCTGGCCCGGCGGCGACGCGGCGGTGCTCCGCATCAAGGGCCGGCGCGACGGCATCGCCCTCACCAGCGACGGTAACGGGCGGCGTACCTTCCTCGATCCCCGGCGCGGCGGGCGCGCGGTGGTGGCGGAGGCGGCGCGCAACCTCTCCTGCGTGGGCGCCGAGCCGCTGGCGATCACCAATTGTCTCAACTTCGGCAACCCCGAGAAGGGACCCATCTACTACCAGTTCCAGCAGGCGGTGGAGGGCATGGCCGAGGCCTGCGAGGCGCTGGGAACGCCGGTGACCGGCGGCAACGTCAGCTTCTACAACGAAAGTTTCGGCCAGGCGGTCTACCCCAACCCGGTGGTGGGGATGCTGGGGCTGGTGGAGGACACCGGCCGCCTGGGCACGCACCGTTTCCAGAACGCGGGTGACCTCATCCTGCTGGCGGGGGACGCCCGGCCCGCCGCCGACGGCTCCGAGTACCAGCTCACCGTGCACGGCGAGGTGGCCGGCCGCATCCCCGACGTGGACCTGGAAGGCGAGCGGCGCCTGCAGGCGCTGGTGCGGCGGGCGGTGCGGGAAGGCCTCGCCGCCAGCGCCCACGACATAAGCGACGGCGGGCTCGCCTGCTGCATCGCCGAGTCGGCGATCGAGGGCGGCCTGGGGGCGGCGGTGGACCTGGAGGCGCTGGCCGGCGGCGCCCGCGACGGCCTCAGGCCGGACCTGCTGCTCTTCGGCGAGGTATCGGGGCTGGTGGTGCTCTCGGCGGCGCCGGCAGCGGCCCGGCGGCTGCAGGAGGAGGCAGGCGACGTGCCCCTCGCCGTCATCGGCGAGGTGGGCGGCGACCGGCTGACCTTTACCGGCGCCGGAGGGCCGGCGATCGACGTGCCCCTGGCGGCGGCGGCCGACGCCTGGCAAAACGCGCTCGAGCGGCGGATGGCGCCGTGAGATCACCGGGGAGCAGGCAATGAGCAACGGACGGGAAGAACAGGCAGGGACGGACATCATCGCCGGCGACAAGCCGGAGGAGGCCTGTGGCATCTTCGGCGTGGTGGCGCCGGGGCGGGACGTGAGCCGCCTGGCTTTCTTCTCCCTCTTCGCCCTCCAGCACCGGGGACAGGAGAGCGCCGGCATCGCCGTGGCCGACAACGGCTACCTCACCGCCATCAAGGACATGGGCCTGGTCTCGCAGGTCTTCAAGGAGGAGACGCTCAGGAGCCTCTCCGGCCAGGCGGCCATCGGCCACGTGCGCTATTCCACCACCGGCTCCACCCGCTGGGCCAACGCCCAACCGGTCTGTTACGACCGCCACGGGCAGACGCTGGCGCTGGGCCACAACGGCAACCTGGTGAACACTGCCGAGATCCGGGAGCAGATGGGAGCCCTGGGCGCGCGCTTCACCTCCACCAGCGACAGCGAGCTGCTGGCGGCGATGATCGCCAACAGCCCCGCCAGGGACATCCGCGACGCCGTGGCCGAGAGCATCCCCCGCATCCGCGGCGCCTTCTCGGTGGTGCTGCTCAACCAGGGCACGGTGGTGGGCTTCCGCGATCCCTGGGGCATCCGCCCCCTGTGCGTGGGCCGCCTCGACGACGGCAACTACGCCCTGGCCTCGGAGAGCTGCGGCCTGGACATCATCGGCGCCGAGTTCCTCCAGGACATCGAGCCGGGGCAGGTGGCGGTGATCACCGAGGGCAACCTGGAGCTGATCCAGGCGGTGGAGCCGGCGCCGCGGCAGGGTTTCTGCATCTTCGAGTACATTTACTTCGCGCGGCCGGACTCGGTGATCCACGGCAAGACCGTCTCCGCCACCCGCATCCGCATGGGCGAGGAGCTGGCCCGCGAGTACGGCGTGGAGGCGGACATGGTGATTCCCATCCCCGACACCGGCACGCCGGCTGCCATCGGCTTCGCCCGCGCCAGCGGCATCCCCTACGGCGAGGGCCTGATCAAGAACCGCTACATCGGCCGCACCTTCATCCAGCCGGACCAGTCGCTCAGGCAGCACGGCATCCGGGTCAAGCTCAACCCGCTGGCCGAGTTGATCAGGGGCAAGAGCCTGGTGGTGGTGGACGACTCCATCGTCCGCGGCAACACCACCCACAAGATCGTGCGCATGCTCTTCGAGGCCGGCGCCGCCGAGGTGCACCTGCGCATCAGCTCGCCGCCCATCACCCACCCCTGTTTCTACGGCATCGACACCGCCACTTCCACCGAGCTGATCGCCGCCGAGAAGTCGGTGGCGGAGATCCGCCGCCACGTGGGTGCCACCTCGCTGGAGTACATCTCCCTCGAGGGCCTGCAGCGGGCGGTGGACATGCCGGCGACGCGCTTCTGCCGCGCCTGCTTCACCGGCAACTACCCTGTGGAGGTGCCGGACGAGCTGAAGATGAGCAAGCACCGCTTCGAGCAGGTGGAACAGGAGGCGGTGGGATGAGCCGTGACCGCCGGGAAAAACCGCTCACCTATGCCGACGCCGGCGTGAACATCGCTGCCGGCGAGGAGGTGGTGGAGCGCATCCGCGCCGCCGTGGCCTCCACCACCGGCGACCTGGAGGTGATCGGCGGCATCGGCGGCTTCGCCGGGCTGGTGGAACCGCCGCCGCTGCGGCAGCCGGTGCTGGTGGCCGCCGCCGACGGCGTGGGCACCAAGGTGCTGGTCGCCGAGGCGATGGGCCGCTACGACACCGTGGGCATCGACCTGGTGGCGATGTCGGTGAACGACCTGGTGACCTGCGGCGCCCGGCCGCTCTTCTTCCTGGACTACCTCGCCACCGGCAAGCTCGAGCCGCAGAAGGCGGCGGCGCTGGTGGAAGGGGTGGCTGCCGGCTGCCGGCTGGCGGGCTGCGCCCTCCTGGGAGGGGAGACGGCGGAGATGCCCGACCTCTACCGCGGCGGCGAGTTCGACCTCGCCGGCTTCGCCGTGGGCGTGGTGGAGAAGGACGAGATCATCGACGGCAGCGCCGTCGGCCGCGGCGACGCCGTCATCGGCCTTCCCGCCAGCGGCATTCACAGCAACGGTTTTTCCCTGGTGCGCAAGATCCTGGAAGTGGCGGGGCGCTCATATTCCGATCCCCTCGAGGGCGCCGGGCCCGGCCCGGTGGGCGACCGGCTGCTGGTGCCCACCGAGATCTACGCCGGTGCCGCGGCCGCCCTGCGGGAGCGCGCCGAGGTGCACGCCCTGGCTCACGTCACCGGCGGCGGCATCGCCGGCAACCTGGCGCGGGTGATTCCCGAGGGCCTCTGTGCCCGCATCGACCGCTCGCGCTGGCTGGTGCCACGCCTGTTCGACAGCCTGGCGCGCCTGGGCGGGGTGGAACCGGAGGAGATGTTCGCCACCTTCAACATGGGCATCGGCTTCATCGCCGTGGTCGCCGCCGGCGACGCCGACGCCGCCTGCCGCGCCGTCCACGGCGCGGTGAAGATCGGCGAGGTCACCGAGGGCGACACGCGGGTGGACCTGGGGTTCTGAGATGGCGGCCGCCGGTAAAAGCTTCCGCCTGGGGGTGCTGGTCTCCGGCTCCGGCTCCAACCTGCAGAGCATCATCGACAAGCTGCACCGGGGTGACGCCGGCATCGAGGTGGTGCTGGTGATCAGCGACAACCCCGGCGCCTACGGACTCAGGCGGGCGGAGAACGCCGGCATCCCCACCGCCGTCTTCCCCCTGGGCGACTTCCCCGACCGGCCGGCGCACGACCGCGCCATGGCGGACGAGCTGGAGCGGCACGGCGTCGACCTGGTGGTGCTCGCCGGCTACATGCTGATCGTCACCCCGGCCCTGCTGGACCGCTTTCCCCAGCGGGTGATCAACCTGCACCCGGCGCTGCTGCCGTCCTTCCCGGGAGCGACGCCCATCGAGGACACCATGGCCTACGGCGCCCGCGTCACCGGCGTCACCGTCCACTTCGTGGACGAGGGTACGGACACCGGTCCCATCATTCTTCAAGAAGCAGTGGAAATAAAATATAATGACACGGTCGACAGCCTCCGCGAGCGTATTCACGCGGTGGAGCACCGGCTGCTGCCGCGGGCGATCGAGCTGATCGCCGCCGGGCGGGTCGGCTTCGACCAGGAGAATCCCCGCCGCGTGATCGTGGAGGGAGAGGAGTAGGCAGGAATCCATGCAGCCGGCCCGCACGGCGTGCTGCGACCAGGGGAGGAAAGATTGAAAGTTACACGCGCACTCGTCTCGGTCTCCAACAAGATCGGTCTGGACAAGTTTGCCGAGGCCCTGGCCGGGATGGGGGTGGAGATCATCTCCACCGGCGGCACGGCGGCGTTCCTGCGCGACAAGGGCATCCAGGTGACCCCGGTGGAGGAGATCACCGGCTTCCCCGAGATCCTCGACGGCCGGGTGAAGACCCTGCACCCGGCGATTCACGCCGGCCTCTTGGCCGACCGTGACAACCACGACCACATGCTCACCCTCAAGGAGCAGGGGATCAAGCCCATCGACATGGTGGTGGTGAACCTCTATCCCTTCGAGGAGGTGGCCGGCCGCCGCGGCGTCACCGAGGAGGAGATCATCGAGAACATCGACATCGGCGGCCCCACCATCGTGCGGGCGGCGTCGAAGAACTTCCGCCACGTGGCGGTGGTCACCGATCCCCGGCGCTACCAGGAGGTGGCCGAGGAGATGCAGGCCAACGACAACCAGCTCAGCCTGGACACCCTGCGCAGCCTGGCCACCCAGACCTTCCACACCGTGGCCCACTACGACTTCGTGATCGCCAACTGGTTCAGCGAGGGCGTCGACGACTTCGCGCCCTTCATGTTGCTGGACTTCGAGAAGGTGCAGGACCTGCGCTACGGCGAGAACCCCCACCAGCGGGCGGCCTACTACGCCGAGGTAAACGCCCGGCGCCACCTGCTGAGCCGCATCACCCAGCTCCACGGCGCCGAGCTCAGCTTCAACAACCTGCTGGACCTGAACGCCGCCCGGGAGCTCTTGCGGGAGTTCTCGCTGCCGGCGGCGGTGATCATCAAGCACGGCAATCCCTGCGGGGTCGCCGTCGCCGAGGAGATCGGCAGCGCCTACCGCAAGGCGCTGGCGGCGGACCCGGTGAGCGCCTTTGGCTCGGTGGTGGCGCTCAACCGCATCGTCGACGAGGAGCTGGCCGAGACCCTCTCCAAGAAGTTCATCGAGGTGCTGTTCGCGCCCGGCTACGTGGCGGAGGCGGTGGAGATTCTCTCGCAGAAGGAACGCATCCGCCTGCTGGTGAACGAGGAGCGCCGCAAGGCGGTGACCGGCGAGCGTGACTACCACCGCGTCATCGGCGGCCTGCTGGTGCAGGACAAGGACACCGGCGTCGACGAGCGCGACACCATGGACGTGGTCACCAAGCGCCATCCCACCGAGAAGGAGTGGGGCGACGCCCTCTTCGCCTGGCGCGTGGCCAAGCACGTGCGCTCCAACGCCATCGTCATCGCCAACGATCTCGCCACCGTGGGCATCGGCGCCGGCCAGATGAGCCGGGTGGACTCGATGAACATCGCCCTCGACAAGTCGGTGGGCGAGCTCAAGGGGGCCTCGGTGGCCTCAGACGCCTTCTTCCCCTTCACCGACGCCCTGGATCTCGCCATCCCCAAGGGGATCACCTGCATCATCCAGCCGGGCGGCGCCCAGCGGGACGAAGAGGTGATCAAGCTCTGCGACGAGCACGACCTGGCGATGATCTTCACCCACACGCGTCACTTCCGCCACTGAAGCGGCCGCCGAACGGGGACGTTCTTTCCTAATATTCCTAATTTCCGCGGCGGGGGGCGCCGTCGTCCGATCGGGGACGTTCTTTACTCGGACGCTGGATGCTGGATTCTGGACGCTGGACTCTGGATGCTGGATAAAAACGCTCTGGTGGCGCAGTGGCTACGAGGTTCGGTGCTCAATCCAGTGTCTGGCATCTGGAATCCAAGATCTGCACTAATCCGGGACGTTCTTTCCTTATATGCTTGTTTGACTTGAGCGGATACTGGATGCTGGATTCCGGACGCTGGATAAAAGCATTCGAGTAGCGTGGGGGCTACGAGACTCGCTGGTTTATCCACCATCCACCCTCTACCATACATCTCGGGCGTTATGCTGAACATTGATCGCCGGCACTGGACGACAGCGCTCGAACGGCGTCGCAGCTACGAGGCTCGCAGGTTTAGTCCAGCGTCCAGCATCCAGCGTCCAGAATCCGTTCTTGGACACTAGACGCTAGACAAAAAACGCTTGGCCGGCGTCGCAGGTACGCGACTCGCCGGTTTTATCCAGTGTCTAGCATCCAGAATCCAAGATCCGCTTATACTGCCGGGTACGGCCCCGGGTACTGGTACTCGCTGCCGCAGGCGTCCTCCGCGGTGGCGTAGACGGTGGTGTAGAAGGCGGTGAC
>JAJRWQ010000037.1 GCA_024276735.1 Actinomycetes bacterium
GATGCCCGCCTGGTGAAAGACCTTGGCGTAGCCGATGAGCGACTCGATGTGGGGCGTGGCGAAGAAGTCGGCGGAGGGGGTCACCAGCAGGATCTCGGCGCCCTCCTGGTCCAGGGGCAGCTTCACCGGCACGCCCGTCTCTTCCTCGATGTCCTCCTCGGTGGACTCCAGCGTCGCCTTCAGCGCCTTGGGGTTCATGCCCAGGTTGTTGCCGATCTCGTCCACCTTCACCAGTACCGCGTTCACGTACTTCTGGCCGATGCCCAGCTGGTCCATGATCTCGCGGGCCGCCATGGAGATCTCGGCGGTGTCGATGCCGTAGGGGCAGAACACGGAACAGCGGCGGCACTGTGAACACTGGTGGAAGTAACTGTACCAGTCGCCCAGGAGCTCGAGGCTGAAGTCTTCGGCCCCGGCCCACTTGCGCAGGATCTTGCCCTCGGTGGTGAAGTAGCGCCGGTAGACCTTGCGCAGCAGCTCCGCCCTGGCCACCGGCATGTTGTTGGGATCCTTGGATCCCAGGAAGTACTGGCACTTGTCGGCGCAGGCGCCGCACTTGACGCAGATGTCGAGGTAGACCTGCAGCGACTTGTACTTCTTCAGCAGCTCCCCGAGCTTCTCCACCATGGCGCCGGTCAGGTCGTCGGGCAGCGTCTCCGGGAAGCCCAGCTTGGCCATCACTTCTTCGGAAGCGGCATGGCACTTGATGTGCCTGTTGACGCCCTCCTGGATCAGCCCCTCTTTGACCGCGGGAACCGGGATCTCCCCGGTGAGCTCGGGGCCCTTGACGTTCTTTACCTTGGGCGCTTCCGACTCTACCACGATTTCTTTTTCAGCGACTTTGTCCGCAGACGGTTCTGGCATAACCCAATCCTTTCTCGGCCAAAAGAATCACTCTGCCTGCAACCTGAAAACCTGCGCCGCTCCGGGCGGCGGCGAAGAAGAGCTCGCCCCCCTCGCGCCCGCCGCTGGCGGGCCTGCCTTTACGGGACCGCCCGGCCCGGGGAGCCGGGCGGTCCGCAGGGATCAGACGCAGCCCGTCGGCTTGGGGAGACCGGCGATCTTGCAGGCCTGCAGCGCCGGGCCGGCGGGGTAGAGGTCATAGAGATAAGCGCTGTTGCCCTTCTCCGGACCGAACATCTTCTTCATTTCCTTGATCAGGATCTTGATCGCGGGGGCGATGTTGTACTCCTGGTAGTAGTCACGCAGGAAATTGACGACCTCCCAATGGGCCTCGGTCATCTCGATGCCTTCCTGCTCGGCGATGTAGTTGGCGACCTCTTCGTTCCAGTCGTCGAGGTTCTGCAGGTAACCGTCGTCGTCGGTCTCGTAGGTCTTTCCCTGGAATTCGAAGCTCACTTTCATTACCTCCTGTCGTTCACGTCGTTTGATTCGTCCTGCCGACCGTTGCACCCGGAGTACCGGCTGAGGGCCGACCGGTGACCCCGGGAATCCTATGAATCATTGCATAGCGTCTATTCCTCCCTTTCGCTTACCGCCCACGGAGTAACCCAGCGCTTGTCGCGTGCGTTGTCCACCTGGTTCCTGGTGGGGCTGAAGAACAGCCCGCCGGCATGCATCAGCTTGCTGAAGGGGAAATACACCAGCAACACCAGTACCAGCGAGAAGTGGGCAATGAAAATGCCGCTGCGGGGTATCTCCACGGGACTGAAGGATACGAGCCCCATGATGTACTCCTTGACTCCCAGCACCTGGAAGCCCACCAGGTGGGTGGAAATGATGCCGGTGATGGCAATCGCTCCCAGCAGCAGCAGCAGCACGTAGTCGGTCATCACCGTGATGTAGAACGTGCGGTCCACCGCCAGCCTGAGAATGAAGAGGAAAGCCAGCGCCGCCACCAGGATGTAGCCCACGTACAGGTCGTAGGTGGCAATGGTATCGAGCCATTCGGGAGTGGAGACGAAGAAGAAACGGAGGTGCTTGATCAGGAGAAACGCCAGCGCCAGGTGGAACACGTAACCCGCCACCCAGATCACCTTCTTGCTCTTGAAGAGGCTCTTGAAGACCACCACCTCCTGGAGCATGCGCCAGACGACGCCGGGCGAATTGGTCGGCGCCGGCGTCACCGGGATCTTCAGGGGCGCCGGTGTCATGGCATACTTCCAGACCTTGGCAAGGAAGCCGATCAGGAAAATTGCGATGGCTGCGTAGGAAATGATTACAAAGAACAGCGATAGACCGTCCATTTGTCTCCCCTC
Source organism: Actinomycetes bacterium (assembly GCA_024276735.1). GTDB lineage: Bacteria > Actinomycetota > Thermoleophilia > BMS3ABIN01 > BMS3ABIN01 > JAJRWQ01. Next base: position 2,220 of record JAJRWQ010000037.1, read on the forward strand.
GTAGACCTGGTAACTCTCACCCGATTGACTGAACCTACCTGCATCTCCGGTTCCCCGGGATGCCAGCAATGAAAGGGAAGTACCCGCTCTCGCTCCCCGGAACCAGCCGCCAAAATACCATTACGGGTATATGGCGCATGGGTGAATCTATACTGCCGAAGACGGTTTGTCAATACTTGGGGCGGATTTTTTTCAGCGCTTCCTCAGCTGCCGCCCGCGCCGCCGCCGGGGGCCCCGGCGACCTTGGCGGCAAACCCCGGCGCCCAGCCGGGAGAGCCGAGGCTGTGCAGGTGGGCGTAGGACGCCAGCACCTCGCCGCGGACGATGCCGTCCCTGCCGTCCCCGACCCCGGTGCCGCGCAGAACCTCCCAGGCGAACTCCACGTCACCGGCGCCCGTGATCTCGGAATAGTGAAACTCGTGTCCCCGTACCCGTGACCCGGCCGGGAACCAGCCCCCGCCGCCGGTGGATCTCAGCTCCACGTACCCGTGACCCCGCGGGCGTTCGTGCATGACTATATCACAAGGGAGGGCGCCCACCATCTCGCAGCTGCGGTCCTGCCACGACATGCTGCGGGAAAGGTACATGAGCCCGCCGCACTCGGCGTAGATGGGCATGCCCGCCGCGGCGGCGCCGGCGATCGCCGCCCTCATCACCCGGTTTTGCTCCAGGTCCGCCATGAACACCTCGGGGAAGCCGCCGCCGATGTAGAGGCCGTCCACCGCCGGCAGTTCCTGGTCCGCCAGGGGGCTGAAAGGCACCAGCTCCACTCCCTCGCGGGCCAGCGCCTCCAGGTTCTCGGGGTAGTAGAAGGTGAAGGCGCGGTCGCGGGCGATGCCCACCCGGTGCCGGGCGGGCGGCGCGCCCTTCGGCTCCGGCTCCCCCGCCGCCATCGGCGGCGCCGCCCGGGCCAGCTCCAGCAGGCGCTCCACGTCCACGTAACCGGCGATGGCGGACGCGATCGCCGCCACCACCTCCTCCGCGGCCAGGTGCTCCCGCGCCGGCTCCAGCCCCAGGTGGCGCATGTCGATGCCCACCTCGGAGCGCCGCGGCACGGCGCCCACCACCTCGATGTCGGTGTACTCGGCCACCGCCGCCCTCAGCTTGCGCTCGTGGCGGGGCCCGAAGACCTTGTTGAGGATCACCCCGGCGATGACCACGTCCGGCTCGAAGGCCTGGAAGCCCATCAGCAGCGGCGCGATGCTGCGGTTCATGCTGCGGGTGTCGACTATCAGCACCACCGGCGCCGACAGCAGGCGCGCCATGTCGGCGGTGCTGCCACGGCCGTCCACCTCCAGGCTGTCGTAGAGCCCCATGTTTCCCTCGATCACGCACACGTCGGCGCCGGCGCCGGCGCGCCGGAACGAGGAGAGGATGTTCTCCTCGCCCATCATGAAGAGATCCAGGTTGCGGCAGTCGCGGCGGGCCGCGGCCGCCAGCCACATGGGATCGATGAAGTCAGGGCCCTTCTTGAAGGGCTGCACCGCCAGGCCCCTGTCCGCCAGCGCGCGGCTGAGGCCGATGCTCAGGGTGGTCTTGCCCGAGCTGCGGTGGGGCCCGGAAATCACTATGCGGGGGATCTGCATGCAAGCCTCCGTATCCGGTGACGGCAGCGGCGCCGCTTACCCGGCCGGGGCGGCCGCCGGCACCGCGCCTGCCCATTCTAGCAGGAATGGCCGCCCGCCTTGAGGGCGCGGGCCCGGCAGGCAGGGACCGCAGTGCCCCCGGCCCGCACGACGGGCGACGATGGCAGGCGCCCCGGCGCCGCCCTCAGCCCAGCCGCGCCAGCGCCGCCTCGAGGTCGCCGGGCAGCGGCGATTCCAGCCGCAATTCTTCTCCCGTGCGGGGGTGGCGAAAGGCCAGGCGGGCGGAGTGCAGGAACTGCCGCCCCACCTCCAGCTCGTCGCGGCGGCGCCCGTAGACGGCATCGCCGGCCACCGGGTGGCCGATGGCGGCCAGGTGGACCCGTATCTGGTGCGTGCGGCCCGTCTCCAGGCGCACCTCCAGCAGCGAGTAGCCGTCGCCGCCCCCGGATGGCCCGCGGTCCCAGCTCCGCAGCACCCGGAAGTGGGTGACGGCGTCGCGCCCGCCGGCGGAGACCGCCATCCGCTGCCGGTGCGCCGGGTCCCTTCCCACCGGCGCCTCCACCGTGCCTTCCCTGGTCTCGAAGAGGCCGTGAACCAGGGTGATGTATACCCGCTCGACCTGGTGGCGGGCCAGCATCTCCGCCAGCAGGCGGTGGGTCTCCTCGTCGCGCGCCACCACCATCAGGCCGGAGGTGTCCCGGTCCAGGCGGTGGACGATCCCCGGTCGCCGGGGATCGCCGCCGGCGATGCCGCGCGCCAGCAGTCCGTGTACCAGGGTGTCGTCCCCGTGCCCCGGGGCGGGATGCGTCACCAGCCCCGCCGGCTTGTCCACCACCAGCAGGTACCGGTCCTCGTAGGGAATCTCCAGCGCCATCTCCCGCGGCTCCAGGCTGGTGGCTGCCGGGGGTGGAAACTCGATCTCCACCAGCTCGCCGCCGCGCAGGCGGTGGTTCTTCGGCCGCGCCTCGCCGTCCACCAGCACCCGCCCGCCGGCGATCAGCCGCTGCGCCGCCGCCCGGGAGCCGACCGCCGGCACCGCGGCCAGGAACTTGTCCAGGCGCATCCCCCCGTCGCCCGGCGCCACTTTCAGGCTCTCGTGCCTGGAATCGCCGTCAGCCATTGACGTCGCCCTCCATCGCCGCCGGCCGCCGCGCGCCGTGCCCCCGGCGCGGGGCCGGCGCCGCCGCCTCAGGGCCCACCGTCATCCCGCGGCCGCTGCTCCCCGTCGCTGGGAAAGACCAGCGCCAGCGCCGTGAAGAAGACGCCGGCCAGGATGAAGATGTCTGCCAGGTTGAACGCCGGCCAGTGCGGCAGGCGCAGGAAATCGGTGACGCCTCCCCGCAGCAGCCGGTCGACCAGGTTGCCGGTGCTGCCGGCCAGCAGGAAGGCCAGCGGCACCGCGACCCGCCGGCCCGCCGCCGCCAGCATCGCCGCCGCCAGCACCGCCACGATCACGATCCCCACGGCGATGATCAGGCGGCCGTGGCCGTCGTCCAGCAGGCCGAAGGCGATGCCGCGGTTGCTATGGATACTCAGCCCGAGAAAGGGTAGCGGCTCCCGGGAACCCCCGGTTGCCAGCATGCGGCGGGCGGCCAGCTTGGTGAGCTGGTCGGCAGCTATCAACACCGCAGTCAGGGCGACGAGTTTGCCACGGGTGAGGGCCAAGGTGATGCTAACCCTCGCCTCTCCGCCTCCGCAAGAGGGGCTCGGCGCAGGAGGGAAAGCTTGCATCCGCCCACGGGAGCAGCAGGCGGCCGCTGCCGTCGCGGCCCCGGCTCGCCGTGTTGGCGATATGGGAAATGAAAGCGGTAATCGTCGCGGTCCCCCTGCTCGTCCGCCTACCGGTCGCGGAGCGCTTCCTCCAGCAGCCGGCGCGCGCGCGGCATGGACACGCCCGCCAGCAGCACCATCTTATCACGGGAACGCGCTCCCCGTACCAGGCGTACGCGGCCGCGGGAGAGCCCCAGCCGCCTGGCCAGCAGGCGCACCAGCGCCTTGTTGGCCTTGCCTTCCACCGGCGGCGCCTGCAGGCGCACCTTCAGTCGGCCGTTCTCCTCGCCGGCGACGAGGTCCTTCTTCGCCCCGGGAATCACCCGCACCGACAGCAGGACGCCCTCGTCCGCCGGTGCCAGCAGTTCCTTACCAGTCGAAGTTCTTTCCCTCCCGCTGGATGTCCACGTCGGCGAAGGGATCGTCGTCGTCGCTCTCGTGCAGCGCCGGGAAGCTCACCGTCTCCTCGCCCGCCGTGGCCGCCGGCTCGTCGCCGCCGCCCTCCTCGTCGGCAGCGGGCTCCGCCGGCACGGCGTCCAGGGCGCTGTCCCCGGGGGAGGGCTCTTCCGCCCCGGTGGCGGCGTCGTCAGCGGCCGCGGGCGCTTCCATGCCCTCGATCTCCACGTCGATCTCCTCGAAGCTGCTGTCGTCCTCCTGGTCCAGCGCCTCCAGGTAGCCCTCCAGCAGCGTCCGCAGCTGGTAGCGCAGCTCCTTGTGCTTCTGCTTCAGCGACTGCACCGAGCGCTGGATCTTCTGGCGCTCGGCGTAGGAGTCGTTGGTGATGCTGCGCGCCTTCAGCTCGGCGTCGCGCAGGATCAGGTCCGCTTCCTTCTTGGCGTTGACCTTGAGCTCCTCCGCCTGTTCCTGGGCGGAGATCAGCGTCTTCTGCAGCGTCTCCTCGATGTTCTTGTACTGCGCCAGCTTCTCTTCCAGCGCCTCCAGGCGGTCGCGGTAGTCCATGTTCTCGTTGAACAGCCGCTCGAACTCCTCGATGATCTCGTCGAGGAACTCGTCCACCTCGATGTCCTTGTAACCCCGCATGGAGCGGCTGAACTCCTTGTGCCTGATATCCAGCGGCGTGATCTTCATGGTTCCGTCCTCCTGTCCGTTTGCCTTAAATGCCGATGATCATGCTAATGACTATTCTTTGGATTATCCCCAGCACCAGCAAGCCGATCAGCGGGCTGAAATCGATCGGCCCCGCCAGGGGAATGATGCGGCGGAAGATGCCCAGGTACGGCTCGGTGACGTCGTAGACGAAGCGGAACAGCGACAGCGCCGTCCGCCCCGAGGGGATGCCGATCCAGCTGAATATCACCCTCACCAGTATCAGGATGTAGTAGACGTAGAAGAGGGCATTGACGAAGCTTACCACGTCGTAACCGAGAAAGTTCATTTTCAGGAGAGCTCATGGGCACGCTTCGCCGCCGCCTGCACCGAATCGATGATCGCCGACCTGACGCCGTCCCGTTCCATCTGCGAGATGCCCGCCGCCGTGGTGCCCGCGGGCGAGGTCACCTTGCGGCGGATCTCGTCCGCCGATAGCCCGGTCTCGTTGAGCAGCCCCGCGGTGCCGGCCACCATCGAGTGCGTCAGCTCGCGGGCGGCACCGGCCGGCAGCCCCGCCATCACCCCGGCGTCGATGAAGGCGTCGATGATCAGCGCCAGGAAACCGGGGCCGCTGCCGGCGATGGC
>JAJRWQ010000038.1 GCA_024276735.1 Actinomycetes bacterium
CGGCGCCGTGGCCGGAGAATCGGATGCCATCGGCAAAGAGGTGTCGGCCATCTTCCAGAACGCCGACGAGTCGGTGCGCCAGTCGCTGGAGGGCAAGCTGGCCGAGTTACAGCAGAAGCAGGACCAGCTGGTGGAGCAGGCCAAGGCGATCGAGCCCCCGGACCAGTTCAAGCAGGAGAACGAGTGGTTCGTCGCCACCATGCAGGTGCGGGCGCGGGGGCTGAAGGGCCTGCAGCCGGCGCTGCTGAACGCCGTGGAGGCGAGTGACAACCAGGCGGGGGCGGCGCAGGTGTCGCACGAGATGCTGATCCTGCTTTCCCGCGACGTCATCTACGACGAGTTCTTCTTCCAGCCCGCCCAGGGCGTGCTCAAGGACGAGGAGATCACCGAGCTGAAGGTGCCGCAGTCGAAGTTCCTCGCCGACCCGGCACTGGCGAGCCAGCAGACCGCGGTGACGGTGCTGGAGCGGCTCAAGGGCGGCACGGCGCAGGTTTCCGGCCTGCACGGGGTGGCGCTGATCAGCGTCAAGGTGCAGCCTAGCGGCATGACCCTGTCCACCGACGGCGAGAACAGCCTCAAGGCCTCGGACTCGTTGACATTCGAGGTGGAGGTCCAGAACCAGGGCGAGTCCACCGAGAACGAGGTGCTGGTGAGCCTCAGCCTCTCCGCTCCCGGGCGGCCCTCGCCGCAAAAGGTGGATGGCAGGATCGATACCATCGCCCCCGGCGAGACCAAGACCATCACGCTGACGGGCCTGGCGGCAGAGGCCGGTGAACAGCCGGCGCTGTTGCGGGCGGAGGCCGGCCCGGTCCCCGGGGAGGAAAACACCCAGAACAACGCCCAGGAATTCAGGATCAATTTCAGCTGATGTCGCCCGCGGGGGCGCCGAAGGTTGGAGACATGCCGGGGCCGCGCGCCCGCCCTGTCTTCGGCCTTCGATGTTTTTTGCGGGTACGTTTGAGGGGAAGGCGCGGCAGTGAATGCCTTCGTGACTGAAAATGCAGGGTATCTCTGGTTGTCCGCGCTGTCGGTCGGCGCCGCCGCGCTCCTGCTGGCCGGCTACCTGTGGCTGCGGCTGCGCCGCTACCGGCGCGACCAGCGGGTGGTGATGGGCAAGGAGGGGCGGCGCGACATCGTGGCCCACGCCCGCGACCTGGAGCAGCGGCTCGACAGCCTCGATCGCCAGCTCCAGCAGCTGGACGAACGCCTCGCCGCCACCGGCGAGCGCCTGGACTCCTGCTTCACTCACCGCAGCCTGATCCGCTACGACGCCTACCGCGACCTCAGCGGCATGCAGAGCACTTCCGTGGCCCTGCTGGACGCGCACTTCTCGGGCGTCATCATCAGTGCCATCCAGTCGCGGGACCATGCCCGCATCTACGTGAAGGAAGTGCGCCACGGGGAGAGCCGCGAGAAGCTGTCACCGGAAGAGGAGCAGGTGTTCAAGGAGGCGATGGGCCTGGAGCGCGTCGAGACCGGGCATCCGCGCAGCGCCGGTGGTGAGGGCGTTGCCTGAGACGGGAAAGACCGCTTTCCTGGGACCGCCGGGCACCTGGGCCGAGGAGGCGCTGCTGGCCAACACGGTGCTGGACGAGGATGCAGCGGTTTCCTACCCCTCGGTCACCGACGTGGTCGAGGCCGTCTCCCGCGGCGAGGTGGATTCCGGCATCGTTCCCATCGAGAACTCTCTCGAGGGATCGGTGAGCCTCACCCTCGACATGCTGGCCTTCGAGGTGGACAATGTTTTCATCGTCAGGGAGATCGTGCACCCCGTGCGCCACTGCCTGATCGCCCGCCGCCGCCTGCCGCTGGACCAGGTGGAGGCGGTGATCAGCCACCCGCATGCCCACGCCCAGTGCCGCAAGTTCATTCGCGCGCACCTCTCCGGCGCCGAGCTCATGGCCGCCAACAGCACCGCCGAGGCGGTGCGCATGGTGAGCGAGTCGAAGAAGGACTGGGCCGCCATCGGCAGCCCCCTGGCGGCGGAGAAGTACGGCTGCACGGTGCTGGAGGACGAGATCGAGGACTACGCGGACAACCAGACCCGCTTCGTGGTCCTCGCCCGCGAGGAGGCGCCACAGGACCTGGATGCCCCCTACAAGACCTCCATCGTTTGTGCCATTGCCCACGACCAGCCCGGCAGCCTGCTGCAGATACTGCAGGAGTTCGCCCACCGCTACATCAACCTCACCAAGCTGGAGTCGCGGCCCTCCAAGAAAGGCCTGGGCGACTACATTTTCTTCGTGGACATGGAGGGGCGGCACGGTGACCCCCAGGTGAGGGCGGCGCTGGAGTGCCTGCAGTGCAAGCTGGCCTCGGTGAAACTGCTGGGCTCGTACCCCGTGGGATGACGATGGGGCGCAGGCGTACCGACCCGGAGCGTTTTCATCTCCCGGTCGAGGAGATCCGTCGCGGCTTCTACACCGATGCCTACTTCAACCGCGTCAAGCAGATCCTGGAGCAGCGGGGAGAGCACCCCCGCGTCCTCATGCAGGTTTTCCAGCGCCGGCAGGCGGTCCTCGGCGGCATGGACGAGGCGCTGGCGGTGCTGGAGCTCTGCAGCGGCAGGGAGGATGCCGGCGGTGGCTGGCAGGAGGGGTGGCGGCAGCTGACGGTGCACGCGCTGCGGGACGGCGACGAGATCGAGCCCTACGAGACGGTGATGACCATCGAGGGCGACTACACGCTCTTCGCCCACCTGGAGACGGTCTACCTGGGCTCGCTGGCCCGGGGGACGCTGGTGGCCACCAACGTGCGCGAGGCGCTGGCGGCGGCGGCCGGCAAGCCGGTCCTGTTCTTCGGTGCCCGCCACGATCACTACAGTGTCCAGCGCCTCGACGGCTACGCCGCCCACCTGGCGGGGATAACCGACGTCTCCACCGACGCCCAGGGGGACCTCTGGGGCGCCGAGGGCATGGGCACCATTCCCCACAGCCTCATCGCTGCCATGGGCGGTGACACCGTGCGTGCCACCCGTGCCTTCGCGGAGACGTTCCACCCCCGGGTGAAGGTGATCGCCCTCGTCGACTTCGACAACGACTGCGTGGGCACCTCGCTGGCGGTGGCACGGGACTTGGGCGAGCGGCTCTGGGGGGTGCGCCTGGATACCGCGCCCAACCTGGTCGACCGGAGCCTGGTGGAGGAGATGGGCTACTTCGACCCCACGGGGGTGCAGCCGGAGCTGGTATTCAAGGTGCGGGAGAGCCTCGATGCCGAGGGATACGACTGGGGGAAGATAATAGTCAGTGCCGGTTTCACGGCGGAGAAGATCGGCCGCTTCGAGGCGGCGGGGGCGCCGGTGGACGCCTACGGCGTGGGCAGCAGCCTGCTGCGGGGCGAAAACGATTACACCGCCGACGTGGTAATGGTCGAGGGACGCCCCTGCGCCAAGGTGGGGCGCCGCTACCGCCCCAATCCCCGCCTGGCGCGGATCGAGTAAGCGAAAAGGGAGGGTCGTAATGTCCAGGGTGGTGCTGGTGGTCGACGTGATCAACGGCTTCTGCAAGGGCGGCAACCTGGCCAGCCCCCGCCTGGCCCGGGTGATCCCCTGCGTGGCAGCGCTGCTCGAGCAGGAGCTGGCGGCGGGATCGCAGGCGATCTTCCTTGCCGATACCCACGCGGAGGACGACCCGGAGTTCTCCGTCTTTCCGCCCCACTGTGTCCGCGGCTCCGGCGAGGAGGAGGTGGTGGAGGAGCTCGAGCCCTTCCTGGAACGGGCGCTTGTGATTCCCAAGACGCGCTACTCCAGCTTCCACGGCACCTCCCTGGAGGCGGAGCTGGAGCGCCTGGCACCGGAACGGGTGCTGGTGGCCGGCGTCTGTACCGATATCTGTGTCCTGCACACGGTGGCGGACCTGCGCAACCGGGACTACGACGTGGCCGTGGTCGAGAACTGCGTGGAGACCTACGACGCTCCCGGGCACCCGGCGGACGAGATCAACCGCTTCGCCCTCGACCACATGCGCGACGTGCTCGGGGCCGAAATCGTCTGAACCGCGAACCGGCAGCAGCACCGCCCGCGGCTTCCGGTTAAGCATTCCTGCCCCGCTGCCGATTAGTCACCTAGTCAGGGGGGCGGTGGGCGGTGCGTGAAACCCACCGGAGCCGTTGACCAAAACTCGGAATCGGGGTCTGATGGGCAGAGTGTGGGGCAGTTCTTTATTCACCAAGATCAGGACCAAGATGATCGCCGGCTTCGTGGCCGTGATGCTGCTGTTCGCCGCCCTGGGTATCATCATTTTCCACGAGGCATCCGGCCTGGAGGCGGCATCCACCGAGGCGCTGGCGCGCTCGCAGGCAGTACAGCAGCTGCAGTTGGCGGAGCTGGCGGTGGCGGACCAGATCCAGGCCCAGTACGAGCTGGTGGTCGACAACGATGACGGGCGCGTGGGCGCCTTCGCCGAGGCACAGGCGCGGCGACGACGGGCGCTGGCGCAGGTGGCGGACAAGGCGGAGACCCAGCAGGAACAGGAACTGCTGGGTCGCCTGCAGGCGGCCACCGAGAGATTCGACGATACCTTCTTCAACAAGATAGTCCCCGCCTGGCGGGCAGGGGACTACGCCACTGCGCTGGCCGAGGAAAAGGGAACCGACGAGCTGCGCAAGGAAGCGGGAACCTACAGCAACCTGCTGGCGGCCAGCTTCAACAACCGCAACGACCGGGCCGGCGAGCAGGTGGCGAGCGACGCCGCCCGGCTGCGGTATTATTTTCTGCTGACGGCCGTCATCGGTATCGGCCTCAGCATGACGATCACGCTGGTGGCGGCGCGGCGCCTGCTGCGCCCGGTGGAAGAGCTGAAGGCGGCAGCGGCGGCGATGGTGGCGGGAGACCTGGACCGGCGTGTAACCGTGCGCACGCGCGACGAGATCGCCGAGCTGGGCAGCGCCTTCAACCACATGGCGGACGCCATGCAGCACGAGATCGAGCAGCTGAGCATGCTGTCGGACATCGCCCTCGCCATCAGCTCGGAGCTGGAGTGGCGGAAGGTGATAAACACCGTCATGGAAAAGGGCATGGAGCTCACCGGCTCCCAGGCGGCGGCGGTGGTCCTCTACGACGAGGAGCGCCGCGCTTTCACGGATACCTACACCCGGGGACTGAGCGAGGACTTCGTCAGCCGCATGCAGTTCCGGCCGGGGGGGCTGGCGGAGGAGTGCCTCACCGGTGACGGCGCCGTTTTCAGCGACGACGTGGCCGCCCGGCACCGGCTCAGCAAGCTGGCGCGCTCGGAAGGCATCCGCGCCTTCATCTGCCTGCCGCTGAAGGTGGGCCAGCGACGCCTGGGAGTGTTCTACGTCTACAGCAAGGAGGTGGAGAGCTTCGGGCACGACGAGCTCTCGGTGCTCACCATCCTTTCCAACCAGGCGGCCATCGCCATCCAGAACGCCCGCCTCTACGAACGCAGCCAGGAGGAGGCGGTCACCGACGGCCTCACCGGCCTCTACAACCAGCGCTATTTCTACTCGCGGCTGGAGGAGGAGCTGGAACGCTCGTCCCGCAGCGGCCAGCCGGTCTCAGTGATCTTCTGCGACCTGGACGGCTTCAAGGGCTTCAACGACATCAACGGACATTCACTCGGTGACGTGGCCCTGAAGGACGTGGCCGGGATCATCACCGAGTCCAAGCGGGCCGTGGACATCGCCGCCCGCTACGGGGGCGAGGAATTTGCGCTGATCCTGCCGGAGACGGACAGCTCCGGCGCCCAGATCATCGCCCACCGCATCCGGCGCCGGATCGCCGGGTTCTCCTTCGAGGCCCGGGGAGAGTCCAGCAGCATGCTCACCACCAGCATCGGCGTCGCCGGCAGCCCCGCCGACGGCAAGACCGCGTCCGAGCTGGTGGAGAAGGCAGACTGGGCGATGTATTTCAGCAAGCGCCAGGGTGGCAACCGGGTCACCCTCTTCCACGAGGAGGCGGACGCCTACAAGCACAGCACCCTGGAGGACATGGTGCGCGAGGAGTTGCACCTGGCCGCGGTGCAGGCCATCGCCGCCTCGGTGGAAAAGAACAACACCTACAACCGGCAGCACTCCGAGTCGGTGGCCCGCCTGGCCTCCAGCATCGCCGCCGCCATGGAGATGGAGGACGAGGAGGTGCACCGCATCCGCGTGGCCGGCCTGCTGCACGACGTGGGGCTGGTGGCGGTGCCGGCGGAAATCATCAACAAGCGCGGCAGCCTTACTGACGAAGAGTGGCGGCGTGTCAAGCAGCACCCGGAGGTGGGCGAGACGATCCTGAAGCACATCGCCAGCCTCGAGAGCTTCCTGCCCGCGGTGCGTCACCACCACGAGCATTACGACGGCGCCGGTTATCCCGACGGGCTCAACGGCGAGGAGATACCGTTGGGAGCGCGCATCATCGCCGTGGCCGACGCCTTCCAGGCAATGACCTGCGACCGTCCTTACCGCGAGGCGCTGTCGGTGGAACAGGCGCTGGCGGAGCTGCAGGTGCGTGCCGGCACCCAGTTCGACCCCCGCGTGGTCGAGGCCTTCATCGACATCCTCAAGCCGCCGCAGGCCAAGGCTTCCTGAGCAGCCGCCAGCCGCCTCAGCCCGCGTTCTCCGGTGCCGTCGAGGGGCGACGGGGCCGATCCTTGCCCCGGTTGCGTGACTCCAGGTACGCCGACGCCGCCACCAGTGCCTGCTCACGCGTGGTGATGTCGCCCAGCGCCTGCTTCTCTTCCAGGAAACGCAGCAGTTCACCCACCAGGGGCCCCGGCTCCAGCTCCAGCTCCCGCATCAGCTCCTCGCCGTTCACCAGGCGCGCCGGCGGCGAACGCAGGCTCTCGATGCTCATGTTCATCACTTCCCGCGCCAGCTCCAGGTGGCGCTCGATGTCCGCCTGGCTGACCAGGGGGCCGCGCGACGAGAGCCGGTCCGCCGCCGAGAGCAGCACCAGCTCCGGTGTCATGGGCCGGGTGGCCGCCAGGTAGCGCCGGCGCGCGCGCAGGCTGGGGCCCGTCGACTGGATCAGCCCCTCGAAGCGCATGTGCCTGGCCACCAGGAAGGCGACCGCCCGCCGGCAGCGGCGGCTGGCCCGGAAGCGGGAAAGGATCGCCGCCGCCATGTCGGCTCCCTTGCGGTCGTGCTCGAGGAAGCGTATCTCGCCGCCCACGGCCTCGACGGTACAGGCGGGCTTGGCGACGTCGTGTGCCAGGGAGGTGAAGCCCATCACGAACCCCCAGCCGGCGTCCCCGGCGATGCGCGCCCGCGCGCGGCTGCGAATGAATGCCGCCGCCTCCGGGAAGATCTCTTCCGGCTTGCTGCAGGTCTGCTCCAGCGCCTCGGCGTGGGCCAGGGTGTGCCCGAGGACGTCGAGGTGGTGGTAACGGTTCTGCTTCACGCCCTCGAGGGCGGCGATCTCCGGCAGCAGCACTGGCAGCAGGCCCAGCTGGTGCAGCCGCCGGGCGGCCGCCGCCGTGCCCGGCAGCGCCAGCAGCGGTTCCAGCTCGGCGAATATGCGCTCGGCGGCGGGGCGGTCGGCGAGCGCGGCGTGGCCGCGTACCAGCGCGACCAGCGACGGTGACAGCGCCAGGCCGCGGCTCTTTTCCAGGCGCAGCGCCCGCAGCAGGCGCAGCGGGTCTTCCTCGAAGATACCGGGGCTCACCGCCTCCAGGCGCCGCCGTTCCAGGTCCCGCCTGCCCCCGCAGGGATCCACGAGAGAGGAGTCACCGGTTCCGTCGCCGGCCAGCGGCAGCGCCAGGGCGTCGGCGGTGAAGTCCCGCTGGCGCAGATCTTCCTCGATGTCCCCGCCGCGCAGGGCGGTGAAGTCGAAGGTGAGGTCGCGGGCCTGGGCCACCACCCGGAAAGTCTGGAAGCTTTCTGAAAGGGGGACGAAGGCGGAGCCCGTCTCGGAGGCCAGGCGGCGCGCCGCCGCCTCCGGGTCGCCGTCGACGACGATGTCGATGTCGCGGGGAACGATGCCCAGCAGCAGGTCCCTGACGGTGCCGCCGGTGAACCAGCAGCGGCCGCTCCCGGAAAGCACGCGCCGGGCGCTCTCGATGCCGGGGCCCTCCAGGTGCACGCCTATTCCCGGTACCTCCTTTCGACCCGTGGCGACAGGTTGCAGGTGACCTCGTAGTTGATGGTGTCCAGCAGGGCGGCCATCTCTTCGGCGGTGATGCGTTCCTCTCCCCGGGCGCCGATGAGCACTGCCTCGTCCCCGGGGCGTACGCCGCTGTCGCGCCCCAGGTCGACGGTGATCAGGTCCATGGACACCCGGCCCACCACCGGGCGGGAGCGGCCGCCGATGATGACCCGTCCCCGGTTGGACAGGCGGCGGCTGTAGCCGTCGCCGTAACCGATGGGCACCAGGGCGATCTCGGTGTCGGCGCTCGCCTGCCAGGTGCGCCCGTAGCCGACGCTGTCGCCCTCGGCGAGGCGCTTGACGTCGGCCACGTACGAGGTCAGCTCCAGCGCCGGGCTGAGGCCGTCGGCGGTGGCGTCTCCCTGGAAGGGCGAGAGGCCGTAGATGGCGATGCCGCAGCGGACCATGCCGAAATGCGACTCGGGATAACGGATGGTGGCGGCACTGTTGGCACAGTGGAAGACAGCGTCGGCGCCGGTGCGCAGCACCACCTGCACCGCCTCCTCGAACGAGCGGAGCTGGAAGCGGAAAAAGTCGTCTTCTTCGGCATCGGCGTCGGCGAAGTGTGTCATCAGGCCCACCATTTCCGCCTCCGGCGCCGTCTCCAGGGCGTCGAGCAGTTCGGGCAGCCGCCGCGGGTGGATCCCCAGGCGGCGCATGCCGGTGTCCACCTTCACGTGGACCGGGGCCGGCCGGTCGCCGGCGACGGCGACCAGTTCACGCAGGAAGGGCAGTGACCAGACGACCAGCTCGGCGCCGGCGTCCAGGGCCCGCCGGGCCTCGGCGGCGGTCAGCGGCCCCATCACCAGCAGGCGGCCCTCGACCCCCTCGGCCCTGAGCGCCTCCGCCTCCGCCGCCGTGGCCACGCCCAGGGCCGCGGCGCCCGCCTCCAGGCAGGCGCGGGCCACGGGGGCGGCGCCGTGACCGTAGCCATCCGCCTTCACCACCGCCATCAAGGAGCAGCCGGGAGCGAGGCGCTGCCTGAGCGATTCCACGTTTCGCCGCACGCAGCCCAGGTCGATTTCGGCCCGTGCCCTCGCCCGTGCCATCGCCTAGGCCTCCGAGATGGAACGCACGATGTCGGCCCGGGTGACGATGCCCACCAACACGTCGCCGTCCACCACCGGCAGGCGGTTTACTTCCCGGTCATTCATGATGGTCGCTGCCCTGGTGACGGGCGTATCGGGCTGGACGGTGATGACGTCGCTGGTCATGATTTCCGCGACGGTGGCGGCGGTCGCCTTGCGGATCCGCTCGTCGAACTTCTTGACGCTCTCTACGAAGATGACGCTGTCGAGGAACTGGATGTAATGGGGGAAGTGAATCTCGGCGTCGAGGGACACCAGGTCCCCCTCGCTGGCGATTCCCACCACCCGCTGCTGGTCGTCCACCACCGGCACGCCGCTGATCTTCTTCTCCGAGAGCAGCTCCGCCAGCTCCCGGACAGAGGCGTCCGCGCGGATGGTCACCACGTCGGTGCGCATGATGTCGGAAACGGTCTGTTCGCTCAAGACATTCCTTTCTTCGTCTTTGCTTTCTATTCTTCGCCCGCCTCCGCGAACGCCCGGGGCAGGAAGCCCAGCAGGTCCGTCGAGACCAGGTTGTCGGTGTTGCCCTCCGCGGCGGCCAGGTCGGCGGCAGCGCCGTGGAGGTAGACGCCGGCAGCCGCGGCGGCCAGGGGCTCCAGCCCCCGGGCCAGCAGCGAGGCGACGACGCCGGTGAGCACGTCGCCGGAGCCGGCGGTGGCCAGGCCCGGGTTGCCGCTGGGATTGATCAGCGTCCAGGAACCGTCGGTGATGATGCTGTTGGCGCCCTTGAGCACCACCACGGCGCCGGTACGGCGCGCGGCTTCGCGGGCGGAGGCCAGGGCGCTGGCGGCGACCGTGTCCGCGGGCCGTCCCAGCAGCCTTCCCAGCTCTCCCGCGTGGGGAGTGAGCACGGTGGCGGCGCGGCGCTTGCGGATGGTGCCCGGCCGGCCGGCGACCGCCCCCAGCCCGTCGGCGTCCAGCACTACCGGCATGTCTGCCTGTGCCAGCAGCCGCCGTACCAGGGCCGCGGTGGCAGGGTCGCGTCCCAGGCCCGGCCCCAGGGCCAGGCAATCGAACCTTGCCGCCGCCTCCAGCAGCGCCGGCAGCGCGGTCTCGTTCAGTGCTCCCCGGCCCCCGTCTTCCAGGGCAAGGGTCATCACCGCGGTGAGCTTCTGCTCGAAAACCGGGTTCAGCGAGGCGGGCACGGCGGCGGTGACCACCCCGGCGCCGGCGCGCAGCGCCGCCGACGCGGCCAGGCAGGGAGCGCCGGTGAGGCCCGTCGACCCGCCCACCACCAGCACCCGGCCGCAACTGAACTTGTGGTCGTGGTCCAGCTTCTGTGGCAGCACCGTCGCCACCACCCGGGGGTCCACCAGGAAGTGGTCGGGCTCCACGCCCGCCGCCTGCGGGATGCCGATGTCGGCGAGGATGACGTCGCCGCTCAGGTAGCCGCCGGGAGCGGCGAAGTGCCCCACCTTGGGCACGTGGAAGGTGACGGTGGCGTCCGCCGGCAGCGAGTTCGACGCCGCCTCGCCGGTGGCGGCGTCCACGCCCGAGGCGATGTCCACGGCCACCACGGGCAGGCAGCGGCGCTCGGCGGCGGCCGCCGCGGTTTCGATGAAGTCGGCGGCGCGCCCCCGGGGCTCCCCGGAAAACCCGGTGCCGAAGACGGCGTCGACGATTATGCAGTCGCTGGCCAGGGCCCGTGCCAGGGTCGCCCGCGAGGGGGCATGGAAAAACTTGATGCCCAGCTTCTTGGCTGCCTTCAGGTTGACCAGGGCGTCGCCCTTGTACTCCCCGGCCGCCGCCGTGCAGTAGACGCGGACGTCGGCGCCGGTTTCCGCCAGGTGCCGCGCGGCCACGAAACCGTCACCGCCGTTGTTGCCCTTGCCCGCCAGCACCAGGTAGCGATGGTGTTCGCAATAGTGGTCCAGCAGGTACTCGGCGACGGCGATGCCGGCGCGTTCCATCAGCACCACGCCGGGGATGCCGATGCCGTCGATGGCGGCGGCGTCGGTACGGCGCATCTGCTCGCTGGTGTAGAGCGGGAGGTTGTGCGTGGCGAAAGCGGTTCTTCGAGCCATCTTCCCTCCTTTGTTGCCCGGGCGGCGGCGCCTAGGACGGCTGGTTGGTATCGCAGAGAGCCGCCGCCACCGATACGTCGCGCCCGTGGCTCAACGACACGGAGATGCTGGTCACACCCTTCTCGGCTGCCACGGCGGCGGTGTTGCCGCTCAGCGAGACCACGGGGCCGCCGCCCCTGCCGATCTCGATCTCCTGCCAGCTGATGACCCCGGTGCCCAGCGCCTTGCCCACGGCCTCCTTGGCGGCGAAGCGGGCCGCCAGGTGCGGCGTGGGGTCGGGACGTGAAAGGCAGTATTCGCGCTCGCCGGGGGTGAACAGCCGCTCCGCCAGCCGCGGGTGGCGCTCGAGGGCGGCGCGGATGCGGTCGTTTTCCACCACGTCGATACCGATGAGCATCGCTGCCTCTCTCATTCCACGGTGACGGTCTTGGCCAGGTTGCGCGGCTGGGCGACGTTGCAGCCCTTCAGGCGGGCGATGTAGTAGGCCAGGAGTTGCAGCGGCACCACCGCCAGCAGCGGCGAGAGCATCTCCGACGTGGCCGGCACGTACATCACCTCGTCGCTGAAATCGCGGATGGCTTTGTTGCCTTCCGTGGCGACGGCGATCACCGCCGCCTCGCGGGCGCGTACCTCCTGGATGTTGGAGAGCACCTTCTCGTAGACGCGGCCGTCGGTGGCCACCACCACCACCGGCGATCCCTTTTCCAGCAGGGCGATGGGGCCGTGCTTCATTTCGCCGGCGGCGTAGGCCTCGGTGGGGATGTAGGAGATCTCCTTCAGCTTCAGGGCGCCCTCGAGGCAAACCGGCAGGCCGATGCCCCGGCCCAGGTAGAGGAAGAAGGGCTTTTCGAAGTAGCGGCGGGCGATGTCGTGGGCGGCAGCCTCCGACTTCAGGTATCTCTCCAGCAGCCCCGGCACCGACCGCAGCTCCGCCGCCACCGCTGCCACCTCCCCCGGCGGCAGCGTTCCCTTCAGCTGCGCCAGCTTCAGCGCCAGCAGCTGCATGCAGGCGATCTGCGCCAGGTGGGTCTTGGTGGCGGCGACGCCGATCTCCAGGCCGGCGCGGGTGTAGATCACGCCGTCGGCGTCGCGGGTGGCCTGGCTGCCCATGATGTTGGTGATTGCCAGCACCTTGGCGCCCATCTCCCGTGCCTGGCGCATGGCCACCAGCGTGTCCGCGGTTTCCCCCGACTGGGAGATGCCGATCACCAGCGTCGTCGGCGTGATCACCGGGTCGCGGTACCGGAACTCGGAAGCAATGTCCAGTTCCACCGGCACCCGCGCCCAGCGCTCGATCACGTACCTGCCCACCAGGCCCGCGTGGTACGAGGTACCGCAGGCCAGCACGTAGACCTTGTCCACCGCCGCCAGCTCCGTGTCGGAGATGTCCATCTCCTCCAGCACCACGTCGCCGTCCTCGGGCAGGCGGCCGGCGAGGGTATCCGCCAGCGCCTGCGGCTGTTCGAATATCTCCTTGCGCATGAAGGTCTCGTAGCCGCCCTTCTCGGCGGCGTCTTCGCTCCACTGCACCCGCGTCACCTCGCGCTCCAGCGGCTCGAGGTCGGCATCGAACACCTGGGCGGTGTCGGGCGTGAGCAGGAAGAACTCGTCGTTTCCCACCTCGATCACGTCCCTGGTCTCGGTGAGAAAGGCGGGAATGGCGGAGGCGACGAAGTGCTCACCCTTGCCGATGCCGATCAGCAGCGGGCACTCGCGGCGGGCGCCGGCGATGCTTCCCGGGTGGTCGTCGTGAACGACGCAGAAGGCGAAGTGCCCCTCGATGTCGTCGCAGGTCCGGTGCACCGCCTGCAGGAGATCACCCTGGTAGTGGAGCTCCACCAGGTGCGCGATCACTTCCGCGTCGGTTTCGGAGGTGAACCGGTGCCCCGCGCCCTCCAGCGATTCCTTGAGGTCGGCGTAATTCTCGATGATGCCGTTGAGCACGATGGCGATCTTGCCGCTGCAGTCGCTGTGCGGGTGCGCGTTTTCCACCGAGGGGCGCCCGTGGGTGGCCCAACGGGTGTGCCCGAGGCCGGTGGACGCGTCCGGGTGGCCGTTGCGCCGCAGCTCCTTGCCCAGGCTTTCGAGGTTGCCCACGGCGCGGATCGTGCTTACACCGCCGTTGCCCACCAGCGCCAGCCCCGCGGAGTCGTAGCCGCGGTATTCCAGCTTCCGCAGGCCTTCGTAGATGATGCCGGCGCAGGAGCGGCTGCCGGCGTAACCGATTATGCCGCACATGGCGATGGGGCCTCGCTGCCCGGTGTTTTCAATGCCTGAATTTTCATCGTGGTACCGTTTCTGTTTCTGCCGCGGCCGCGCCGGCCAGCCGCCGGCTTTCGTGGTGTGATGATTATACCGGTTAGCGGCCGCCGAGGTTGTCCGAGACCACCGCGGCGATCGTCTCGCAGACGGACCGGCAGCGGTCGGGGGTGGCGGCCTCCACCATCACCCTCAC
>JAJRWQ010000039.1 GCA_024276735.1 Actinomycetes bacterium
CGCCGCCGGCCTCCCGGCGCCAGCCGCCGGTGACGAAGATCACCCCCTGCAGCTGGTCCCTTTCCACCACCCTGGCCGATGCTGCCGCCAGCTCGCGGGTGTAGGCCTCGAAGGCGGCGGCGTCGAAGGTGTCATCTGCGGAACCGGGCGGGCAGACGTCGATCACCAGGTAGTCGTAGCCGCGGAAGTCCAGCCGTTCGAAGTCGTGGGCGGCGCCGGGGGGCGGCTCGCCGGCGGGATCGGGGACCACCCAGGCCGCCAGCTTGCCGCTGTACACCTCCCTGACGCGGGGCAGGATCGCCGTCGACCAGGACCCGGCGGCGCCCCTGAGCGCCAGGTTGAAACGGCAGAGGGGTGTGAAGAGCTCGGCGTGGTCATCCTCGGCCCGCCGCGCCCACTCCAGCACGTCCTCGTCCAGTGCCGTCAGCGATGCGTCACCGGTGTCCACCTCGGCGCTGTAGCCGGGGACGGCGGTGGTGGGCGCCAGCAGCACCGCCAGCCCCGCCTGCCGCAGGTCCCGGGCGGCCTGCGCCGCCGAGGCTGCCTCTCCCTCCATGATCACCCGCGGCTTGCCGCCGGCGCGGCGGCTGATCAGCACCGGCGGCAGCACGCCGGCGGTGTCCACGTGGTCACCGGCGAGGCGGTCGCCCTCGCGGATCATGGTGGAGAGATCACCGGTGCGGGGCTCGATGATGCCGTGGTAGAACGAAAGGGAACGCCGGGCGGGCGCGGCGACAGTGGTGGTGTGCGCCACCGATGTGCTGCCGCTGGTGACGGCCTGGTTGCCGTCGCAGCCCGCGGCCAGTGCCGCCGCGAGCACTGCCAGGATGATCGCCCGCAGGGCGGAACCGGGTGGAAAGACAGGCATGCGCATGCCTGCAGGTTATTACATCCCTTCCTCCTGGAACAACTCCTCCTCGGTGGGATCGAGCTGGCGGATCAGCTTCACCAGCTCCGCGAAGTGCTCCTTTTCCTCGTCGCGGATGTGCGAGAGCAGCTTCTTGATGTCCTCGTTGTCGGTGGCGTCGATGTGCACCTGGTAGTTGTTGATCGCCAGCAGCTCGTCCTTGAGATCTTCCCTGAGCATCTTCAGGTCCGCGTGGGGATCGCTCATCGGGCATCACGCTCCTTTACTGGTCTTTACGTTTTTGCATCTACGGTGCCACCGCGGCGGTTGCCTGTCCGCCCGCGGCTCAAAGCCGGTCGCTCTCCGCCATCGCCTTCAGCCGCTGCCAGCGCCGCTCGATCTCCTCCTCCAGCCGCCGGTACTCGTCGGCGTACTCCGGGGAGGTCATGTGCCGGCTGCGGGGCATCATCTCCAGCCAGTCGGCGAGGGGGATCTTCTTGCCCCGCGCCTCGGGGTCGTAGTTGATGGTGGTGAATCCCTGCTCCACCTCGTAGAGGGGGAAGAAGTTGCAGTCCACCGCCGCCCGCATCACCGCCGTGCCCAGGTTCTCCCGAGTGCGCCAGCTCAGGGGGCAGACGGAGAGCAGCTTCACGTAGGCCAGGTGGCCGCGGTTGGCGTACCACTGGGCCTTGGCCGCCTTCACCACCAGGTCGCGGCCGAATCCCTCCACCGAGGTGGCGACGTAGCGGACGTTGGTCGCCGCCATGATCTGGGGCATGTCCTTGTGCTGGAACGACTTGCCCTTCTCGGCGGGGCCGGTGCCGCTGGTGGTGGTGCGGGTGCCCAGCGGCGTGGAGTAACTGAGCTGGTTGCCGGTGTTCATGTAGCCCTCGTTGTCGTACTCGACGATGATCATGCCGTGGTCGCGGAGCGCTGCTCCCAGGGCGGAGCCCATGCCGATGTCCATGCCGCCGTCCCCGCTCACCATCACGAAGGTGATCCGCCGGTCGGCGGGGATCTCGCCGCGCCGCTGCCGCTCGCGGTACATCTCCACCACCCCCGAGAGGGTGGCGGCGCCGTTCTGGAAAAGGTTGTGGACGTAGGTGACCCGGTGGGCGCTGTAGGGATAGGCGGTGGTGACCACCATGCCGCAGCCGGTCTGGAACAGCACCACCACGTGCCCCTCGATCCCCTTGAAGAACTGGTTGAGGTTGGGGAAGATGCCGCAGCCGGGACAGGCGCCGTGGCCGGGGGCGATGCGCTTGGGGATGCGGGTGAGGGCGCGGGGGGCCGGCGCCTTCACCTGCAGGCGGCCGGTCTCGGGGTCCTGCGTGACCTTCACCAGGCCCGGCGAGCTCTCCTCCGCGGTGATGGGCGCCCGCGGCGGCCGCGGATAGATCTCGGGATCGCCCGGCTCGGCGCCGTGGTAGTCGAAGGGCCGTGGCCCGTCTTCCCCGCTCCGCTCGCGGGCGGCGAGCGCGGTGGTAAACAGCTCCTCCGCGTCCTCGGCGTAGAAGTCGCGGCCGCCGAGGCCGAAGATGCGGGTGAGGCAGCGGGTCTGGTTGCCCGGCAGCTCCTGGAGCGCCGCCTTCACCTCGAAGCTCAGGCGGCCGCCGCCGCCCCCGTAGGAGTCGGCACGCTCGGCGATCAGCAGCGACCGCAGCCCACCGGCGCTCTCGCGGATCTCCCCGGCGGGGAAGGGCCTGAGCACGTTGGGGCTCACCACGCCCACCGGCTCGCCGCGCCGGCGCAGGCGGTCGGCGGCGTCCTTGGCGGTCTCGGCGGCGGAGTTGAGCAGCAGCAGCGCCGCCTC
>JAJRWQ010000040.1 GCA_024276735.1 Actinomycetes bacterium
CCGGCGAGCGCCACCAGCGGCAGCCGCGAGGCCAGGCGCGAGCGCCGCATCACCTTGCGCGAGGAGGAGACCTCTTCCAGCCGCCGCCGGAGCTTGGTGATCCGCTTGCGGGCCACCCGGCGGTCCACCTCCAGCTTGGTCTCGCCGGGGCCGCGGGTGCCGATGCCGCCGCCCAGCCGGGACAGCTCGATACCCTTGCCGGTCATGCGGGTGAGGTTGAACTCCAGCTGCGCCAGCTCCACCTGCAGCTTGCCCTCGGCGGAGTGGGCGTGCTGGGCGAAGATGTCCAGGATCAGGGCGGTGCGATCCACTACCCGCAGGCCCAGCCGGTCCTCCAGGTTGCGCTGCTGGTCCGGGGTGAGCTCGTCCTCTACCGCCACCAGGTCGGCGTCCAGTCCCCCCAGCTGCTGCTGGAGCTCCTTGAGCTTCCCCTTGCCGAAATAAGTGCGCGGGTCCGGCCGCTGGCGGTACTGCACCATGCTGCCCACCGTCTCCGCGCCGGCGGTGGCCAGCAGCTCCGCCAGCTCCCGCAGCCGCTCCTCCTCCCCGTCACGGGGAGCGGGCCCGGGAAAGACGGCGATCATGAAGGCTTTTTCGGTGAGCTCTCCCGTTTCCTCCACCCGGTCTTCGCCCCTGCCGACAAGTATTCTCAAACCATGAACCGGCACCCTGCATCCAGTTTACGCCGGCACCCCCGGGCTTGCAACGGACGCGGACGCCCGCTTTCGTCACCGCAAGGCAAAGGCGGCGCCCGCGGGCGCCGCCTTCCCTGCCGCCTGTGAGCAGCTGCCTAGGATACGGGCCCCAGCTGCAAGTCCTGGGGCGGCGTGTCCGGCAGGCTCCAGACGATGTACTTGTGACCCGCCTCCGCGTGGCAGGCGTTGCATGCCGCCACCTCGTTCTTCCAGGCGCTCTCGAACTGCGCCCCGTCCTTGGCCTTGATGGCCGCGGTCAAGGGATCCAGCGAGTCCTTCATGAACTTGTCCAGTGCCTCTTCGTGCTTGGGCCGGGTGATGGTACCCGTCTCCATCGCCTCACCCAGCTCCTTGGCCTGGTAGGCGGCGAGATCCCAGTTGCCGCCGGTGGCGCTGTAATACAGGTACCAGTTCCTCTGCCCGATCTCTTGCATGATCGTGCCCAGGCCCGGCGCGGCGTCGGTGAGCTCTGCCGGAGTGAGGATGGTATGGCCTCCGGGAGAGGTCGTCGCCTCGGACGTAGTAGAGCTGCTGCTACTGCTGCCGGAGTCACATCCGACTGCCAGCGCCAGCATCAGACCCGCGGTGGCGATCGCCAGCGCCACTACCAAGAACCTCTTCATACAGCCTCCTTTTGGTTGGTTGAACTGCTTTCCTTAAGTTTCTCTTTTCTCGTCGCCTTCGTGATTCCCCTTTACGGGAGAAAACAGTCCCGTAAAAAAAGGACAAATGTCCTTTTTTTCCCAGGACCGCCCCGGAAGCGGCAGCGTCATCGACTGCTGGTTTTCCAATGTATTGCCGGCAGGAGGGCTTTCTTGGCTGTTTCAGGGGGCCTCGGGTGCTTGCGGGTGGAAACGTGGAACGGGAAAAAGACGCCCGGCGGCAGGCCGGGCACCGTGAAGACCATTTCGTTTCGTCACTGCCCGCGGGCCGCGGGCACGCCGGTTACGACGCCGGTGGGCGCGAAGCAGCCGGCGTCAAAGACCCAGCTCCTCCATGCGCGCCAGCGCCTCCCGGATGCGCTCGTCGGGCGCTGTGAGCGAGATGCGCACGTAGCCCTCGCCGCTGGGGCCGTAGCCGGAGCCGGGCGGCACTACCACGCCGCACTGCTCCAGCACCGCCTCGGCGAACGAAGCCGAGGTGTAACCGTCGGGAACCGGGAACCAGATGTAGATGGTCCCCCGGGGCGGCTCCACCGCGATTCCCAGCTCGCGCAGCGTCGCCACCACCAGGTCGCGGCGGCGGCGGTAGATCTCGCACATCTCCCGCACGCATTCCTGGGACTCGGTGAGGGCGAAGGCGGCCGTCTTCTGCAGCGCCGCGAACATGCCGGAATCCATGTTGCTCTTCAGCGTCCAGTACTGGGAGATGATCTCGGCGTTGCCCACCACGGCGCCGATGCGCCAGCCGGTCATGTTGTACGTCTTCGAGAGCGAGAAGAGCTCCACCCCCACCTCCTTGGCCCCGGGCGTCTCCAGGAAACTGGGCGCCACGTAGCCGTCGAAGGTGATCTCCGAGTAAGCGTTGTCGTGGATGATGGCGACCTCGTTTTCCCGGCCGAATTCCACCAGCCGGGCAAAGAAATCGTCACCTTCCCCGATCACCGCCCCGGTGGGATTGTTGGGGTAGTTGCAAAAGAGCATCTTGGCGCGGGCCAGCTTTTCCTCGGGTATCGCCCCCAGGTCCGGCTGGAATCCTGCCTCGGGCACCAGCGGCATCGGGTAGGGCTCACCGCCGGCGAGGACGGGGCCGCTGGTATACACCGGGTAGCCGGGATCGGCGCTCAGGCAGACATCCCCCTCGTCCAGGAAGTTGAAGCAGATGTGGGCGATGCCCTCCTTGGCCCCCAGCAGGGGGAAGACCTCCGTCTCCGGGTCCAGCTCCACGCCGAAGCGCCGCCGATAGAAGGCGGCCACCGCCTCCCGGAACTCGTCGGTGCCGCGGTTGGTGGGGTACTGGTGGTTGGCGGCGTCCGCCACCTGCCGCTGCATCTCGGCGACGATGTGCGGCGGCGTGGGCATGTCGGGGTCGCCGATGCCGAGGCTGATCACGTCCACGCCCTGCTTGCGCTTCTCCGCTATCTTGCGCTCGATCTCGGCAAACAGGTACGGGGGAAGGCCATCCATGCGGCGTGAAAATCTCATTTCAGAGCTCCTCCATCCTTTTCACCAGGTCGCCGGCGATCACTCCCGAATACAGCTCCTCGGCGGGCCCGGTCATCACCACCTGCAGGTCATCGGCGACCTCTATCTCCAGGTCGCCCCCGGGCAGGTGCACGGTGACGGGCGTGCCCGCCGCCCCGGAGACCGCCGCGGCCACTGCCGCCGCGCAGGCGCCGGTGCCGCAGGCACGCGTCTCCCCCACGCCCCGCTCCCAGACCCTCATCGTCAGCTCGTGCTCGCCGTCGACGCGCACGAACTCCACGTTGGTGCGCCCGGGAAAGCGCTGGTGCCGCTCGATGGCGGCGCCCTCCTCCTCCAGGACCACCGCCTCCAGGTCGTCGGTCATCACCACGCAGTGCGGGTTGCCCATGTCCACGAAGGTAAAGAGGTACTCGCGGCCGCCCGCGTCCAGGCGCTCGCGGGTTTCGGCGCCGCCGGCGGCGCCGGGCGAACCCACCCGCGCCTGCCCCATCTCCACCCTCACGCGCCCGTCGTCCAGCACCTGGGGCCGAATGAGCCCGGCATCGGTCTCCACGGTGAAGGCCGGGGTGCCCGACAGGCCGCGCCGGTAGAGGTGACGCGCCAGCATGCGAATGCCGTTGCCGCACATCTCGGCGCGGCTGCCATCCGGATTATATATCTCCAGCCGGAACCCCGCCACCGCCGAGACGCTCCAGGCGAGGATGCCGTCGCCGCCGACGCCGAAGTGGCGATCGCAAAGCAGGCGTACGCGTTCCGGGGTCAGCTCGAGGGGGAACTCGGAGGCGGCAACGATCAGGTAATCGTTGCCGAGGCCCTGCCACTTGGAGAATTCAGCCCTGGTCGTCATCGGTAGCCTGCAGCTTCTGCCAAAGCCGCCATCACCCGGGCCGCGGCTTCGGCTGCCGTCAGCCCGGTGAGGTCGATTCTAACAACATCGGGCATCTTTCGCATCCAGGTGAGCTGCCGCTTGGCATAGCGCCGGCTGCGCCGCTTCATCGATTCCCGGGCCTGGTCCAGGTCGATCTTCCCCTCCAGGTACGCCGAGAGCTCGCTGAAGCCGATGCCCTGGGCGGCGGTGCGCGACACCCGCCCCCAGGACAGCCGCCTCACCTCGTCCAGGGCACCGCCGGCAACCATCGCCTCCACCCGCGCGTCGATGGCCGGGTACAGCTCCCGGCGGTCGCGCACCAGCCCCAGCACCACCGCCCGCCGGCCGGCCGCCGACGGCGGCGCCCAGAGCCGTTGCCGCTCGCCGGCGATGGATGGCCCCGGCGACTGGGCCGCCTCCAGCGCCCGCGCCAGCCGGCGGGGATTTCGCGCGTCCACCAGCCCGGCGGCCCGGGGATCGAGCCGCTCCAGCTCCGCCAGGGCGGCGGCGATGCCCTGCTCGGCCACGAAGCGTTCCCACTTCTCGCGCGTGGACGGGTCGGCGCGGCCGGCAAAGGAAAAGCCGCCCAGGAATGCCTGCAGGTAAAGCCCGGTGCCCCCCACCAGCAGCGGCAGCGCCCCCCGGGCGCGGATATCCTCCACCACGGCGGCGGCATCGGCGGCGAAGCGGGCGGCGCTGTATTCTTCCGCCGGGTCCAGCGTGCCCACCAGGTGGTGCGGCACGCGCCGCCGGAGGCTTTCCGGCGGCTGGTCGGTGAGGACCGCCATCCCCCGGTAGACCTGCATGGAGTCGGCGGAGACTATCTCCCCGCCCAGCTCCTCCGCCAGCGCCACGGCGATCCGGCTCTTGCCCACCGCCGTGGGCCCGAAAACGGCGATCAACGATATTTTATCTCGAAGTGACAGCTCGTTCCGCCCCCGGCGATCCCGTTTTGGCACGATACCGTCGCCCTGCCGAAAACCGCCTTGCCCAGCCCCAGGAAGAGGGAACGGTGAATGGCGCACACCAGCCCCCCGTAGCGGCCGGAAAGCCCTCCGAAGCAGCAGTTGTTCACCTTCATCTCCAGCCTTCCTGCTTCCGGCTGCGAGAACTGGGCCATCAGCCCCTGCTGCTCCGCCACGCTCACGAACAGCCGCCGCCGCTCGTCCGGCGATGCTTTCTCGCGGTCGACACCGCTCTCGGCCAGCGCCGACTCGCCCAGCCGCCGCCCGTGCCTCTCGGCCTCGGTCTCGGGTTTCCTCCCCGAGGAGAGGGCGTCGAGGGTGATCTCCGCCAGCGACAGGTAATCCCGCGGCGGGTACTGGATGGCTACCACGCCGTCTCCGGCGTAGTAGTGCCGCGCCGGGCGGCCGCCGCCGCCGGCCTTGACGTAAGCAGACCGGATCAGCCCCGCCGCCGCCAGCTTTTCCAGGTGCATGCGCGCCACGTTGGCGTGCACCGAGAAGCGGCGCGCCGCCTCCGCCGCCGTCACTCCCTGCTCGCCGCTGGAGAGCACCGCCCTGAATATCTTCATGCGGGTGGAATCGGCCAGCAGCCTGATGGTGTCTTCACCGGCAGTCTGCATTTCTCCTCCCGGGGAAAGCTTCTCCCAAAAGTTTGCCAATAAAAAATATCACAAAGGGTAAATGCACTATTGACATAGTGTTAATAGTATTATATCTTACCGCAGCGTAACAGGCAGGAACGGCGGAATACGCCCGCGACCGGGGCGCTGCCCGCTGAAAAGCAAGCAAGAAAGGAGCCGCCCGTGAACGAGCACTGTCCAACCGGCCCGCGAACCCCTGGCCGCGGCCTTCACCGGGTGCTGCCGGTCTCCCGGCCGCCCAAAACCGGGAGGTGAAGCAATTGAGCAAGCGTACCGCTTTCTGGATATTCGTCATCGGCACCACCTCCTCCCTGGCGCTGTTTTTGTTCCTCACCTGGGACACCCATCGCCAGGTGAACGCGCTCACCCACGCCGACAAGCTGGACGAGCAGGTGGTCGCCGGCAAGCACGTCTGGGAGAAGAAGAACTGCAACAACTGCCATACCATTCTCGGCTTCGGCGTCTACTACGCGCCGGACCTCACCAACGTCTACCAGCGCATCGGCGCCGACGGCATCATCGCCGCCGTCCAGCACCCGGAGGATCTCTACGCCGATTCGTTCCGCAAGATGCCCAACCTGGGGGTCACCGACCAGGAAGCCGCCGACCTGGTGGCCTTCCTGGAGTGGACCAGCAACATCTAGAACAACGACTGGCCACCCCAGGACAGTGAAAAGCGCCTGTCGTCGGAGGAGCGGCGGCTGGCGGGAACCGGCCTCTCGGCGGGCGCCATCGCCTTCAAACAGAACTGCATGAGCTGCCACTCCATCGGCGGCGCCGGCGGCGGCACCGGCCCCGCCCTGGACACGATCGGTGACAAGTACGACGCTGAGACCATCGCCAGGTACATCGGCGATCCCACCTCGGTGGATCCCGGATCGCACATGCCGGCGCAGGCCGAGGTAAGCCAGGAGGACCGGGAAGCCATCAGCGGTTTCCTGGCCAAGCAGGGAGGTGACAGCTGATGGCGGTGAGCGAGGCAGTGATCACGAACGCGGGCGACAGCAATGACCGGGAACTGGTCCCCTACCGCTCCCAGGCGGTGGCCTACTGGTACTTCATCATTGCCCTGGCCCTGTTCGTGCTCCAGATAGCAGTAGGGCTGTGGCTGGCGATCAGCTACGCCTTCACCATCCCCCAAGGCATCGTCGACGTGCTCCCCTTCGGTATGACCCGGGCCATGCATACCAACCTGCTGGTGTTGTGGCTGCTCTTAGGCTTCATGGGCGGCGCCTACTACCTGGTGCCCGAGGAGAGCGAGCGGGAGATCTACAGCGTCAAGCTCGCCTACCTGCAGCTGCTGATCCTGGTGGGCACCGGCGTCGCCGCCCTGGTAGGCTTCGCCTTCGGCTGGACCCAGGGCCGTCCCATCCTGGAGATCCCGACGCTGCTCGACTTCTTCATCGTGGCGGGCGCGTTGATCTTCCTGTTCAACATCGGCATGACCGTGCTCAAGGGCAGGAAGACGGCCATCACCGGCATGCTGCTGGGTGGCCTGGTCTTCCTGGCGCTGCTCTACCTCTTCGGCATGCCCTTCTACCGCAACCTCACCATCGACTGGTTCTACTGGTGGTGGGTGGTGCACCTCTGGGTGGAGGGCGCCTGGGAACTGGTGACGGCGGCCATCCTCGCCTTCGTGCTCTACAAGGTGACCGGCGTCCGGCGCCAGGTGGTGGAGAAGTACCTCTACCTAGAGACGGCGCTCTTCCTGTTCACCGGCATCGCCGGCACCGGGCACCACTACTACTGGCTGGGTGCGCCCCGGGCCTGGCTCTGGGTGGGCGGCATCTTCAGCGCCATGGAAGTGCTGCCCATCATCGCCATGGTGGTCGACACCTTCCTCACCCACCGGCGCGAGGGCACCAAGATCAAGAACAAGGTGGTGTGGACGTTCGCCGTGGGTACCGCCATCGGCCACCTGATCGGCGCCGGGGCCTGGGGCTTCGTGCACACGCTGCCCCAGATCAACTACTACACCCATGGCAGCCAGGTGACCGCCAGCCACGGCCACGTGGCCTTCTTCGGCGCCTACGTGCTGCTGAACCTGACCATGTTCTGGTACGCGGTGCCACGGCTGCGCGGCAGCCGCCTCTACAGCGGCACCGGCGCTTACTGGGGCTTCTGGATCATGGGACTCTCGGTGATCGGCCTCGGCGTCTGCTTCGGCATCGCCGGCGTGCTGCAGACCTACATCGAGCGGGTGATGGGCCTCGGCTTCATGACCGCCCAGGCCCAGATGCAGTTCTGGTTCAAGGTGGCGCTCTTCTTCGGCGCGAGCCTCTTGATCGGCTCCCTGGTCACCTTCTGGAGCATGTTCCTGGGCAAGGGCCCGAAAACGAAAACCGCTGGTTGAACCAAAAGGCGGCGCGGCCCCCGCGGGGGCCGCGCCGCCGCTCA
>JAJRWQ010000041.1 GCA_024276735.1 Actinomycetes bacterium
ACCGCCTTGGTCATCAGGGTGGTAAAGCTCCACCAGGGGGTATCGAAGAAGCTCTCGGCCTCCTGGGTGGCATCGGCTTGCAGTATCAGCATGTGCATGGCTTGGCTCCCGGGAACGTCGTCACCGGCCTAGGTCGCCATCCGCCGCTTGATGTCCGCCAGCAGGTAGATGGAGCCGGTGACCAGGATCACGTCGCGAATCGAGGCCAGCTTGAAGGCGCTCTCCAGTGCCGACTGGTTCTCTCTTGCCACGAAGGTCTGAACCGGGCTCTCCTCCACCACCGGCAGGGCGGCCAGCTCCTGCGCCGGTGCGCATCGCGGATTGGAGTTCTCGGTAATGAACAAGATATCACAAAATTCCAGCAGCTGCCCCAGCATCGCCTCCGCGTCCTTGTCCTCGAGGATGGAAGCCACGCCGATCACCCGCTTCCCCTCGGTCAGGGAGGCCAGGGAGCGCAACAGCTCGCGCAGCCCGCTGGGGTTGTGGGCGCCGTCCAGGATCACCGTGGGCTTCTCGGAGATGATCTCCAGGCGGCCGGGGATCATGATCCGCGGCAGCACCCGCTTCAGCTTCTTCTCGTCCAGCGCCTTGCGCAGGAAGAGCTCGGCCGCCTGCACCGCCACCGCGCAGTTGGCACGCTGGTACTGTCCCATCAGCGACAGTTTCAGGTCCGAGTACTGACCCTTGGCGGTCCAGACGTCGAAGCGTTCCTCGCCCCGCCCCTTGAGCAGGGAGTAGTCCTCGTCCAGCACCAGGCAGCGGGCATGCTTGCGCTTGCAGATCTTCAGCGTTTCCTTCAGCACCTCGTCGGAGAGCCTGCCGGTGACCACGTTTCCTTTCTCGGGCACCACGGCCAGCTTCTCGCGCACGATGGCCGACTCTTTCTTCCCCAGCAGGTCGGTGTGCTCCAGCTCGATGTTGGTGAGCACCTGCACCCGCGACTTGGCCAGCACGTTGGTGGCGTCGTAGCGGCCGCCCAGCCCCGCCTCGATCACCGCCACGTTCACCTTCTGGCGGGCAAAGTAGAGCATCGCCGCCGCGGTGAGCACCTCGAACTGGGTGAGGGGGCCGCTGCTGCGCGCCCGGCGGTTGACCTCCTCCGCCTTCTCCCGCACCTCGGCGATCAGCTTCTCGAAGCGGGTCTCTGATATCTCGCGCCCGTTGACGGTGAAACGCTCGGTGAAGGAGACCAGGTGCGGCGAGGAGTACGCCCCCGCCTTCAGCCCGTGGGCCGAGAGGATGGCGGCGATCATGCGCGCCGTGGAGGACTTGCCGTTGGTCCCCACCACGTGGATGGCGCGGAAGCGTTTCTCGGGATTCTTCAGTGCCTTCAGTAGCTTCCTGATGCGGGCCAGCCCCGGCCGCATTCCCAGCCGGTCCAGCTCCTCCAGGTAGGCCGCCGCGGATATCTTTTCCCCTGTTTTCCTTGCCGCCATGGAAAACTCCGGTCCTCAACTTCCCCCGGCGCCGAAGAAACGCCGGTACTGCTGTTCCAGTTCCTGCAATTCGCCGCGGAAACGCTCTTCCTTGCGCCGCTCCTCCGCCACCACCGCCTCCGGCGCCCGGCTGACGAATTTCTCATTGGCAAGCTTTCCCTGCGCGCGCTCCAGTTCCTGCTTCTTGGCGGCGATCGCCGCCTGCAGCCGCTGCTGCTCCGCCTCCACGTCGATCAGCCCCTCCAGGGGGATCAGCAGGCGGCCGCCGGGCACCAGGGCCACCGCCGCTCCCTCCTCCGCGGCGGCCACTTCCTCCTCCCCGCTCACCCGGCCGTCGATCACCGTGGCCGCCAGGGAGGCCAGCATGCCACCGTGCTCCGCCAGCAGCCCGGCCAGCGCCTCGTCCCCGGTCACCAGCAGCGCCCGCGCCTGCTTGCGGGGCGGGATACGCAGCTCGCTGCGCAAGGTGCGCACCGAGGTGATGGTCTCCATCAGGATCTCCATCTGCTGCTCGGCCTCGCGGTCGCGGTCGGCGTCGTCGCCCTGCGGGTAAGCGGCATCGACTAGGAAACCGTCGCCGTCGGGCATCAGCGACGCCAGCTCCTCGGTGAGGAAGGGCATGAAGGGATGCAGCAGCCTGAGGATGCCGTCCAGCAGGTGCAACAGGTGCGCCGACACCTGCCGCCGGGCCTCCTCGTCGTCACCGTAGAGCCGCTGCTTGGCGATCTCCACGTACCAGTCGCAGAACTCGTTCCAGACGAAGCGGTAGAGCAGCCGGGTGGCCTCGGCGAAATCGTAGGCGTCCAGCTCGCGGTTCACCGCCGCCGCGGTGGCGGCGAAGCGGCTCTCGATCCAGCGGTCGGCCATCGTCGCCCGCGAGGGCGCCGGCTCCACCTCCTCCACGCCCATGAGCACGAAGCGGGCGGCATTGAAAATCTTGTTGCCGAAGTTGCGGCTCATTTCGATGCGCTCGTCGGCGAAGCGCACGTCCTGGGTGCTGGCCATGTTCAGCAGGCCGAAGCGGGTGGCGTCGGCGCCGTACTCCTCCACCAGCTCCAGGGGGTCGACGCCGGTGCCCAGCGACTTGCTCATGCGGCGGCCGTCCTTGGCCATGATGGTGGGGTTGATGATCACGTCGCTGTAAGGGATGTCGCCGGCGAACTCCAGCCCCATCATCACCATGCGCGCCACCCAGAGGAAGATGATGTCCCGCGCCGTCACCAGCACGTCGGTGGGATAGAAGCGCTTGAGGCGTTCCGTTTCCTCCGGCCAGCCCAGGGTGGCGAAGGGCCAGAGCGCGGAGCTGAACCAGGTGTCCATCACGTCCTCTTCCTGCCGCAGCCGGGAGCCGCCGCACTGGGGGCAGGTGGCGGGTGCCTGCTCGCGCACGATCACCTCGTCGCAGTCGTCGCAGTACCAGACCGGCAGCCGGTGGCCCCACCAGAGCTGGCGGGAGATGCACCAGGGGCGGATGGAGCGCATCCAGTCCAGGTAGACGTCGGCCCAGCGACCGGGGTGGAACCGCACCCGGCCGCTCTCCACCGCCTCGATGGCGGGGCGCGCCAGCTCGTCCATGCGCATGAACCACTGTAGGGAGATGTAGGGCTCGATCACCGTGCCGCAGCGGTAGCAGGTGCCCACCGCGTGCCGGTAGGGCTCGGTGCGCTCCAGCAGGCCGTCCCGTTCCAGCCTGGCCACGATCTGCTGGCGGGCATCCTCCAGCTCCAGCCCCTCGAAGCGGCCGCCCTCCTGGTTGATGCGCCCGTCGGGCGTGAAAACGTTGATCTCCGCCAATCCGTGCTTGCGGCCGATCTCGAAGTCGTTGGGATCGTGCGCCGGCGTGATCTTCAGCGCCCCGGTGCCGAACTCCATGTCCACGTACTCGTCGGCGATCACCGGTATCTCGCGCCCCACCAGCGGCAGCACCACCGTGCGGCCCACGTAGTCCCGGTAACGCCCGTCGCGCGGGTTCACCGCCACCGCGGTGTCTCCCAGCATGGTCTCCGGCCGGGCGGTGGCGATGGTGAGGTACTCGTCGCTGTCCTTCAGGGGATAGCGGATGTAATAGAAGCGGTCCTCGTCCTCCCGGTGCTCCACCTCCAGGTCGGAAAGGGCGGTGTGGCAGCGGGTACACCAGTTGACCATGTACTCGTCGCGGTAGATGTAGCCCTTCTCGTAGAGGGCGGTGAAGACGCGGTAGACGGCGCGCACGTAGCCCTCGTCGAGGGTGAAGCGCTCTCCCTGGTAATCGAGGGCGCAGCCCAGCCGCTTCAGCTGGTTGATGATGGTGGAGCCGTACTGCTCCCGCCAGCGCCAGACGCGCCGCTCGAACTCCTCCCGGCCCACGTCCTGGCGGCTGAGCCCCTCCCGGGCCAGCTGCTTCTCCACCTGGTTCTGGGTGGCGATGCCGGCGTGGTCGGTGCCGCAGACCCAGAGCGTGTCCTTGCCGCGCATGCGGTTGAGGCGGATCAGCAGGTCCTGGAAGGAAGCGTTGAGGGCGTGGCCCATGTGCAGCGAGCCGGTGACGTTGGGCGGCGGCAGCACGATGCAATACGCCTCGCGCTCCGCGTCCAGCCGCGGCGAGAAGATACCGGCCTCGAGCCAGCGTTCCATCCACTTGGACTCGATGTCGGCCGGCGAATAGCGCTTGTTCTTCTTCAGCTGTTCGCGCGTTTCCTGCACTCTGCCGTTGCGACGCTCCCGATCACGGCTGCTCCCGCCGGGGAGCACGCCTTTTCCCCAAAACCGCCGCATCGCGGGATGCGGCCGCTGCAATTCTATCACAAGCGACTCCGGCTGCGCCTCGGGAGCCCACGTTACCGCCGGGTGGCCACCGGCAGGTATCGCCTTCGGTGGCGGCGAAAGAGAGTAGCAATCATTCCGGCGCCGCGGAACGATCCCGCCGGCGGCGGGCGGCAGAAATTGCAATCGGGACGGTGATTCAATGGCGTCGGCCGGGAAGATCCAAAAGGCCTTGATGGGCCGCCTGGCGCACCAGGACCTGGGGCCGGAGGAGAGGCGGCGGCTGATGGGGGCGCTTTTCTATTCCGGCAAGAAAGACCGCATGACCCGCTTCTGGATCCTGCTTTTCTTCTCGGTGGTGATCGCCAGCTACGGCCTGCTGGCGGATTCCACGGCGGTGGTGATCGGCGCCATGCTGCTGGCGCCGCTGATGACACCCATCATGGGCTTCGCCGCCGCCCTGGTGATGGTCTGGTCCCGGCGCATGGTGGAATCGTTCTCGCTGATCGTCTTCGCCAGCCTCTTCGCCATCGGCCTGGCGATGCTGATCACCCGCATCTCCCCCGACGTGCTGCTGAACCCGCTTCCCAAGGAGGTGTTGGGGAGAACGACACCCAACCTGAACGATCTCTTCATCGCCCTCGCCGCCGGCGCCGCCGGTGCCTTCGCCACCGTGCGGGAGGACGTGAGCGCCTCGCTGCCCGGCGTCGCCATCGCCGTGGCCCTGGTGCCGCCCATCTCCACCGTGGGCATCCTCTTCGGCACCGGCGACTACGACCTGGCGTTCGGCGCCCTGCTACTGTTCATCACCAACATCGCCGGCATCATCCTCTCCGCCGCCCTGGTATTACTGGTCACCGGCTTCGTGCCCAGCGGCCGCATCGTCCAGCTGGGGCGGCGGGTCTGGACGGGACTGGTGATCGCCGTGATCGCCGTGCTGCTGGTTTCGATACCGCTCTACAAGGCGATGGCGGCGGCGGTGCGCAAGGCCCAGGTGACCGCCACCATCAACACCGGCATCGACAACTGGCTGGGCGATCGGCCGATCGTGGTAAACGATCTCAGGGTGGAGAGCGACGGGGTGCGGGTGGTGCTGGTGGGCCTGGAGAACCCCCCGGACGCCCAGTCGCTGGCGGAAGTGCTCCAGGCCGATCTCGGCCGCCCGGTGGACGTGCAGGTGGTCTGGTTCAAGGGCGAGGAAGAAGAAGCCCTGCGTTACCAGGAATCCGGCGGTGGCGGCGACGACGTGCCCCTGGTACCGGGCGTTTGACGGGCAGCCCGCCGGCTGGCCGCGGCCACCCGCGAACCGCGGCGAGATGGCGCCACCACCTCCCGGACGACAGCAACCGGCAACCCAGGGAGTGATGCCAATGTATGCCAAGAAAAAAATCGCCGGCGGCGAACCCGATTCTTACCTGGTTCCCGCCTACGCCCGCGGCGCCCTGGAGTCCCGGGTCCCCCGCTACCGGATGCCCCAGGCAGGGATGCTGCCGGAGACCGCCTACGACATCATCCGCGACGAGCTG
Organism: Actinomycetes bacterium; assembly: GCA_024276735.1. Taxonomy (GTDB): domain Bacteria; phylum Actinomycetota; class Thermoleophilia; order BMS3ABIN01; family BMS3ABIN01; genus JAJRWQ01. The sequence goes on from JAJRWQ010000041.1 coordinate 5,705, forward strand.
ATGCTCGACGGCAACGCCCGCCTCAACCTGGCCAGCTTCGTCACCACCTGGATGGAGCCCCAGGCGGAACGGCTGATGCGCGAGAGCTTCGACAAGAACATCATCGACCACGACGAGTACCCGCAGACGGCGGAGATCGAGTCCCGCTGCGTAAACATCATCGCCCGCCTCTGGAATTCCCCCGAAAACGAGGAGGCAATGGGCACCTCCACCATCGGCTCCAGCGAGGCGGCGATGCTCGCCGGCATGGCGCTGCTCAAGCGCTGGCGGCAACGGCGCCGGGACGCGGGCCGGCCGGCCGACAGGCCGAACCTGGTGATGGGCATCAACATCCAGGTATGCTGGGAAAAGTTCTGCACCTACTGGGACGTGGAGCCGCGCTACGTGCCCATGGAGACGGGGCGCTACCACCTGGGAGCCAAGGAGGCCGCCGCCCTCTGCGACGAGAACACCATCGGCGTGGTCGCCATCATGGGCAGCACCTACGACGGCAGCTACGAGCCGGTGGCGGAAGTGAGCCGGGAGCTGGACCGCCTCGAGCAGGAGCAGGGCCTGGATATTCCGGTGCACGTGGACGCCGCCAGCGGCGGCTTCATCGCCCCCTTCCTGGAGCCGGAGCTGGAGTGGGACTTCCGCGTCCCCCGCGTCTGCTCTATCAATGCATCCGGCCACAAGTACGGGCTGGTCTACCCCGGCGTGGGCTGGGTGGTCTGGCGCAGCCGCGAGGCGTTGCCGGAGGAGCTGGTTTTCGAAGTCTCCTACCTGGGTGGCAAGATGCCCACCTTCTCCCTCAACTTCTCGCGCCCGGCGAGCCAGGTGGTGGCCCAGTACTACAACTTCCTCAGGCTGGGCCGGGACGGCTACCGGCGCGTGCTCGCCACCTGCCGCGACACCGCCCTCTACCTGTCGCACTCGCTGGCGGAGAATCACCCGGAGATACGGCTGGTGAGCGACGGCGGCCAGGTCCCGGCCTTTGCCTTCAGCATCGAGGCGGAAGATGCCGGCTTCACCGTGTTCGACCTGTCACAGCGGCTGCGTGACCGGGGCTGGCAGGTGCCGGCCTACCACTTCCCCCGTAACTGCGAGCAGTTGGCGGTGATGCGCATCGTAGTCCGGGAAGGCTTCAACCGCGACCTGGCCGACGTGCTGCTGGCGGACTTCCGCCGCCACCTGGAGTGGTTCGCCGCCCACCCGGAACACCGTCCCCGCCGGAGCGGCTCCCACTTCAGGCACTGAGGCCGCCGCCGACATCCTGCGCGGGGGCAAGTTCGGGCTCTTCGTGGCCTATTTCTTGCCGCCGTCGCCGTGATCCGGTGGTTCTTCTACTTCCCCTGGGCGCCGCTGGCGTCGCTGATGATGATGTTCCTGGGGCTGGCGATCATCTTCGGCCTGGCGGACAAGGGAGAGTACTTCCACCGGTAGCTGCCACCTCATCCGCGTGACAGCCAGGGCCCCCGCCGGCGGGGGCCCTGGCGTTTACCCTGCGCTGAAACCGATTGGAGAACCCCGGCAATACCTTCATCAAGAAGAGACTGAGATGCCGAACCCGGGATCGCCGCGG
>JAJRWQ010000042.1 GCA_024276735.1 Actinomycetes bacterium
AGCCTTTTGCCCACGTTTGCATGCCAGGGCGATAAACGACGCACCAGCAGCAGATCGACGAGAAGGTCGATGTATGAGGAACAGGTCTTGACGTCCACGCCAAGGTTTCGCGCCAGTTGGGCTATGTTGAGCCTGCCGCCCTGGCCGTGGGCGAGCATGGTCCAGAACCGGCGCAGAGTCTCGGCGGCGATGCGCGGACCGAACTGGGGAATATCCCGCTCCAGGTAGGTACGGATGAAGTCCCGCCGCCAGCGGAGACTGTGGTATTCGTCGGGCGCCAGGAAACTCTCGGGAAAGCCGCCGCGCAGCCAGAGCCGGTCGCTTTCCGTTTCCGTGTTTTCTGCCGCCACCTCGAGCACGTCGAAGGGGGACAGTTCCAGGTAGCTTACGCGACCGGCGAGTGTCTCTCCCGACTGTTTCAGCATGTCCAGCGAGGCTGAGCCGAGGAGTAGGTACCGGCCGTGGGACCTGCCATCCCGGCGGGCACGGTCGATCATCACTCGCAGCACGGGGAACAGGTCAGGAGCACGATGAATCTCGTCGATGATCACCAGGCGATCGAGGTGGTCGGCAAGGTATAGCTCGGGCTCTGCGAGCTTGGCCAAGTCCTGCTCGGACTCCAGGTCGAGGTAGACCGCATCCGCCTGTTGCGCGATGGCCAGCGCCAGAGTGGTCTTGCCCACCTGCCGCGGACCCAATAATACTACGGCAGGAATTTCATGCAGTCGCTGTTCAATGGTTGGTAGTAGTCTGCGCGCAATCATCCTTGCAATTATGGAGTATCATTCCATTATTTGCAAGGTTAATTCTGAATGAATTCTGAATTATGCCTGCTTGTGATGTCGTTGAAAGTAGCGCAGTGAGTGGAGCATTGCGCCCCGGCCGGCGGCGGCTCTGCCGCCGCCGGCCGGGGCGCTCCATTGCTCCTTCTTTTCCGTTTCCCGGACGCGCTTCCTAGAACAGGCCCTTGATTCGGCCGGTCTTCACGTCGATGTCCACGTCCACCGCCGCCGGGCGCTCCGGCAGGCCGGGCATGGTGCTCATGGTGCCCAGCAGCGGGTAGAGGAAGCCGGCGCCGATGCTGGGCCGGATGTCGCGGATCGGCACCCGGAAGCCGGTGGGCCGGTTCTTCAGCGACGGGTCGTGCGAGAGCGAGAGGTGGGTCTTGGCCATGCAGATGGGCAGCTTGTCCCAGCCGGCCGCGGTGTAGGCCTCGATCTTCTGCTCCGCCTCGGGCAGGTAGTCGACGCCGTCGGCGCCGTACATCCTGGTGGCGATGGTCTCGATCTTCTCCTTGATGGAGGCGTCGTCGGGATAGAGGAACTGGAAGTTGCTCTCCCGGTCGCAGGCCTCCACCACCGCCTTGGCGGCCTCGATACCGCCCTCGCCGCCGTCGCGGTGCACGGTGATGGGATTGCAGGCCTCGGCGCCGAACTCCAGCGCCTTCTTCTGCACCAGCTCCACCTCGGCGTCGGTGTCGGCGGCGAAGCGGTTCACCGTCACCACTACCGGGATGCCGAACTGCTTCATGTTCTCGATCTGCTTGGCCAGGTTCTGGCAGCCCTCTTCCAGCATCTCCAGGTTCTCCTGCTCCAGCTCCTCGCGGGTGCAGTTGCGGCCGAAGCCGTGCATCTTCAGGGCGCGGATGGTGGCGGTGATGTTCACGGCGCTGGCGCTGAAACCACCGTAGCGGCAGGTGATGTCCATGAATTTCTCCGCTCCCAGGTCGGCGCCGAACCCGGACTCGGTGACCACGTAGTCGGCGAGCTTCAGCGCCACCTTGGTGGCCAGCACCGAGTTGTTGCCGTGGGCGATGTTGGCGAAGGGGCCGGCGTGCATGAACACCGGGCCGTGTTCCAGCGTCTGGATCAGGTTGGGCTTGAGCGCGTCCTTCATCAGCGCCGTCATGGCGCCGGCGGCGCCGATGTCCTCGGCCGTCAGCGGCTTGCCGTCACGGTCGTAGGCGAAGACGATGCGCCCCATGCGCGCCCGCAGGTCCTCGAGGTCGGTGGCCAGCGCCAGGATGGCCATCACCTCGGAGGCCACGGAGATGTCGAAGCCGGTCTCGCGGGGAGTGCCGTTCAAGTAGCCGCCGAGGCCGGCGACGATGTGCCTGAGCGCCCGGTCATTCATGTCCACCACCCGCCGCCAGCTCACCGTCAGCGGGTTGATGTTCAGCTTGTTGCGGCCCTCCATCAGGTGGGTGTCGATCATCGCCGCCAGCAGGTTGTTGGCGGCACTGACGGCGTGGATGTCGCCGGTGAAGTGCAGGTTCAGGTCCTCCATGGGCACCGCCTGGGCGTAACCGCCGCCGGCGGCACCGCCCTTGATGCCGAAGACGGGCCCCAGCGAGGGCTCGCGCAGGCAGAGGAAAACTTTCTTGCCGATCTTCTTCAGCGCCTGCGCCAGGCCCAGGGAGGTCACGGTCTTGCCCTCGCCCCAGGGCGTGGGGGTGATGGCGGTGACGTCGATCAGCTTGCCGTCGGGCTCGTCCTTCAGCCGCTCCAGGATCTTCATGTAGTCGACCTTGGCCTTGTAGCGGCCGTAGAGCTCCAGCTCGTCCTCGAGGATTCCCGCCTCGGCGGCGATCTCGGTGATGGGCTTCATCTCCGCCGCCTGGGCGATGTCTATGTCGGGAGGGGTCTTCGTCTCGGGCACCGTAACGCTCCTTTCGACTCGGAGAATTTGTGAAATCCGGAACAAGCCACCGGCCAGGACGCGGGAACGCCTTGCAACCGCTGCCTTCGCCGAGGTGGAAATGGAATTATATTCGCTGGAGCGCGGGAGCGTCAATCCGGCGACTGCCGGCAAAAAGCGGCCGCCGCCGGTGGCGGCGTCGATGGCACGCGGCCCGGCGGCGACGATATTGCCGGCGATCCAAGCCCGCCGTCGGCCGGTCCCGGCGCCGCCGGCAGCGGGGAAGAGTCTCAGGCGATTATCTTCGCCTTCAGCTTCCCGTATTCCTCGGTGGTGATGGCGCCCTTCTCCCGCAGCTCGTGAAGCCGTTCCAGCTCCTGGGAGGGGGTGCTGCCGGCCAGGCGCCGTTGCTGGAGCTCGTACTGCTCCATCAGTTGCTTGTCCTGTTCCGTCATCCGCGGGCGGGCGATCATGTATATCAGCACTCCCAGCAGCGGCAGGAAGACGATGAGCACCGTCCAGCCCGCCTTGGCCCAGCCGGAGTGGTCGTTGCGGCGGAAATTGTCAATGAAGACCGAGATCACGATCCAGATCCACATCACGAACAGGAAGAACACCAACATGGTCCAGATCAGGTTCAGCAGCGGATAGTTTTCCATGACGCCTCCTTGGGTTTTCATGCTATCTACCCCTGGCTTGCGAATCGAAACTCCGGCGGCGGCGTCGAAAGCAAACGACGGTGGCTTGCGTTATGATTGTCGGGAAACCCGGGGCCGGCGCGGAATGACCGGGCGTAGGGGCACGGCGAGGCGCGGGTCTTTCCCCGGTACTCCCGCGGGCGGAGCGGTTACCGCCGTGACATGATTGTTTCACGGTGAGCCGGCGCCGGCGTTTTCCCGTGCATCTGCGTAGCGAGTGTGGCGGGCCGCCGGCGGCCCCGGCGGACGCCGTCCCGGGACGATGAGCCCGCCGCGAACCCGGCGGCTGTAATTTTGCACGGCTCCGTGACCGGGCCTGATGGAAGAGAACGATGATGAAAGAGAGCGAGGCCAGGACCCACAAGGTAGTATTCCAGCCCGGCGACATCACCTGCGAAGGGGTGCCGCACGGCGCCAACCTGCTGCGGGTGGCGCTGCTGGAAGGGGTGCACATCAACGCTTCCTGCGGCGGCACCGGCGGCTGCGGTAAGTGCCGGGTGAAGATCGATTCCGGCGAGTACGAGGGCGGGCGCTCGGCCAAGCTCCCTGACGAGGACTTCGCGGCCGGGCTGCGGCTGGCCTGCCGCGTGAAGGTGATGGGCGACCTCACCGTCACCGTGCCCGAGGAGTCGCGCATGGGCGACGCGGTGGCGCTCACCCACGAGCGCCGGCCCGGCCCCGGCCGGGCGCTGAGCGCCCAGGACCTGGAGCAGCTGGTGGAAGGCTGGAGCGTGGACCCGGTGGTGCGCAAGTACCTGCTGGAGCTGGAGGCGCCGGACGCCGGCAACAACATCAACGACCTGGACCGGCTGAAGCTGGGGCTCAAGTCCCGGCACGGTATAGAGGCGGTTTCGGTGGACTTCGACGTCATCAAGGACCTGCCTACCGCCTTGCGCAGCGAGGACTGGAAGGTGACCGCCACCGTGGTGGATACCGCGCGCGGCCCCAAGGTGATCCAGGGGGCGCCGGGCGACGGCACCGGCGACGATTACTCGGTGGTGCTGGACATCGGCACCACCAGCATCTACGCCCAGCTGCTGGACTTAAGCAGCGGCGAGACCCTGGCGCAGGCATCGGACTACAACGGCCAGATCAGCTACGGCGAGGACGTGATCACCCGCATCGTCCACGCCCGCAAGCCGGAGGGCCGAAGGCAGCTGCAGCAGGCGGTGGTGGCCACCATCAACGGTGTCGTCGGCAAGGTGCTGGAGAAGGCCGGCATCGACTCCTGCCAGGTGTCGCACATGGTGGCCGCCGGCAACACCACCATGACCCACCTGCTCACCGGTGTCGATCCCACCTACATCCGCATCGACCCCTACGTGCCGGCGGCGGCCTTCCTGCCCCCGGTGCGGGCGGCGGACCTGGGCATCGAGGCCTGCCGGCACGTGCACCTCTACACCTTCCCCTGCGTCTCCAGCTACGTGGGCGGTGACATCGTCAGCGGCATCATCGGTTCCGGGGTCTTCCGGACGGACAAGGTAACGCTCTACATCGACATCGGCACCAACGGCGAGGCGGTGGTGGGCAACCGCGAATGGCTGGTGGCCACCTCCTGCAGCGCCGGCCCCGCCTTCGAGGGCGGCGGCATCAGGCACGGCATGAGGGCCACCCGCGGTGCCATCGAGGCGGTGCAGGTGGAGCCCGCCACCGGCGAGCCCCACATCCTCACCATCGGCGGCAGGAAGCCGCTGGGGATCTGCGGCACCGGCATCATCGACGCCGTGGCCGAGCTCCTGGAGGCGGGCATCCTGGAGCAGAACGGCAAGTTCAACCAGGAGGCGGAGGGTGAATGGCTGCGGCGCGACCAGGACGGCCAGTGGGAGTACGTGCTGGTGCGCGAGGAGTACACCGCTTCCGGCCGCGGCGACATCGTCATTACCGAGCCAGACATCGACAACCTGATGCGGGCCAAGGGGGCCATCTTCGCCGGCGTCAGTACCCTGCTGGACAGCGTGGGCATGACCATGGAAGCGGTGGAGCAGGTTTACGTGGCCGGCGGCTTCGGCAAGTACCTGCAGCTGGACCGGGCGGCGGCGATCGGCCTCTTCCCGGAGATGGACGCCGAGCGCTTCACCTTCGTGGGCAACGGCTCGCTCCTGGGAGCGCGCCTGGTCTCCTTCTCGCGGGAGATGCTGGCGGCGGCGGAGCAGGTGGCGAAGATGATGACCAACATCGAGCTCTCCGACAACCAGCAGTGCATGGACGAATACATGGCGGCGCTCTTCTTTCCCCACACGGACATGCAGTGGTTCCCGCGCATGGAGCGGATCCTGGGGAAGCTGAAGTAGGCGGGCGGGGCGATGGAGCGGGCCCCGCCGGGGACGAAGTGCCGGCGGGGACAGCTTTGCCGGAAAGCCGCTCCAGTTCCCGGGCTCGTCCACTTGCGAAAGGGCTTGCCGCACCGGAGCGGCCCGACCGCAAGAGGGAGGGTGGCTGCGGGAAAACAGTAAGGGAGAAAGCAGGTGCACCCGCGGTCGTGCGGAGCACCCAGGGAGGCATGGCACGCAAAATGGCGACGATAGCAGTGGCGGGAAAAGGGGGCACCGGCAAGACCACCATCTGCGCGCTGGCGATCCGCTACCTGCTGGAGCAGGGTGAGACGCCGGTGCTGGCGGTGGACGCCGATCCCAACTACAACCTGGGGCAGACCCTGGGCGTGGAGGTGGGCATCACCGTGGGCGCCGCCCGCGAACAGGGCTTCGCCGGCGACCGCGACATCCCTTCCGGCATGACCAAGGACGACTTCGTCGAGTACAAGATCCAGGAGGCGCTGGCGGAGTCGGAGGGCTTCGACCTGCTCACCATGGGCCGGCCCGAGGGCGCCGGCTGCTACTGCTTCGCCAACAACATCATCCGCCGCTACATGGACGCCCTCGCCGACGACTACCGGCACGTGGTGATGGACAACGAGGCGGGCCTGGAGCACCTGTCGCGGCGGACCACGCGCCGTACCGACGTGCTGCTGGTGGTGGCCGACGCCGGCATCAGGGGCATCGGCGCCGCGCGGCGGGTGCTGGACCTGGCGGCGGAGATGGAGATCGAGGTGGGGGAGAGCCTCTTCGTGCTCAACCGGGCGGACGCGTCGGCCCGGGACGCGCTGATGCCGGAAATCGAGCGCCTGGAGCTGCCACTGGCGGCGGTGATCCCCGAGGACCCGGCGCTGTTCGAGGCGGAGGTGGCCGGCCGCTCGCTGCTGGAGCTCACGGACGAGGCGCCGTCAGTTGACGCCGCGGCACCGCTTTTTGATAAGATTTTCGCCACGGCCTGACGGCGGCAGAGCCGTTGCGGTAGCCCGGGCGGACGAGCCGCCCGCAGGCCCGGCCAGCTTTGAAGCGAAGGGAGAGGAACAAGATGGCGGCATCGATCATCGACGGCAAGCAGATCGCGGCGGACGTCCGCGCCGAGGTGGCGGCGGAGGTTAAGAAGATGCAGGCCGCCGGCGGGCCCACCCCGGGTCTGGCGGTGGTGCTGGTGGGGGAAGACCCTGCCTCCCAGGTCTACGTGAACAACAAGGATAAGGCCTGCCAGGAGGTGGGCTTCAACTCCTTCAAGCACGAGCTGCCGGCGGACACCAGCGAAGAGGACCTGCTGGCCCTGGTGGAGGAGCTCAATGGCAGGGAGGACGTGCACGGCATCCTGGTGCAGCTGCCGCTGCCGGGCCACATCGACGCCGAGCGGGTGCTCATGGCCATCAGCCCCGACAAGGACGTCGACGGCTTTCACCCCATGAACGTGGGCCGACTGGCGGTGGGAGCGCCGGTGTTCGTCTCCTGCACGCCCGCCGGGGTCATCGAGCTGCTCAAGCGCAGCGGCGCCGAGCTCGAGGGGGCCGACGCCGTGGTGGTGGGCCGCAGCAACATCGTCGGCAAGCCGGTGGCGCTCCTGCTATTGCAGGAAAATTGTACGGTGACCATCTGTCATTCCCGCACGAAGGACCTGGCCGCCGTCTGCCGCGGGGCGGACGTGCTGGTGGCGGCGGTGGGTGTCCCGGAGATGATCAAGGGCGACTGGGTCAAGGAAGGCGCCACCGTGATCGACGTGGGCATCAACCGCACCGACGACGGCCTGGTGGGCGACGTGGAGTTCGAGGCCGCCGCCGAGCGGGCGCGGGCGATCACGCCGGTGCCGGGCGGGGTGGGGCCGATGACCATCGCCATGCTGCTGAAGAATACCCTGTTGGCGGCGGAGCTCGCCAGCCGGGACCGATAGCATTGTGCAAACGCGGCAAACCGGCTCAGGGTGTTTTTTCGCCGCAGCCGGGTAAGGTATCAGGAAACGGAAAAACCGGATCGGATGGAGGCAGAGATGAAATGGAAGTTTCTGGTTTTCATGGTGCTGGCAGCCATGTTCCTGGCGGTGGGCACGGGGACGGCGCTGGCGAACTGCGGCTCGGTGACGTTCAGCATCACGCCCAACAGCGGCCCCGCGGGCACGTCGGTAAATGCCAGCGGTGACGGGGCGATGTCCGACGACAGTTACTCCATCTACTGGGATACCGTCTCGGGCCAGCCGCTCTACTCGGGTACCACCGACAACGGCGGCGGTTTCCAGGCCACGGTGACGGTGCCGGCGAATGCCACGCCCGGCGCCCACAGCATCATCTTCAGCGGCCTCGATTACAGCGAGGATACCGTGGAGTGCCCGCAGACCTTCACGGTCACCGGCGCCACCGGCAACGAGACCGTGCAGCAGGACGCCTACACCCAGGCCCGCACCACCATGCCCGAGACCGGCGCCTTTCTGCTGCCGGCGGGGCTGTTGGCGGCGGCGGGCACCGGGCTGCTGCTGGCCCGCAGGCGGAACCGGCCGTAGCGGCGAATTACCTGTTCGGATGCAAGGAAGGCGGCAAGCGTGGCGGAGCCCGCCACGGGAGCTCACGTAAAGAAGACTGGAGGCAAGATGAAAGTCAGGTTGTTGTTCACGATGGTAGTAGCGCTGGTGATCATGTCCGCGCTTGCCGGCACTGCCGCGGCCCAGGGCGACTGCGGCACCATTGAAGTCTCCCTGGATCCCACCCAGGGCCAGGCAGGCACGCAGGTGACGGTGACCGCCACCGGCGCCTACTACGACAACGTGTATCAAATCTACTGGGACTCTCCCAACGGCGAGCTGCTGGCATCGGGCAGGACCAATTACTCGGGCGAGGCCACCGATACGGTCACCGTTCCCACCAACGCCACACCGGGGCTCCACGAGATCATCTTCAGCAGCACCGACTCCGACGACTATGACCGGGACTGCCCGGCGGACTTCACCGTGACCGAAACGCAGTCGGGCGGCACCGCGCCCACCGTCCAGCAGGACGCCTACACCCAGGCCCGCACCACCATGCCCAGCACCGGCTTCTTCCTGCTGCCGGCCGCGGGGCTCGTGGCAGGCGGCGCGGCCCTGCTCTACCGGCGGCGGCGCCAGTAACAGACCGCGCTGAACCGGGTACCTGCGCAGCAATGACCGGGAAGCGGCCCCAGGGCCGCTTCCCGTTTTTTATAACTGCCATTTGCGTTGCCCTGGCCCATGGGATAGCCTTCCTGTCAGCTATATTTCTGTTTCCTCTGGCTAGGAACCGGGAAAGCCTTTACTGATCGGCCGGAGGAGGCAGTCATGAAAAAGAAATGGTTGATCACGGCGCTGGTGGCGCTGGTAGCAGTACTGGTACTGGCGGCTCCCGCCACGGCGCTGGAGGGCAACTGCGGCACCATCTCATTTACCCTGGCCCCGAACCAGGGCCCCGGGGGCACGCAGGTCACCGCCAGCGGATCCGGCGTAATGCCCGACTTCCCCTTCGGGATCTACTGGGAATCGATATCCGGCGACCTGCTCGTTTCCGGGACGTCGACCACCGGCGGTGATTACAGCGCTGTTTTCAACATTCCCGCCGATGCCGCTACCGGGGCCCACGACGTGGTCTTCTTCGGCACCCAGGACAACGAGCAGCCCGCGGCCTGCACCCGGGTCTTCACCGTGACCGCGGCGACTGCCGGCGGGGGCGTCCAGCCCGACGCCTACACCCAGTCCCGCACCAACATGCCCGAGACCGGCGCCTTCCTGCTGCCGGCGGGGCTGTTGGCGGCGGCGGGTGCCGGGTTGCTACTGGCGCGCAGGCGCAGGTAGCCGAAGAGAATCACCGGCCCCGCGCCGGTGCGGTACCCGATGAATGCGAAGAGGCGGCCGATCGGCCGCCTCTTCACCTTGCTGGAGCATATCTCGGCGCGGAAATGTTCCCCACCGAGCCGGGAGCTACCCGGCGCCGAGAAAGGTTAGCACCTCGTCCGCCGGCCGGGGCAGGCCGGCGATCTTCCAGGCGACCAGGGGGTCGATGAACTCTTCCTCGACACAGTCATCCGGCTGGTGCACGTTCTTGCAAACGCTCCTGATCACCGGGAAGAAGCCGTGCTTGCGGAAGTACTGGCGCATGAACATCAGGATATCCAGCTGGTCGTAGGTGAGCGGCGCCAGGCCCAGGTTGTCCGCCAGCGCGTTGGCGACGGTGTCGTTCCAGGCCTCGAAGTCCTCCAGGTAACCCTCGTCGTCCACCTTCACCGTCTGGCCCGAGTAGTGCAATACTGGCATTACCATCGCCTCCAGGCTGATCAGCGGCCGGCGCTGCCGATGCCGACCTCTTCTTCCAGGTCCTTGGCATACTGCTCGATGAGGACGCCCAGGTAGAGGCACTGGCGCCCTTCCATGCACTCGTCGGCATCCTTGGCGGCCAGGAAGGCGTAGCGGCTGTGATCTCCCTTGACGAACCTCACCACCCAGGAGTCACGATCGGCATCGAAAGAGAGCTCGATGTCGATGCCCTCCCGTGCAAGCTCCGGGTACATGGATGCCAGTTTTTTCTTCAGATCGTCGGCGGTGTATGGCATGGCGAACCTCCAGGGAATTCGGAAACCTTGTGCCGCGGTTCGTCCGCGTTTGCACCCTTAACCTTTACTATCCCCCCGGTGCCCTTTTTTACTCATTCGCCCGGCGGCGGCAGTCCCGGGAACGGGCTGCGCGTGGGCCGCCGCTGTGGATTTTCCCGGGCGGCCCCGGATGTGACGCATGTCATGGCGTCGATATTGACCCCGCCCGCACCGCGATGGTAATATCTGCCTTTAATGCAGGCCCGCTGCAGGGCGATAGCCCGCGGGTACCGGGTGGGGAACGGGCCTGCTGGTGAGGCCGGACTGGCACCATGCCGTAAAACGGCCCGCCGATGAATTTGGGTCCGAGTCGCAACGGCGCCGATCCCGTGAGGGCTGCGCCCAGCGTCTCGAACCTTTATTTTTCGCAAAAAAAGGGCGCCGCGGCAGCAGCCGCGCCCGCAGGCGAACATCTTGAAGGAGTGGATTGCCTTGTCTTTCGATGCACCGGTTGAGACATGCAAGGGCAACATCAGGGAAGTAGTGGTCGGCAGCGACGGCCGCATCGGCGGCGAGCAGACCTTTCCCTTCCACCTGTGGGAGGGTGACATTCCCAACCCGCCGATGATCGCCATGGAGGTCTACGACGAGCCGCAGCCGGAGTGGCCGGAAGCGGTGCGCAAGGTGTACGAGGACGTGATGGACGACCCCGTCGCCTGGGCCAAGAAGTGCGTGGACCAGTTCGGCGCCGACGCGCTCTGCCTGCAACTCAGGAGCACCGATCCCAACGGCACCGACGCCTCGCCGGAGGACGCCGCCGAGACGGTGAAGCAGGTGGCGGAGGCCGTGGACGTGCCCCTTTTCGTCTATGGCACCGCCTCCCCGGACAAGGACGCCGAGGTGCTGAAGAAGGTGGCGGAGGCGCTGCCGGACGAGAACATTCCCCTGGGACCCGTCGACGAGGCCAACCACCGGCTGATCGGCGCCGCCGCCATGGGTTACAAGAAGCCGGTAGTGGCATTCACCTCCATGGATGTCAACCTGGCCAAGCAGCTCAACGTGCTGCTGGTGCAGCTGGGAGTGCCGGAGGACAAGATCATCATGGACCCCACCACCGGCGCCTTGGGCTACGGCCTCGAGTATTGCTATTCTATTATGGAGAGGGATCGGCTGGCCGCCCTGCTGCAGGGTGACGACAAGATGCAGATGCCGATCTTCAACAACCTGGCCCCGGAGACCTGGAAGGCCAAGGAATCCCGGGTCAGCGAAGAGGAGGAACCCACCTACGGGGACGTGGAGACCCGGGGCATCCTCTGGGAGGCAATCACCGCTGCGACTCTTCTCCTGGCAGGTACCGACGTCCTGGTGATGCGGCATCCACGGGCTGTGGAACTGGTGCGTACCGCCATCGAAGGTCTCCAGGCACAATCCAAGGAGTAACGAGTAACATGAGCGATTCCGCAGAAAAGAAAAGCAAGAAGAAAAAGGAAGAGCGACCCAAGAGCATCGACCAGGCAGCCCTGGAGATGCTGGAGATAGCCGCCGAGGAGGGCATTGGCACCGTCTTCTCACGCGTGGACGAGATGAAGGCCTGCCCCATCGGCGCCGCCGGTTCCTGCTGCCAGCTCTGCGCCATGGGACCCTGTCGCCTGGTGGGCAAGGGCGCCGAGGAGAAGACCGGCATCTGCGGCGCCACCCACGGCACCATCGGCTCCCGTTTCATCGTGCGGGCCGTGGCCGCGGGCGTGGCGGCGCACTCCGACCACGGCCGTGACATCGCCCGCACCCTGCTGGCGCTGTCCAAGGGCGAGGTCCAGGGCTACGAGATCAAGGACCCGGAAAAGCTGAACCGGGTGGCGGAGATGCTGGGCGTCGAGACCGAGGGCCGCGAGATCATGGAGATCGCCGGTGACGTGGCCCGCAAGGCGCTGGACAATTTCAACGGCGTGGTGGAGGACGGGCTCTCCTACGTGGCGCGGGCGCCGGAAAAGCGCCAGGAGCTCTGGCGCAAGCTGGGCCTGGTGCCCCGCGGCGTGGACCGCGAAGTGGTGGAGAGCATGCACCGCACCCACGTGGGCGTGGACCAGGACGTGGAGCACCTGCTGGACCAGGCCCTGAGGACCTCGCTCTCCGACGGCTGGGGCGGCGCCATGCTGGCCACCGACCTCTCCGACGTGCTCTTCGGCACCCCGAAGCCGCTGGTTTCGGAGGCGAACCTGGGGGTGCTCAAGGAGGACGAGGTGAACATCCTCGTCCACGGCCACGAGCCCACGCTCTCGGAGATGATCGTGGCCGCGGCCCAGAAGCCGGAGATGATCGAGTACGCCAAGAGCAAGGGGGCCAAGGGCATCAACCTGGCGGGCATCTGCTGTACCGCCAACGAGGTGCTGATGCGCCACGGCATCTCCCCGGCAGGCAACTTCCTGCACCAGGAGCTGGCGATCATCACCGGCTCGGTGGACGCGATGATCGTCGACGTGCAGTGCGTGCTGCAGGCGCTCTCGCCGCTGGCACAGAAATACCACACCAAGCTGATCACCACCTCTCCCAAGGCCAAGATCCCAGGCGCCGTGCACGTGGAGTTCGACGAGCAGCGGGCGATGGAGATCGCCGAGGAGATCGTGCGCATGGGCGTGGACAACTACGAGAACCGGGGCGAGGTGAGGATTCCCAGCCAGAAGGGCGACCTGGTGGCCGGTTTCTCGCACGAGTATATCAACTACATGCTGGGCGGGCGCTACCGGGCTTCCTTCCGGCCGCTGAACGACAACATCATCAACGGCCGCATCCAGGGAGCGGTGGCGATCGTCGGCTGCAACAATCCCCGGGTCACCCAGGACGCGGGCATCGTCTACCTGACCCGGGAGCTGATCAAGCGCGACGTGCTGGTGGTGCAGACGGGTTGCGCCGCCCACGCTTCCGGCAAGCACGGACTGCTGATGCCGGAGATGATGGAGGAAGCGGGCGACGGCCTGCGCGAGGTGTGCGAGGCGGTAGGCATGCCGCCGGTGCTGCACCTGGGCAGCTGCGTCGACAACTCGCGCATCCTCACCGTGCTCAGCCAGGTGGTCGAGGAAGGCGGCCTGGGCGAGGACATCTCCGACCTGCCGGTGGCGGCCATATGCCCCGAGTACTACTGCGAGAAGGCGCTGGCCATCGGCACTTACGCTGCGGCCTCCGGGGTCTACGTCGTCTTCGGCGTGCGCAACCCGGTGGAGGACTGCAAGGAAGTAGTGGAGATGATGAGCAACGGCTGGGAGGAGAAGGTCGGCGGACAGCTGCTCTTCGAGCCCGACTACGAAAAGGTACTGGAGATGGTGACCGGCCGCATCCAGGAGAAGCGCGTCGCCCTTGGCATCCACGAGGAGAAGGAACGGGTGCTGATGGACATGGCGGCGCGGCGCGAACTGTAAGCGCCGGGAACCGGTTGCAGGACTGAAAGGAATGCCATGAGCAAGATAATCGCCACATCAGCGATCGCCGGAGCCCACCAGATCTTCGCCGAGGCGGAGGAGAAACTGAAGCAGGCGATCGACACCGTGGGGCCGGAAGCCGCGGTGGAGCTTCCCAACACCGGGTACTACCTGCCGGTGATCTACGGTCTCACCGGCATCCGCGTGGAGAAGGTCAAGGACATGGAGCAGGTGCTGGAGCACGCCCGCGAGCTGCTGCCGGAGAAGCCGGCGGAGTACCTGTGGACGCCCTACCTGGGCACCACGCTGGACGCCGGCATCGCCACCCTCTTCTCGGAGGAGATCATCGAGTCCCTCAAGTACGTGCTGGAGCCGGGCACCTACACCGAGACCGACGCTCCCACCGATGACAATCTCTGGCTGGGCGCCGCCGACGACGTGATCATGCGCGAGCGCGGCGTGGAGTTCGTGGACGGCACCGCCCCCGGCTTCGCCGCCATAACCGGTGCCGCGCCGGACGTGGAGACGGCGGTACAGATCGCCAACGAGCTGAAGCAGAAGATGCTCTACGTGTCCATCGCCGGCAAGGACCAGGGCGTGAGCTTTGCCGAGCAGCTGGTGGAAGGCGGCGTGGAGCTGGGCTGGAACACGCGCCTGGTGCCCTTCAGCCCTTCCATCTACGGTCACATTTTCTCCCTGGGCTTCGCCACCCGGGCGGCGCTCTCGTTCGGCGGCGTGGAGGCCGGCGACTACCGCAACGTGCTCCGGTACAACAAGGAGCGCATCTTCGCCTTCGTGCTGGCCTTCGGCGAGGTCACCGACAAGAAGTACGCCACCGCGGCGGGGGCCATCTCTTACGGCTTCCCCACCATCGCCGACACGCCGATCCCGGAGATCCTGCCCACCGGCGTCTGCACCTACGAGCACGTGGTGAGCGACGTGCCCCACGACGAGATGGTGGCCAAGGCCATCGAGGTGCGGGGCCTGAAGGTCGTGGTCACCGAGGTGCCGGTGCCGGTGTCGTACAGCCCCGCCTTCGAGGGCGAGCGCATCCGCAAGGGCGAGTACTGGGTGGAGATGGCCGGGCCCAAGTCACTGGGCTGCGAGCTCACCGAGATCGCCGAGGACGTGGAGGACGGCAAGGTGGAAGTGGTGGGTCCCGAGATCGACGAGGTGGAGGAGGAGTCCACCATCCCCTTCGGCATCCACGTGGAGGTCACCGGCCGCAAGATGCAGAAGGACTTCGAGCCCATCCTCGAGCGCCAGGGCCACACCTTCTACAACGAGGCCGAGGGCGTGCTGCACATGGGCCAGCGCGACACCATCTGGATGCGCATCAGCAAGCGCGCCAAGGACGCCGGGCTCACCTTCGAGCACCTGGGCAAGATCATCCACGCCCGCTACCACAACGACTTCTCGGCGGTGGTGGACAAGGTGCAGGTGACCATCTACACCCGCCAGGAAGAGGTGGAGAAGCTGCTGGAGAAGGCGCGCCAGGCCTACCAGGAGCGCGACGAGCGCCTGGGCAGCCTCACCGACGAGAACGTGGACACCTTCTATTCCTGTATCCTTTGCCAGAGCTTCGCGCCCACGCACGTCTGCGTGATCACGCCGGAGCGGCCGGGCCTCTGCGGCTCCTACAACTGGCTCGACGGCAAGGCAGCCTACGAGATGAACCCCACCGGCGGCAACCAGCCGGTGCCCAAGGGCGAGACCATCGACGCGGAGCGGGGGCAGTGGAGCGGCGTCAACGAGTACGTCAAGGAGCACTCGCAGGGGCAGGTGGAGGCCTTCAACACCTACTCGATGATGGAGAACCCCATGACCTCCTGCGGCTGCTTCGAGGTGATCAGCTGCGTACTGCCCATGTGTAACGGCATCATGACCGTCAACCGCGAGTTCGAGGGGGAGACCCCTTCGGGCATGAAGTTCTCCACGCTGGCCGGCTCCGTGGGCGGCGGCGTGCAGACGCCCGGGTTCCTGGGTCACTCCAAGTTCTACATGGGGTCGCCCAAGTTCATCGCCGCCGACGGCGGCATCAAGCGCCTGGTGTGGATGCCCAAGGAGCTCAAGGAAGAGATCCGGGACATCCTCCAGAAGGCGGCGGAGCGCGAAGGCGTTCCCGACCTGGTGGACAAGATCGCCACCGAGGAGGACGGCGTCGAGGAGGAAGAGGTGCTGGAATACCTCACCAAGGTGGGTCATCCGGCGCTGGAGATGGATCCCCTGTTCTGACCGTTCCGGCCTCGCCGGTGGAAAAACGTACATGCCGTGCGTACGGCGGGCGGGCAAGGCTGCGGCTTAACGGCTGCCGCCGGTGATGAAAACTGTTGTCTGTGGAGAAGGGAGTGTAACCAGTGGCACTCAGCGGGCTGCAAATATTCAAGCTGCTTCCCAAGACCAACTGCAAGGAGTGCGGCCAGGCCACCTGCATGGCGTTCGCCATGCAACTCGCCGCCGGCAAGGCGGAGCTGGACCAGTGCCCCTACGTCTCCGACGAGGCGAAGGCGGAGCTGGGCGAGGCCTCGGCGCCGCCGGTGCGCCGGGTGACCATCGGCGCCGGCGACATGGCGGTGACCATCGGCGAGGAGACGGTGCTCTACCGGCACGAGAAGCGCTTCGAGCACATGCCGGGGCTGGGCGTGCTCATCAGCGACGAGATGGACGACGCCGAGGTGGACGGTATCCTCGAGCAGCTGTCCCAGCAGGAATTCAACTACGTGGGCCAGACGCTGCGGCCGCGGGTGGCGGCGGTGAAGGCCGCCGACGGCGCGGCGCTGGCGGCACTGGCGGCCAAGGCGGACGAGAAGGCGGGCGCGGCGCTGGTGCTGGTGAGCGAGGACGCGGAGGCGCTCAAGCAGGCGGCGGAGCCGCTCAAGGACAAGAAGCCGCTGCTCTACGCGGCCACCGAGTCCAACTTCGACGCCGTCTCCGCGGTGGCCAAGGAGCTGGACGTTCCCTTCGCCATCAAGGCCGATTCCCTGGACGCGCTGGCGGACCTGGGACAGAAGGCCGTCGACGGCGACTTCAAGGAAGTGGTGCTGGATCCCTCCTCGGCCACGCTGGGCGAGGTGCTCAGGGACCAGACGCTGATCCGCCGGGCGGCGGTGAAGCAGACCTTCCGGCCCTTTGGTTTCCCCACCATCGGCTTTCCCTGCAACATGACCGACGACAAGATGCAGGAAGCCGTCTTTGCTTCCACCTTCATCGCTAAGTACGCCGGTTTGGTGATCCTCTCCGATCTCGACCCGGCGCGGACCATGCCGCTGCTCTACCTGGCGCAGAACATCTACACCGATCCGCAGCGGCCGATGCAGATGGACCAGGGCATCTATCCCATCAACGACCCGGACGAGAACGCGCCCATCCTGGTGACCACCAACTTCTCGCTCACCTACTTCACCGTCTCCTCGGAAGTGGAGGCCAGCAAGGTGCCCGCGTGGCTCTGCGTGATGGACGTGGAGGGCCAGTCGGTACTCACCGCCTGGGCGGCGGGCAAGTTCGTCGCCGACGCCATCGCCCCCTTCCTGAAGAAGAGCGGCATCGAGGAGAAGGCGCCGCACAAGAAGGTGACCATCCCCGGTTACGTGGCGCAGATCTCCGGCGAGCTGGAAGAGGAGCTGGGCGAGGGCTGGCAGGTGCAGGTGGGCGTGCGCGAGGCCGCCGACATTCCCAAGTACCTGAAGCAGATCAGCGAAAACTGAGGCACGGCTGGGCGGCGGAAGCAGGTGCGGCCACTGATGCCGCCGGCGTCCGTCGCCGGCAGGAGAGATGGCTGACATTCCCACCATAACCAGGAGTGTTTCCCGGCCGGTCTCCGGGGACGAGGCGCTGCGCCCGCCCTGCGAGGTGGCCTGCCCGATCCATACCGACGTCCAGCGTTACGTGCAGCTGGTGGCCGAGGGCAAGCCGGCGGCGGCGCTGGCGGTGGTGCGGGAGACCAACCCCCTGCCCCAGGTGATCGGCCGCATCTGCGCCCATCCCTGCGAGGACAGCTGCCGCCGGGGACAGGTGGACGAGCCGGTGGCCATCTGCAATCTCAAGCGCGCCGCCTCCGACGGCGCCGCGGCGGCCGGCGAAGTACCGCCACCGCCCGAGCCCCAGTACGGCGACAAGCGGGTGGCGGTGATCGGCTCCGGCCCCTCGGGGCTGGCGGCGGCGCACGACCTGGCGCTGATGGGGATTCGCTCGGTGATCTTTGAAAAACAGCCGGAACCGGGGGGCTTCCTGCGCACCGGCATCCTCGAGTACCGCCTGCCCAAGGAGATTCTCGACCAGGACATCGCGTACATCACCGGCATGGGCGTGGAGATCAAGACCGGTGTTTCCGTGGGCAGCGACGTCACCCTGCCCCAGCTCCGGGAGGAGTTCGACGCCGTGCTCATCGCCGTGGGGCTCTCCCGCAGCCGCCCGCTGCCCATCCCCGGCGCCGACCTGGAGGGGGTGCTCCTCGCGGTGCCCTTCCTGGAGGACGTGAACGCCGGCCGCGAGGTGAAGCTGGGCGAGGAGATCATCGTCATCGGCGGCGGCAACGTGGCCATCGACGTGGCCCGCTCGGCCCGGCGGCTCTCGGGGGGCAAGGTGACCATGGTTTGCCTGGAGGCGGACCACGAGATGCCGGCCCATCCCTGGGAGATCGAGGACGCCGTGAGCGAGGGCATCGAGATCATCTGCAGCCAGGGGCCGAACCGCATCGTCGGCGACGGGCGGGTCGAGGGCCTGGAGATGAAGAAGTGCGAGTCGGTCTTCGACGAGCAGGGGCGCTTTGCCCCCACCTTCTGCGAGACCTAGCTCTCCACCCTGCCCGGGGACACGGTGATCATCGCCATCGGCCAGATGTCGGATCTCTCCTTCGTGGACGACGGCGGGCCGCGCCTGGACGAGCGGGGGCTGCTGGTCTTCGACGCCGACCGCCAGGCCACCACCAGCCCCGACGTCTTTGCCAGCGGTGAGGTGGTGACCGGCCCCGGCGCTGCCGTGAACGCCATCGCCAGCGGCAAGCGCGCCGCCGTGGCCATCGCCCGTTACCTGGGGGTGGCGGCGGCGGAGCTGCCCGATCCCGACCCCATCGGCGAGCTGCCGAAAAGGCTGCGCGAGGGCTACGTGAAGCCGGCGCCGCGGCGGCGGATGCCGGCGCGCGACAGCAAGGAGCGCATCGAGGATTTCCAGGAGGTGGAGCTGGGATTCGCGGAGGTGGACGCCCGCTGCGAGGCCTCCCGCTGCCTGCTTTGTGGCAGCGGCGCCCGTTACTCGCAGCTCAAGTGCGTTTCCTGCCTCACCTGCGTGCGTGTCTGTCCCTACGGGGCGCCGTGGGCCGACAAGGATGGCCTGGGGGGCATCGATCCCGCGGCCTGCCAGGCCTGCGGCATCTGTTACACCCAGTGCCCCGCCAAGGCGATCGACCTGGAAGTGCGCAGCGAGGAGCAGGTGCTGGCGGAGATCGAGGAAAAGCTCGCCGGCGGCGGTGAGCTGGAGATCGGCTGCTGGTATCCCCAGTCGCGGGTGGCGCCCGATGCCGCGGCGGTGCTGCTTCCCTGCACCGCCCGCGTGAGCGTGCTGATGCTTTTGAGGGCGCTGGAGGCGGGGGCGGAGAAGGTTTACGTGGCCGTCTGCAGCGACGACGATGACGGCCACTTCAAGCACGGCCACCGGCAGACGCAGGCGGCGGTGGCGGAGGCGCGGGCGGCGCTGGAGGACATCGAGATGGACCCGGACGCCATCGAGCTGGTGGTAGTGGGAGAGAAGAAGTGCCTCCAGGGCAAGGGAGCGCCGGAAAAGTGACGCCGGGCCGCCCGGCACGACCAAGGGAGCATTGCGGTAACCGATGATAGTTGCCAAGCCAAAACCATTTCGCAAGATCAAGCAGTTCACCGATCCCTACCAGAACATCCTGGTGGTGGGATGCAATACCTGCGTCGCCGTCTGCCTCACCGGCGGCGAGAAGGAGGCGGAGCAGCTGGCGGCCAAGATCCGCTTGCACCGCCGCCGGGAGGGGCTGGGGGGCACGGTGGACACGGTGACGGTGCTCCGGCAGTGCGAGCATGAGTACATCGAGGAGATAAAGGACGAGGTGGAAGGCCGGGATCTCATCCTCTCCACCGCCTGCAGCATCGGGCCGCAGGCGCTGGCCGAGCGCTACCAGGACGTGCGGGTGGTGCCGGGAATGAACACCAAGATGCTGGGCATGGTGAAGGAGCACCACACCTGGAGCGAGTACTGCGTGGCCTGCGGCGACTGCGTGCTGCACAAGACCGGCGGGCTCTGTCCCATCGCCCGCTGCGCCAAGGAGCTGCTGAACGGCCCCTGCGGCGGCTCCCAGGGAGGTCGCTGCGAGATCTCGCCCGAGGTGGAGTGCATCTGGCAGTCGATCCACGATCGCCTCAAGCGGCTGGGGATGGAGAATGACCTGAAGAAGATCCTGGGGCCGCGGAACTGGTCCTGGTCCAAGCACGGGGGCCCGCGGACCTTCCACAAGGAAGGATTCAAGCCATGAAGTCCGGTTCCACCCTGGAAAAGGTACTGGTGGCGGGGAACTTCGCGGTCACCGCCGAGCTGGGACCGCCCAAGGGCGCCGACGCCCAGGTGATCATCGACAAGGCCCGCATCCTCTCGGGGCACGTCGACGCGGTGAACATCACCGACAACCAGACGGCCATCGCCCGCATGAGCAGCATGGCGGCGGCGAAGCTGGTGATCGAGCAGGGGATGGAGCCGATCATGCAGATGACCTGCCGCGACCGCAACCGCCTGGCGATGCAGGCCGACATCCTGGGGGCTGCCGCCCTGGGGGTGAAGAACCTGCTCTGCCTCACCGGTGACCACCAGAGCTTCGGCAACCATCCCAAGTCCAAGGGTGTCTACGACCTGGACTCGGTGACCCTGGTGCGGATGGTCAAGGACATGCGCGACGTCCCCGCCTTCCAGTGCGGCGAGGAGATCACCGTGGCGCCGGAGCTGTTCATCGGCGCCGCCGCCAACCCTTACGCCGATCCCTTCCCCTTCCGGGCGATCCGCCTGGCCAAGAAGGTGGAGGCGGGCATCGACTTCGTGCAGACCCAGATCGTCTACAATACCGAAAAGTTCGCGGAGTTCATGGCCCAGTGCCGGGAACTGGGCATCACCGAGAGGTGCCACATTCTCGCCGGCGTGGCGCCGCTGAAGAGCGCCGGCATGGCCAAGTACATGAAGAACCGCGTCGCCGGCATGGACGTGCCCGACGCGGTGGTGAAGCGCATGGAGGACGCCACCGACGCCGCCGAGGAGGGCATCGACATCTGCGTGGAGATCATCGAGCAGGTGCGCGCCGTGGAGGGCGTTTCCGGCGTGCACATCATGGCGGTGGAATGGGAAGAGGCGGTGCCGGAGATAACCGCCCGCGCCGGGCTGAAACCGGGATCGGCATCGTTGTAGAATACTAGGCCACGGTTCCCGGCCGCCGGACCCGGTGACATCTGCGCCGGGCGGTGCCGGAAGGGCAACGGCGCCCGCGATCACCCCGGCGCCCCGGGGCCGACATCAAACCAGCTTTCAAGGAGGACGTGTTGAAGACCATAGCCGAGAACATCAACGTGATGTCCAAGAGCATCGGCGCGGCGATGAAGGACCGCGACCCGGGGCCGATCCAGGAGATGGCCAAGCGCTGCACCGAGGCCGGCGCCGACCTGCTGGACATCAACCTGGGGCCGGCGCGCAAGGACGGGCCGGAGATGATGGAGTGGGTGGTGAACACGGTGCAGGAGGTCTCCGACCTCCAGCTCTGCCTGGACACCAGCAACCACGAGGCGATGGAGGCCGGCATCCAGGCCTGCAAGAAGCCGCCGCTGCTCAACTCGTTCAGCGCCCAGCCGGACAAGATGGAGGACATCCTGCCGCTGGCGGCGAAGTACGACTGCGAGATCATCGGCCTCACCATGTCCACCCACATTCCCATCGATACCGACGAGCGCATCGCCATCGCCTACGAGATCGTCGCCGCCGCCAACGAGCTGGGCATCCCCAACGAGCGCATCTGGATCGATCCCATCATCCTGCCCATCGGCGTCGAGGTGGGCCAGGCGCACGCGGTGGCGGTGCAGGAGGTGCTGAAGATGCTGCCGGAGGTCTTCGATCCGCCGGTGCAGACAACCTGTGGCCTTTCAAATACCTCCAACGGCGCCCCGGACGAGTTGCGCAGCGCCATCGACCGGGCCTTCCTGCCGATGCTGGCCGCCTGCGGCCTCACCTCGGCGATCGTCAACGCCTGCGACCCGGAGATGATGCGCACGGTGCGGCTGATCAACGCCCTCCGGAACGAGTCGCTTTATTCAGTTTCCGACGCCGAGCTCAAGTAGCCGGCGCGGGTAGCGGCGGAAGAGAGTACGGCAGCGGATGGCCACCAGCGCAGCGGACATCATCGATTCCATGAGCGGCAGCCCGCTGGCCGAGGTGCTCAGGGAGCTGCAGCGGCAGCAGGGCTTTCTCGGGGAGGAAGCGCTGGAGCTGCTGGCGCGCCAGCGGCGGGCTTCGCTGACCCAGGTCTACGCGGTGGCGGCGTCTTTCCCGGGCCTGGTGTTCGACGAGAAGGCGGAGCGGGCGCGCCCGGGGCTGCCGGAGGCAGATGAACCCGATTTCTTCAGCCGGGTGGTAGAGCCGGAAGCGGCGGCGGTGCTCACGCGCGGCCCCCTGGCGGCGCGTTTCGAGGACCCGCCGGCGGACCTGGAGGCGTATCGCCGAAGCGGCGGCCTGGAGGCGCTGGCGCGGGCGCGGGAGATAAAGCCGGAGCAGGTGCTCTCCGAGGTGGTGCTGGGAAAGATCACCCGCAACACCGCCGGCTGGCAACGGGCGGCGACGGCGCTCGAACCCCCGGTGATCGTCGCCAACGCCTGTGCCGGCGACCCGGTGGCGGGCCAGGCCCAGAAGCTGCTGGCGGCGGACGCCTGGGCGGTGCTGGAGGGCATGTTCATCGCCTCGCTGGCGCTGGGCGCCGAGCGCGGCTTCGTCTACGTGGACCCGGGATCGGCAGAGCGCTGCCGCTCGCTGGCCTCCGTGGCGAAGGCGATGATGGAAGCCTGGGAGCCCGGTTTCCGGGTGGAGGTCTTTTGCGGCCCCCGCAGCCTGGTGGGCTCCGAGGAGAGCGCGGTGCTGGCGGCCATCGAGGGACGGCGGCCGCTGGCGGGAAAGGCTTCCGAGGAAGAATTGAGCCTTTGGGGCGGGCCGGTGCTGGTGGACGGCGTGGAGGTTTTCGCCGCCATCACCGCCGTTCTCGCCAGTGGCGAGCGGGTGGATACGCGCCTCTACCAGGTATCCGGCGCCGTGGTGGAACGGCCCGGGATCGTGGAGGCGACGCCCTCGGTGACGGTGCGGGAGCTGATGGAGACGGCGGGCGC
This sequence comes from Actinomycetes bacterium, assembly GCA_024276735.1. GTDB lineage: Bacteria > Actinomycetota > Thermoleophilia > BMS3ABIN01 > BMS3ABIN01 > JAJRWQ01. Next base: position 22,962 of record JAJRWQ010000042.1, read on the forward strand.
CGAGGCCGGCGCCGAGGCGCTGCTGGGCGGCCTGTCGGGCGTGTTTCTCACCGAGGGCGAGCTGGACCAGGCGGTGGGCGAGCTGGAGACGGCGGACAACCCCCGCTGGCGCACGGTGCACGTGCTCAGGGACCGGCGCGATATCTATCCCATCGCCGTGCAGTCGGCGGCCTACAACGCCGCCGGCCTTTGCGGTTACTGCGTGCCCTGCCGTATCGGCTCGGCACGCATGGCGGAGATGCTGGAGCACTATCCGCTGGACGTGCAGGCGCTTGAGCAGGTAGCGGCGCTCGTGGTAAAAACAGGCATCTGCAGCGCCGGCCGCGGTGCCGCCGGCATGGTGGCGTCGGCGCTGAAACACATCGTCTAAAGCAAAAAGTTCCGGCGAGGTTGCTCGCTTGCGGTCGAACCCGCGAGGCGGCTGGTTCCGCCGCAAGCCAGCGGGGCCGGGCCGGAACCGGAGCCAAGAGGAGGCCATGTACAAGATACTGGAAAAAGAAGACTACTCGGATGACACCTACATGCAGGTGATCGAGGCCCCGGCAGTGGCCAGGGCGGCCAAGGCCGGGCAGTTCGTGATCGTCAGGCTGCACGAGGAGGGCGAGCGCATTCCGCTCACCATCGCCGACTTCGACCGCGACAAGGGAACGGTGACCATCGTGGTGCAGGCGGTGGGCAAGACCACCCGCGAGCTGCAGACCTACGGCGTCGGCGACAGCATCGCCAACCTCATCGGTCCCCTGGGAGTGCCCAGCGAGATCGAGAACTTTGGCACCGTGATCTGCGCCGGCGGCGGCGTGGGCGTGGCGCCGGTCTTTCCCATCGCCCGCGAGCTCAAGGCCGCGGGCAACAAGGTGATCTCCATCGTGGCCGCCCGCACCAAGTCGCTGATCCTCTGGGAGGACCGGATGCGCGAGGTCAGCGACGAGGTGATCGTCACCACCGACGACGGCAGTTACGGTCGCAAGTGCCTGGTGACGGAGCCGCTGAAGGAGCTTTGCGAGGAGGGAGGCGTGGACCTGGTCTACGCCATCGGCCCGGCGATCATGATGAAGTTCTGCTGCAAGACCACGGAGCCCTTCGGGGTGAAGACGGTGGTGAGCCTGAACTCGATCATGGTGGACGGCACCGGCATGTGCGGCGCCTGCCGCGTGGCGGTGGACGGCGAGACCAAGTTCGTCTGCGTCGACGGCCCCGAGTTCGACGGCCACGCCGTGGACTTCGACCTGTTGATGTCGCGGCAGCGGCAGTACCTGGAGCAGGAGAAGATCGCGTACGACTACTACTTGGAATGCCGGGGTGATAAAGCATGTCTGACGTGAGCAAGAACAACAGCGGCGGCGGCAAGGAGCTCTCCAAGAAGGAGCGGATGGCCATTCCCCGCACGCCCATTCCCGAGCAGGACCCCCATGAGCGGGCCAAGAACTTCGACGAGGTGGCGCTGGGATACAGCGACGAGCAGGCGATCACCGAGGCCACCCGCTGCCTGCAGTGCAAGAAGCCCAAGTGCGTCGGCGGCTGCCCCGTGGGCATCGACATCCCGGCCTTCATCGATGCCATCGCCCACGGCGACCCGGCGGGCGCCATCGCCAAGCTGAAGGAAAAGACCAGCTTCCCCGCGGTCTGCGGCCGCGTCTGTCCCCAGGAGGAACAGTGCGAGCAGGTCTGCATCGTGGGCAAGAAGCACGAGCCGGTGGCCATCGGCCGCCTGGAGCGCTATGCCGCCGACTGGGAAGCCAAGCAGGGCAAGGCGGGCAAGCCGGAGATCGCCCCGTCCAAGGGCAAGCGCGTGGGCGTGGTGGGATCGGGGCCCGCGGGCCTCACCTGCGCCGGCGAGCTGGCGAAGATGGGCTACGAGGTCGTGATCTACGAGGCCCTGCACAAGCCCGGCGGCGTCCTCACCTACGGCATCCCCGAGTTCCGCCTTCCCAAGGAGATCGTCTTCCGCGAGTGCGAGTACGTGGAGAGCCTGGGAGTGGAAATCAAGACCGACTACGTCATCGGCAAGACCATGACCATCGACGACATGCTCGCCAACGGTCACGACGCCGTCTTCATCGCCAACGGCGCCGGGCTGCCGGTGTTCATGAACATCCCCGGCGAGAACCTCAATGGAGTCTTCTCCGCCAACGAGTTCCTCACCCGCGCCAACCTGATGAAGGCCTTCAAGTTCCCCGAGTACGACACGCCCATCAAGGTGGGCAAGAAGGTGGCCGTGATCGGCGGCGGCAACGTGGCCATGGACGCGGCGCGCACGGCGCTGAGGCTGGGAGCGGACGTGCACATGATCTACCGCCGTTCCCGCGAGGAGATGCCGGCGCGCGACGAGGAGATCCACCACGCCGAGGAGGAGGGCATCCAGTTCCACCTGCTCAACAACCCGGTGCAGATCATCGGTGACAACGATGGCTGGGTGGAAGAGATCGAGTGCATCCAGATGGAGCTGGGCGAGCCGGACGAGTCGGGCCGGCGCCGGCCGGTGCCGGTGGAGGGCTCCGAGTACCGCATCCCCGTGGACGTGGTGATCATGGCCATCGGTACCCGTTCCAACCCGGTGCTGACCCAGGCCACGCCCGACCTGGAGCTCAACAAGTGGGGCAATATCGTGGCCGACCCGGAGACGCTGGCCACCAGCATGGAAGGGGTCTTCGCCGGCGGTGACATCGTCACCGGCGCCGCCACCGTGATCCTGGCCATGGGCGCGGGCAAGACCGGCGCCCGCTCCATCGACCGCTACCTGCGGGGACTGCCACTGAAGCCGGAAGCGGAGGCTGAGACCGCCGAGCAGGCCAGCGCCTGAGGGGGATCGTTGGCGGAAGCAGCAGCCAGAGAAGCCGAGCGCATAGAGATCACCGTCGACGGCACGCCGGTAGCGGCGTGGACGGGGCAGACGGTGATGGAGGCCGCCCTGGCGGCGGGGATCGAGATCCCCCGCCTCTGTTACGACGGCCGCATCGAGCCGCGGGCCTCGTGCCGGCTCTGCATCGTCACCGTCGAGGGTGAGCGCGGCTTTCATACCGCCTGCACCCTGCCGGTGGCCGCGGGCATGTCCGTGACCACCGACAGCGACGAGCTCAAGCAGGCGCGGCGGCTGACCCTGGAGCTGATCCTCTCCGACCACAACGCTTACTGCCTGCCGCCGTGCCAGAACGGCTGCCCCGACAAGCTGGACATCCCCGGATACGTGGGGGCGGTGGCCCGCGGCGATTCCCGCGAGGCGGTGCGCATCATCAAGCAGCGCCTGCCCTTTCCCCGCGTGCTGGGGCGGGTTTGCCCGCGGCCCTGCGAGAACGTGTGCCGCCGGGGCAATCACGACGCGCCGGTATCCATTTGCACCATCAAGCGTTTCGCCGGCGACGACGCCGCGGCGGCGGGTTACGACGAGCCGCCGTTTCCCCAGGCCGAGCCCAGCGGCAAGCGGGTGGCGGTGGGGGGCGCCGGCCCGGCGGGCCTCACCTGCGCCTATTACCTGGCGCTGAAAGGCCACCAGGTGACGGTGCTGGAAGCGCTGCCGGAGCCGGGAGGCATGCTGCGCTACGCCATCCCCGAGTATCGCCTGCCCACCAGGGTGCTGGAGGAGGAGCTTGAGCAGCTCTGGGACCTGGGGGTGGAGCTGGAGACCGGCGTGGCCATGGGCCGCGACTTCGACATCGACGGGTTGCTGGAGCGCGGCTACGACGCCGTCTTCCTGGGGCTGGGCGCCCACGGTGACCACCAGATGATGATTCCCGGCGAGGAGCTGGAGGGCGTGGTCTCTTCGGTGGATTTCCTCCGCAGGGTGCGGGCGGGCGAGAAAGTCGATGTAGGCAAGCGGGTGGTGGTTGTGGGAGGCGGTTTCACCGCCGTGGACGCCGCGCGCACGGCCATCCGCCTGGGTGCCGAGGAAGCCACCATCGTCTACCGGCGCAGCCGTGCCGAGATGCCGGCGCACGAGTCCGAGGTGGAGGAGGCGGAGACGGAGGGGGTCTCCCTGCAGCTGCTGGCGATACCCGAGCGCATCGAGGGGATCGACGGCCGCGCCACCGGCCTCTGCTGCCTGCAGGCGGAGCTGGTGGCGAGCGAGGAAGGACGGCGGCCGCGGCCGGTGGCCATCGAGGGCACCGAGTTCTGCCTGCCGGCGGACACCATCGTGGTCGCCATCGGCCAGAAGCCCAAGCTGTACCACGAGGAAGGCGGCAAGCGGCGCCTGTTCCTGCCCGAGAAGGATGGCGTCAGGACCACGCGCTGGGGCACCATCGAGGTGGATCCCCAGACCCTGCAGACGGCGCGGCCGCAGGTGTTTGCCGGCGGCGACGTGGTCAGCGGTGCCGCCACGGTGATCGAGGCGGTGGCGGCGGGCCGCCGCGCCGCCGACAACATCGATGCCTACCTCGCCGGCGATGACGTGGTGGCGGCGGCACGCAAGTTCACCCCCGCGGAGCCCGTCTACCTGGACATCAAGCAGGAACCGCTGGTGGAGACGCCGCGGCAGCCGATGCCCATGCTCTGCCCGGAGAAGTGCTGCAACGACTTCACCGAGGTGGAGCTGGGATACAGCCCCGAGGCAGCGCGCCGCGAGGCGGCGCGGTGCATGCAGTGCATCTGCGAGGCGGAGCAGAACTGCGACCTGCGGCGCCTGGCTATCGAGTACGGCCTCACCGAGAACCGCTTCCAGGGCCGCATGCGCCCGGTGCCACGCCTCGACGATACCAACCCGGTGATTCACCGCGATTACCGCAAGTGCATCGCCTGCGGCGCCTGCGAGGCCATCTGCGACGAGCTGGTGGCGGCGCGGGCGGTATCCCTGGCGGGAGGCGGCATGGACACCTACGTCACATGTGCCTACGGCCGCGGCCTGGAGGAGACCGACTGCGTCTTCTGCGGCCAGTGCGTTTCCGCCTGCCCCACGGGGGCCCTGGACAACCGCATGAGCATGAAGCAGCGACCGTTGCCGCTGCGGGGGCGCCCGGAAGAGGTGCAGGAAGTGGACACGGTCTGCTGTTACTGCGGTGTGGGCTGCTCGCTGACGCTGCACGTCTACCAGGGGCGGGTAATCGAGGTTTCATCGCAAAATCCCTATGCCGTGAACGAAGGCAGCCTTTGCGTCAAGGGACGTTACGGTTTCGATTTCATTCACCACCCGGACCGGCTCAAGCAGCCGCTGGTACGCAGGGACGGCGAGCTGGTGCCGGTCTCCTGGGAAGAGGCGCTGGAGGAGGTGGGGGCGAACCTGGAGCGCATCCGCGACGAGCACGGCGGCCGGGCGGTGGGGGCCCTGGCCTCGGGCCGCTGCACCAACGAGGACAACTACCTGCTGCAGAAGCTGATGCGCTCGGTGATCGGCAGCAACAGCGTCGATCACTGCGCCCGCTTATGACACGCTCCCTCGGTCGCCGGTCTGGCGGCAGCGTTCGGGAGCGGGGCCATGACCAACTCCATCGCCGACCTGGTGACGGCGGACGTGGTGCTGCTGATGGGTTCCAACACCACCACCGCCCACCCGGTGATCGCCATGCGCCTGAACCAGGCGCTGGCGGCGGGGATGAAGCTGATAGTGATCGACCCCCGGGCCACCACCTTCGCCCGCCGTGCTGACATCCACCTGGCGCTGAACCCCGGCACCGACGTGGCACTCCTGAAGGCGATGATGCGGGTGATCGTCGAGGAGGGGCTGGAGGATTCCTCCTTCATCGAGATGCGCACCGAGGGTTACGAGGAGCTGCGCCGCAGCCTGGAAGAGCTGTCCATCGGGCAGGCGGCGGCGATCACCGGCATCGCCGAGGAGGACATCCGGGCGGCGGCCCGCCTTTTCGCCGGCTCCGGCCGCAGCGCCATCGTTTACTGCCTCGGTGTCACCCAGCACGCGCACGGCACCGACAACGTCCGCAGCATCGCCAACCTGGCGATGATTACCGGCAGCATCGGCCTGCCGGGGACCGGCGTCAACCCCTTGCGGGGAGCCAACAACGTCCAGGGCTGCTGCGACATGGGAGGGCTCTACAACCTGCTGCCGGGCTACAAGAGCGTCGAGGACGGCGAAGCCCGGGAGCGGTTCGCGGCAGCATGGGGCGGGGAGATCGATCCCCGGCCGGGTCTCAGCGTCACCGAGATGATCGAGGCCGCGGGCACCGGCGAGCTGAAGGCGATGTACATCATGGGGGAGAACCCGATGCTCTCCGATCCCGACGCCGCGCACGTGAAATCGGGGCTGGAGAACCTCGACTTCCTGGTGGTCCAGGACATCTTCCTTACCGAGACGGCGGCGCTGGCGGACGTGGTGCTGCCGGGCGCCACCTTCGCCGAGAAGAACGGCACCTTCACCAACACCGAGCGGCGGGTGCAGCGGGTGCACAAGGCGGTGGAGCCGCCCGGGGAGGCGCGGCCCGACTGGCGCATCGTGCGCGACGTCGCCAACGCCATGGGGGCCGACTGGCAGTACCAGAGCCCCAAGGACGTGATGAACGAGGTCCGGCAGCTGGTGCCGCAGTACGGGGGCATCCGCTACGCCCGCCTAGAAAAGGGCGGCATCCAGTGGCCCTGTCCCGCCGAGTCGCACCCGGGTACCGCCATCCTGCACCAGGAGGAGTTCATCTGCGGCCGCGGCAAGCTGGCGGCGGTAGACTTCATTCCCGCCGACGAGCTTCCCGACGACGAGTATCCCTTTATATTCAACGCCGGCCGCGACCTGATGCACTTCCATACCGGCAGCATGACCCGGCGCTCGCGCAGCCTCGACCAGCTGGTGCCGGGGCCGCTGGTGGATATAAATCCCGCCGACGCCGCGAAACTGGGCATCGAGGACGGGACCCGGATCACCGTCACCAGCCGCCGCGGCAGCATCACCGCCGCCGCCCGCCTCACCGACAGCACCCCCCGGGGCTCGGTGTTCCTGCCCTTCCATTACGCCGAGGCGGCCGCCAACCTGTTAACGAATACCGCCCGCGACCCGATATGCAAGATACCGGAACTGAAGGTGTGTGCGGTACGAGTGGAAAAGGCTTGAGCGGGGCGGTTGGTGATTGCCGGCAGTCGCGGCAGCATGGGCTCCTCTTATCAAGAGTTATTGACTTTTGATTGATTTTGGAGTATAAAAAGCTAGCAGCGGCACGCAGGCAAGTTCGGCGAACCTCAGGTTTTACTCAGGATCACCATCCCCAGGCGCCTGAAATGCTGCTATGCTGCACCACTAGGGGAAAGGATGTCATGGGCTATACTCCTGAGTCAGATCAGGCTGCCTGCAAGGGGGGTGCTTCGCATGCTTGGAGTTTCCTGCCGTACGAGAGCGGAAGCGGGAAGGCGCAGCGCCCGGAGCTGAAAGTGGTACGGATCGTCAGGGGCGCGGTGATACCGCTGGTAGACACCGTTACCATCTCGCTGGCGCTGTTCCTGGCCTTCCTGATGACACAGGCATGGAATGAAGACGGGCTGCTGGAAAGCCTGCTGGGGCCCGCGATGGGCGTGGTCGACGAACGCCTGCTGTTCCTGGGGCTGATGACCGTGCCCGTATGGCTGATCGTTTTCACGTCGTTCGGCGTCTACCGGCGCGAGGTCCTGCGCCTTTCCGTGTCCACCTTCGACGAGTTGCCGCAAACGATAGGGGCGCTCGCCGTGGGAGCCTGGCTCAGTGTATCCATTCTCCTGCTCACGGCCGCCGATGACATTTCCTTCAAGAGTATCTGGGTTTTCGTGGCCTTCGCCTGGATGCTGCTGATTTTCCTGTTGCCGCTGGCGCGGGCGGTGGTGCGGATAGGCCTCTCTTTTTACAATCCCTTCCAGACCTACGCCCTGGTGGTGGGTGCCGGTGAAGTGGGTCGCAGCTTGATAGGCAGGTTGAATCGCCACAAGGAATACGGCCTAAAGGTGGTAGGTTTTCTCGACTCGGGCCTGGCAGACGAGGACGAGGCGGAAGTGCAGCTGCTGGGGCGGCCGTCGGACCTGAGAGACATCATCGACCAGTACGGTATCAGCAGGGTGCTGATCGCTTTTTCGCAAACGACGTACGACAGGATCCTGGAAGTGATACACGAGTGCCAGGAGATGAAGGTGGCAGTGAGCGTGGTGCCGCGCTTCTTCGAGGCGTTGTCGGCGCGGGTAGAGATGGAAGACGTGGAAGGGTTGACCTTGGTGAGCCTGCCGCGCTATGCCAGGCACGGTTGGTTGATGCGCACCGCCAAGCGCATGCTGGACCTGTTCATTGCGACCCTGGCGGCGGTGCTGCTTTCACCGGTGCTGTTGCTCGTGGCCATTCTCATCAAGCTGGACTCGCCCGGACCGGTCTTTTTCAAGCAGGAACGCATGGGCAAGAATCACCGGCGGTTCATGATGTACAAGTTCCGCTCCATGCGCGCCGATGCCGAGGAGATGAAGGAAAAGCTGGAACAGCACAGCGACGCCAGCGGCCCCATATTCAAGATGAAGGAAGATCCGCGGATTACCAGGGTGGGCAAGGTGATCCGGAGGTTGAGCATCGACGAGCTGCCGCAGCTGATCAACGTTTTTCGCGGCGAGATGAGCCTGGTGGGCCCCCGCCCCCTGCCGGTGGAGGAGGCGGAGGAATGCACGGGGACCGCCGACATGCGGCACAAGGTCCAGCCGGGAATCACCGGCCTGTGGCAGATACTCGGACGCAGCGACATTCCCTACGAGGAAATGGTGCAACTGGATTACATCTACGTCACCAACTGGACGCTGAGGTGGGACCTGAAGATAATATTGAGAACGGTCCTGGCCATCGTCCGCAAGCGGGGAGCATACTGATTGGCCCTCGCCGCCACCGATGATCTTCTCGACTGAACGGACGATTTCTCTTTCCCGGAGCCACGATTGTTTCTCAGGCCTCACGTGCTGTTAGAATGAGCCTTCGGAAAGAGCAAGGGCTGGCCGGGACAGGGTTTTACAGGGGGCGGAGGCGGATCTTGAACCACCGACTGACTGGAGATGAGCAATGAATACGAGGGGACCGGACGGGGGGCGGGCCGTGGTCATCGGTCTCGATGGAACGCCGTTCAGCTTTCTCGATGCCGAGATAGCCAAGGGTAATCTGCCGGCGCTGGCCGCCATTGCGTCGGAAGGTGGATTGACGCGCATGGAGACGGAAATTCCCACCATATCTTCCGTGGCCTGGGCTTCGTTCATGACCGGCGTCAATCCCGGCAGGCACGGTATTTACGGATTCACCGACAGGAAACCGGGCACTTACGAGCTCTACTTTCCCAACTATAATCACCTGAAGGTAGAGCCCATGTGGGAACGCTTCAGCGCCCAGGGGAAGCGCTGCTGCGTGTTGAACGTGCCTTCCACCTATCCTGCCCGTGAGCTGAACGGCATCCTGGTGTCGGGTTTCGTCGCTCCCAGCCTCGAGCGGGCCACGTATCCAGCCGAGGCTTACGAGTATCTGGAGAAAGTCGGTTACCGGGTAGACGTGGACGCTTCCCGGGGGAGAGAGTCTCTCGATCTTCTTCTGGAAGACCTTCACCAAACGTTGGAGAAGCGTCGCGAGGTGATGCACCACTTCTGGAAGCAGGAAGACTGGGATCTCTTCGTGTGCGTCTTCACCGGTACCGACAGGTTGCACCACTTCATGTGGAGGCATTACGAAAACGAAGACCCCGTTTATGCCGACGAGTTCACCCGTTACTACAAGAGGCTGGACGAGATCATCGGCGAATTCGTATCGGGGCTGCCGGATGGTATTGCCCTATTCATGCTCTCCGATCACGGCTTCGCCGGTATCAGGCGGGAGGTTTTTCTCAATGCTTTCCTGCGCCAGGAGGGTTTCCTGTCGCTGAAGGGTGATTCTCCGCGTACCATAGCCGATATCGATCCCTCCACCACCAGGGCTTATTGCATGGATCCGGGAAGGATTTACGTGAATCTCGAGGGGCGCGAACCGGAGGGAAGCGTATCGTCCGGGCGTGAATACGAGCAAGTATGCAGCGAGTTGAGCCGGGCGCTACTGGAACTGAAGGATCCCGAGTCCGGAGCAAGGGTGATCGATGCCGTCGTTGCCGGGATCGAGCTCTACGAGGGTCCACACACGCAGGCAGCACCGGACCTGGTGGCTTTGCCCGCGGAAGGCATGGACCTCAAGGGATCCATGGCCAAGAATGAAATCTTCGTCGAGGGGCACCTGACCGGAATGCACACCCAAGATGATGCCTTTTCCCTCATTCGCGCGGACGAGGATCTCGAGCCCGCTGTACACATCCGGGAGCTGGCGGACCGCATCGCAGCCATCATCCAGCCCTGAATGCCAGCGAAAATCAACAGAACGGCTCCTGCGAACGGGCACCCTTGGGAGGATGACGATGAAGGGCGGAGCGACCAGGCATCGCTTACTCACCTCGCCAAGGGCGCGGCGATCAACTTCTCCGGCTCCATCGGCAAGAAGGTAATTCTCTACGGCTATACCGTGGTGCTCGCACGCCTGCTCATGCCCAGTGAGCTGGGTAACTACTTTCTGATGGCCACCATCGTCACCATTGCCGGGCTCGTCGCCACGGCGGGAATGGGCTTCGGCGTGGTTCGTTATGTCTCCATGTACGTGGGCGAAGGCAGCTATCGTAACGCCAGGAGGGCCCTGCAGACGGGGCTACGGCTGGCGTTGCCGATCTCGTTTGCTGCTACCGCCGTGTTGCTGTTCATGGCTCCCAGGCTGGCGGACATTCTCTTCGACGGTAGCAGCACGGCCATGCAGGGCTTGCGCATCTTTTCCCTCGCGGTTCCTTTCTGGGTGGCGGCGAAGCTGTTCAATGCCACTACCCAGGGAATGCATTACATGCAGTACCAGGTGTACAGCCGGGACTTTGGCGAGCAGGTCTCGAAAGTAGCCTTGTCGGTGGCTTTCCTGCTCCTGGGCGCGGGCCTGATCGGTGTCGTTTGGGCCAACGTGGGGGCGCTATGCATCGCTACGGCGCTGGCGGCCTTCTTTGCCTTCAGGATTTTGCCGGCGGCCGATCCCGGTGAAAGGGAAACGGCTTTTCCCACCCGGGAAATGCTATCGTATTCGGCGCCCATGGCAGGCGCGAACATTCTCAACCAGGCCCTGCTCTGGTCGGACCTGCTGTTGCTGGGCTATCTCAGCACTTCGGCCAACGTGGGTTTTTACGGCGCGGCGATGCGACTGGCCACGGCTACCACCATCGTTCTCGGTGCTTTCTGCATCGTTTTCATGCCGATGATCTCCGACTTGAGCAACCGGCAGGAGCTTGACAAGCTGGGCGCCCTGTTCAAGACAGTCACCCGCTGGGTTTTCACCATCAGCCTGCCGGTGTTTCTATTGCTGGTTCTCTTTGCCATTCCCATTATGAGCGTCTTTGGTTCCGCTTACGTTGCCGGTAGCGCCGCGCTGGCCCTGCTGGCCCTGGGAAAGATGTTCGACTCCGCGAGCGGCCCGATAGGACACATGGTGATCATGTCCGGCCACTCGCGGCTGGAGCTGATGAACGTCGCTTTAACCCTGGCGATCAACGTAACTCTCTGCTTCCTGTTGATACCGAGGGTAGGCATGGTGGGGGCGGCGGTCGCCAACGCTTCCGGGTACTTCGTGCTCAACTTTACCCGGGCGGTGGAGATATGGTTACTGATGCACATACAGGCGTATGATCACGGTTACCTGAAGCCGGTGGCTGCGGCACTGGTGAGCGTGGCGATGGTATTCCTGGCGCGGTGGATGATCCCCGGCAGCGAGGGGCTGTTCGTGCTGATCGGCCTCGCGCTGGCCCAGGTAGCCGTCTACGTTGGATGCCTGCTGCTGCTGGGCCTGAACGAGCAGGACCGGATGATAATCGGCGTCATCAAGTCGCGAATGCGCACCATGGCGTGAAACTGGAAACCGGGAGTGACCCCCATGTCGAGAGTTTGCATCATCGGACTGGACGGAGCCACCTTCAGGGTGATCGATTACCTGGCCGGGAAGGGAGAGATGCCGGCGTTTTCCGCCCTGGCCGGCGAGGGAGCCCGGTCGACGCTGCTTTCCACGCGACCGCCGCTGACCCCGGCCGCGTGGGCCTCCTTCTATACCGGTTTCAACCCGGGTAACCACGGGGTGGTCGATTTCTTTCACCGGGTTCCCGGAACTTACCGTTTGTCGCCGGTGAACGCCGGCTCCATTCACGGTATTCCCCTGTGGAAACGGGCGAGCGCCGCCGGCATGCGCGTTTGTGTCTATAACGTACCCATGACCTATCCCGCGGCGGAGGTCAACGGGATCATGATCGCCGGCATGGATGCGCCGCGCCTGGATGAAAGGGCGGTCCATCCCGCCGATTTCCGGGAAAAGCTGCTGGAGGCGGTGCCCGGCTTTTCCATCAACCCGCCGGTGGATGCGAAGTACATCGACAACAATCATCCCGATCCCACCGGGGAATACATCGCCCAGCTGGAACAACACCTGGAAATGGAGCTGGGCACCATCCGTTACCTGATGAACCTGGAAGACTGGGACCTTTTCGTGGGGGGCATCAGGTCCACCGATACCCTGCAGCATGTCTTCTGGGAGTCGGTGGAGAAGGTGATCACCGGCAGCGAGACAACGGCCGAGGACGAGCGGCGGGCGGAGGCGGGATTTGCATGTTACCGGGACATCGACCGTGAGCTTGGTTCCTTCTGGCGCGAGTGGGCGTCGGGCTCCGACGTGATCATCCTCTCGGATCATGGCTTCGGGCTGTTGCGCAGCGAGGTTTGTGTCAATCGCCTGCTGGCCGATGCCGGTCTCCTGGCTTTCCGCCGGAAAGGTTTTCGCAGGCGGGCGAAGGAGAAGATCTTCGATGCTGCCCAGCGGCGGCTTCCGCCCCGCGCCCGGCGAAAGATCAAGCAGGCGCTGGGAAAGGAAGCCGAAGGCGGGCGCGCCGGCATCCTATTCGTGGATGCCCTGGTGGCCGATATCGACTGGAGTCGCACGCGGATCTATTCCCGGGGACAATTCGGGTGCCTCTTCGTCAACAAGAAAGGGCGCGAGCCAATGGGGATGGTGGATCCCGGGGAAGTGCCGGCGCTGTTGCGAGAGACCAGGGAGGTCCTGTCGAGCGTCAAGGATCCCCGGGACGGGGAAAAGATCGTCACGGACTTCTTCCCCGCGGAAGAGCTGTACAGCGGTGCCAGGATGGAAATGATGCCGGACATGGTCGTGGTCATGCGTGATTATCTTTTTCGCGGTATTTACAGCACATTTGCCGAATTCAGGGAGAGCGCGCTGGTCAGGCCGCCGCAGCCGGAGAGAAGGGTGCTCAAGCACAGCGGCAACCATCGCCAGGAGGGAGTGCTGCTGATGCAGGGCCCGGACATCGGGGGCTCCATCGCCGATGGAGCATCCATCGAAGACGTCGCGCCCACGGTGCTGAGGCTCCTGGGCCTACCGGGAGAGGAAGAGTGTGACGGCAAGGTGTTGGAGCAGGCCCTCACCGGCGAGGCGGCAGCACCACCCGCCCCGGCAGCCTCCCCGGGAGACCCGGGGTTGTCTGCACAGGAAGAGGCGGGGGGAACCCTGGACAACGACGACGAAGAGGAAATCCGGAGGAGGCTGGAGGATCTTGGTTATCTCTAGGTGCCCATGAACGCGATACGCACAGAGAAGCTGGGCATGGCGGCCTTGTTCGGCCTGGCCGTGTTGATCGTTACCCTGGCGGTGGCGGTTTTCTTCCCGGAGACGTTTGCCGTGGTGGGGCCGAAGCTGGGAGGAAATCACCTCACGCCCCTTACTCTGGTAACTCCCTTCCTGATCGGCGCCTTCATCATTTTCGCCTGGAAAAAGGAGACCAGGCTCAAGCATACGCTGCTGGACCTTGTCGTTGCTGGGCTGGCGGTTTACATGGCGGTGCGGAACCTGGTGGGAGACGCCCCGGCCGGGGCGGTGAAGTACGCGCTCTTCTTTTTCTCCCTGTACTATGTTTCCGCGGTCCTGGCCGAGAAGGTGGCGGGCCGGAAGGTGTTGTTCAGCGCGGCGGTAGTATTCCTGGCGGTCGTCGTCTTCTACGGCCTCGTGGAGTATGCCCTCGGGGAGAACCCCCTGTACCACACGCTGACCGCGAAAACGATCCCTCCTTCCTCGGGCGACTATTACCGGGTTGGTTCCACGCTGGCTCATCCAATTTCACTGGCTGCCTTCCTGCTACAGATGACCCCTTTTGCCCTTTACTGGTGGCTGGGCTCGAAACAGCGCTGGCGCAAGCTGGTGGGCGCCGTCGTGTCGCTGCTTTCCGGCTTCGTGCTTTTTCTGAGTTTCACCAGGAGCAGCATACTGATAGCCGCGGGCGGCATCGTGGCCCTGATAACCGTGACGCTGCGGCGCAACCGAAAAGATCTCATGCTGGGAATGCTGGCACTGGTGGCAGTGGCATGGCTGCTGACCGTGATATGGTTCGAAGACCTTTCCCAGGTGGCCAATCGGAACATGAGCCTTCGCCAGCGGCAGCTTGCCTGGGGCATCGCCGTGCGGGCGGTACCCGGCAAGCCGGTTTTTGGAGCCGGCTACGGCCAGGCGGCGGCGGAGTTGAGGCGCCTCGATGAGCGGGCGGAGTTCCTTTACCAATACACGGGCAGGAACGTGGCCGTCGACAACCAGTACCTTTCTTCCATCGTCGAGGGGGGTTTCATCCAGCTGCTCTTGCTGCTGGCGGTGCTGGTGCTGGTGGTGTGTGCAGGCTTCGGCCGCCTTCGCAGTGACATGAGTGCCGGCAACCCCATGTGGCCGCCGCTGACGGGGATAGTGCTGCTGATGCTGAACGCGGCACTTTTCGACCCTCTCAGCATTTGGTCTAACCTCACTGTTTTCTGGTTCGAAGTGGGACTGGTGCGGGGCATCAGCGACGCCGGGCGCACGGGGACCGTTGCTTGTTTGGTACCACCAGGCGAATATAATGGAGCGATCGAAACGAGTGATGCCGATGACTGAACCTCTCTTTTTCAAGGAATACGCACGACGCCTGCGCCACGAGCCCGACTACTTCCAGCAGGAAGTGGACAGGCACCTGTTCGAGGGCGCGGTGGTGCTGGACGCCGGCTGCGGTAGCGGTGAGTTCGGTGTTCTCAGGAAATGTGGCGACCGTGCCGGCAGGATCATTGGCATGGATATCAGCGCCGAGGCACTGGCCCGCAACCAGACCATCGACGAGAGCATCGTTGGTTCGCTGGACAACATACCGCTGGAAAGCAGCTCTATCGACCTCATAGTTTGTGAATCCGTCTTCGAGCACCTGGAGCACCCGCAACCGGTATTTTCGGAATTTTCCAGGGTGTTGAAGCGGGACGGGGTCCTGGTGATGAGAACCTTCAACAAGTGGAACTGGGCCAATTTCATCAGTGCCTGCCTACCGGTGGGCGTGAGGACACGCTTGAAAGGACACCTGCTTTCCGAAGACAGCGAGGGCACCTTCGAGACATATTACCGCTGCAACACGCGCAAGCGGTTGCAGCAGCTTTGTGCGAATGCCGGCCTGCGGGAGGAGAAGTTCATTACCTTCGGTGCCTGGCCCGGGTACTGGAGTAGCAGGTTCATGGTCTCCCTGTTCGCCCTGTATGAAAAGGTCACCGATTTCGGCGCACTCAGGAAAGGGAAGGTGTTGATCGTGGGGGTGTACCGGAAATGCTGACTGGTTCAAAGCCGGGATCGGTATCTGCGGGATCATCCGGGTGTTAGCCACGCGCAACACCGGAGAGAACGGCCGGGCAGCAGGCGGCGGCAGCCAGCCGCATAGCGGTCCGGAACCCGGAGAATTCGGCCTGCTGGCGAGCGTCATCAAGGGAGCCGGTATCAACATGTTTGGTACCGCCTTCCACGTGGCGATGACCTTCGCCTACGCCATCTTTCTCGCCCGCGTACTGTCACCGTCCGAGCTGGGGCATTACTTCATTGGTTTCACGGTCATCAGCCTGCTGACCATCGTGGCCGACTTTGGGCTGGATTATGCCCTTTGGCGTTTTGTCGCGCTCTTTACCGGGGAGAAAGATCTCCCTCGCGCCCGCGGCGTAGTTTGGGCGTCGATCGCCACGGTGTTGCCGCTGAGCGTTTTACTGGCAGTGGCCCTGAGCGCCGCTGCCGGCTTCCTTGCCGACGACATCTTCCAGATGGAAGGGCTGGACACCGTTCTCAGGCTCTTCAGTATCTCCCTGCCCCTGCTGGCGATGGGGAAGGTCCTGAACGCAGCCACGCAGGGCCTGGGGCTGATGCGCTACCAGGTATACAGCAAGAATATCGGCGAGCAGGTGTCCAAGTTCGTATTCACCGCTGCCTTTGTTTTCACCGGCCTCGGGCTCACGGGAGTCATGTATGCCAACATCGTGGCGCCGCTCATCTCCATGCTGATGGCCTGGCGTTTTCTGCGTGGCAAGATGAGTGTCTTCGGCGCCGGGCTCAAGCGCATGGTCGAGTACGGCAAGATCATCAGATTTTCGACGCCCATGATGGTTTCGGCCACGTTGGGATTCCTTTTGTTGTGGGTGGACACCTTGTGGCTGGGTTATTTTCGCACGTCGGAAGACGTGGGCCTTTACAGCGTCGCGACCAGGGTGGCCATACTGGGAACCCTGGTGTTGACTGCTTTCAATACCATGCTCTCACCGGTGATATCCGACCTCTACAACCGTCACAAGAGGAACCTTCTCGAGGTGGTATTCAAGACTGTCAGTCGCTGGATATTCATGCTGACGCTGCCCATGTTCCTGGTTGTAATCCTGTTCGCCGATGAAATCCTAGGCATTTTTGGCCCCAAGTTCACCGTCGTCTCGGCGAGCCTGATAATCTTGGCGGTGGGGCAGTTTATCAATTCCGCTACCGGCCCCGTGGCCGGCATGGTGGCAATGTCCGGCCGGTCGTGGCTGGAGCTGATAAACAACGCTCTCGCATGCCTGATCAACGTGATCATCTGCCTGCTGCTGATTCCACCGCTGGGCATCGTCGGTGCAGCCGTGGCCAATGCCTGTGCGATCGCATCGGTGAACCTGGTGCGGCTGGCCGAGGTATACGTGCTCATGCGCATGCAGTGTTTCACCGTGGGACACCTGAGGCCGCTGTTTGCCGCGCTAGTGGCCGCTGCCCTGGTAGTGACAGCTGATTTTGTCCTCGCCCCGCCGCGCTCGCTGGAGCTTCTCCTGTTTGCAGCATTCGTTGTCGTGTACGGGGTGATGATGGTGCTGATGGGGTTTGACAAGAAAGATGTGGCCGTGGCCAAGCTGCTGCGTGACCAGCTGGCCGGCGTGCCATCTTAGCCGGAGCTTGTCCTCCAGTCACCGCGGGAAGAGAAAATGTGTATACTTAGTAGCTGGAGCTTTGTGATACCGAGAAGGGTACTGGCAGGCACCCGCTGCATTCGTGCGTGGAGAACTCAATGCCGGGACGCTATCGGCCGATTGAGGGTTTGTTCGGTCCAAAGCAGTCCGGGATTAGCGTAGAGAAAGGATTATTTCGTGGACCTGATTGAGCTGCTGAGTATCATCCGGCGGAGCAAATGGATAATACTAGTGGTGACACTCATCGTTACCTCGGTGGTGGCGTACCGGGCATTCAGTGCCCCGCCCCGGTATGAAGCCGAGGTTATCATGACCGTGGGGGATTTTTCTCCTTCCGGAAAGAGTTTCAGTGATGAAGACATTATCGCCGCCAGCTATGCCGAGCTGGTGAATACCCCCCTGGTACAGGAGAAGGCTTTCGGGGAAACCGGCGTTTCCGGCGTTTCCGTGGTTCCCGTAACCGAGAAAGACAGTCCCCTGCTGCGGCTTACCGGCAGCGGATCGGAACCCGAGGCCGTGGCAGACGCGACCAACGCGGTGGCGACGGCCCTGGTGGACCGGGTTTCGGAAATCCAGATGGATATGCTGGAGAACTCGCGGCAGCGGCTGCTGGGCGAACTTACCAGGGTGGAAGGAGAGTTGTCCGGAGAAAAGGCAAAGCCGCAGGCGGACAGCAACAGGATCAACGCCCTGCAGGGCTACAGGCTGTCGTTGCTCAAGCAGAGTGAAGAGCTGGCGCTGCAGATGGGAGAGGGGCCGAACCTGACGGTGGTTTCTGCTGCAACCGAGAGTCACTTCATCCCGGCCAGGTCACTGAGGAAAACGATACTGGGCCTGGCGATTGGTTTGCTTGGAGGGATCGTTGTCGGTTTCGTCTATCAATCGCTGAAAAAGGCGATCGAGGGTGGCCGGGCTGAGCGAGCCGCGGGGGTGGCCCACCCGGGAACTGCCGCGAGTCCGGAAACTACTGATTGACCTTGGTGAGGCGTCATCGGGCCGTGGCGGCCTCCGGGAAGCCGGATGGATCTATCTGTAATAATCGTTAATTGGCGTACTCGTGATCTCTTGCGGGATTGCCTGTCTCACGTCGACGATGCATGTCGCGGCATAACCGCCGAGACAATCGTTATTGACAATGGATCGTCCGACGGGAGCGTCGAGATGGTCAGGGAGCGGTTTCCCGACGTGCGGCTGATTGAAAATGCCCGCAACCTGGGGTTCGCCAGGGCAGCAAACCAGGGGATCGAAGCCAGCTGGGGCAAGTACATCGCCCTTGTCAACTCCGATACCATGCTATCACCTGGCTCGCTGGCGGGGATGACGAAGTTTATCGACGGGCATCGTGACGTGGGGGCGGTGGGTTGCCAGTTGCTCTGGCAGTCGGGGAAGATGCAGTACAGCGGCGGTTCTGCGCCGACTATCGGTGCTGCCCTCCGGCAGCTGTTGATGCTGCCAAACATCACCGGCGGCCGTCTTACCGGCGTTTTCATGAACGTAAGGGACAACGGCGAGGCCCAGGAAGTCGACTGGGTTTGCGCTGCCTGCATGGTCGTTTCCCGGGAAGCAGTGGATAATGTAGGTCCGCTCACGGAGCAGAGATTCATGTACGCGGAAGACATCGACTGGGGACTGAGGATGAAGGCGGCGGGGTGGAAAGTAATGCTGTTGCCCTGGATCAGGGTCGTTCATTACGGCGGCGCAAGCGGGTCGTGGCAAACCGGAGGCGGTCATACGGCTTGGCTGGAAGGACTTTTCGACGTGGCAAGGGATAATCACCAGGCAGGCGGTTATACCGTTTTCGGTTTGCTGATGTCGGCATCGTTCGCGATCAAGACCGTGGTGTATTCGCTTGTTTCCCTCGCCCGGGGCGGGCGGGGCAGTATGGCTGCGCGAGCGGCAGCCCAGAGGAACTACCTGAATACCTCTCTCGCATTGACCATGAGACGGCCGGCTGCCAAGAAATGAGCATGAACCTGGCGCCACAACGGTTACTGGAACGGGCCGTCTGCCGGGCTAGGCGAAATTACGATTACCGGCTCGACCCCGAACTGGGCGCCATGGCGGCGACCCGGCTGATAGCACAGAAGTCTGCCTGTGCCGCCAGGGGGTTGCTACAGGGCATGCGCCTGCGCAGCTGCGGAATGCCGCTTTTCGTGGGAAGGCGGGTCATTATCAGGCACCCCGACATGTTATCTCTCGGCAAAGGGGTAGTCATCGACGATGGCGTCATCATCGAGGCCCTGTCCCGCCGTGGGGTAACCATCGGGGACGGAACAACGATAGAAAAAATGGCCCTGATCAGGGTGACCGGCGTGCTCAGCAACCTGGGTGAAGGATTGACCATCGGCAGCTATTGTTCGGTAGGAGCGTTTTCCTACCTGGGTGCGGCGGGCGGTATCAGCATCGGTAACAACGTGCTGGTGGGGCAGAGGGTGAGCCTGCATGCCGAGAATCACATTTTCGATGACGCGGAGAGACCGATTCGCGAGCAGGGGGTCAGCAGGCGTGGTATCAGGATCGAGGACGATTGCTGGATCGGCTCGGGGGTGGTGATCCTGGACGGGGTGACGATCGGTCCCGGGACGGTCATTGGTGCCGGCAGCATCGTCACCGAGGATATTCCCGGCGGCTCGGTGACCGTAGGCGCACCCGCCAGGGTCATCAGGCGCAGGGGAGAGAGCGATTGAGCATGCAACCGGCAGAGATGGTTCCCCGGGAGGTCAAGGGGATGAACAAGACCGCCGCGGCCGTGGCGGTAGTGGCGGGGCTGATCATCACCTACCTGTGGCTGGGAAATCCACTGGTACTCCTTTTCCTGATCATCGGAACGGTGGCCCTGATCGCGGTTTCGGACCTCTACCGGGGCTTCATCATCCTCCTGGTGGCGACGCAGTTCAACGGTTACCGCTTCAATGTCGGAGCCTATACCATCCGCATCGAACACCTGGTTCTCCTGCTGCTCATCATTGTCTGGACGGCCAATTTTCTGCAGGGCCGCGTCCGCTGGCACAAGACCATGCTCAACAAGCCGATACTGGCCTTGATCATCACGGGGTTCGTTTCCTCGTACCTGTTCTCACCGGACGTGGTGAAAAGCTACCAGGGAGTAATGCTGCAGATGCTCTACATCAGCATGTACTTCATGGCAGTGAATGTTCTCCTCGAGTACCCCGACAAGGTCAAGCAGGTGATCAAGATCTTCCTGGTCATTGGCGTCGCTCACGCCGTCTGGGCGCTGGTGGCCCTGGTCTTGTACCAGGCCGGTGTTTTCGTGGGCGGCATTTCACCTGGTAATTTTGGTACCCTGGGTCTTCCCGCAACTAGGGGGTTCCTGCAGGAGAGCGACCTGATGGGCGCTTACGGCGGCGTAATACTGTTGTTACTGCTGGCTCATTTCATCAGCTACCGGCCTACTTACCTGGCGCGTCGCTGGGTCCTGCTGGCGGCCATGATTCCGCCGTTCATCGTCATCATCACCGCCATGGCACGGGCGGCGTGGCTGGGCATCTCCTTCTGCCTGGTGTTGATGATCTTCATGCTTCGTCCCCGGTTCAACGTGATCAACCCCAAGACACTGGGCGTGTTGATTACATCGCTGGTACTTTTCGTGGCCCTGGTCTTTCCCACGGTCAACTACGTGATGTCGACCGTTTCGGGAACCGAGAACGCGCTGGTGAAGAGGATCCAGGCGATCCTCGATTTTGAAAGCGGCTCCGGCGCCGGCAGGGTGAGGGTTCAGAAGCTGGCGATCGAAGAATGGAAGGAATCGCCGTGGCTGGGCAGTGGCCTGTTCTCGATCCAGGGCGAGGATCTCCCTTCCGGTCACTGGCTGTACAGTACGCTCATCCAGGCCCTGCACGATACCGGCCTGGTAGGTTTCCTGCTCACGCTATGGATTCACCTGGGAGTGATCGTCAGCAGCTTCGCGGCGATGATGAAGACTC
Organism: Actinomycetes bacterium; assembly: GCA_024276735.1. Classification (GTDB taxonomy): domain Bacteria; phylum Actinomycetota; class Thermoleophilia; order BMS3ABIN01; family BMS3ABIN01; genus JAJRWQ01. Next base: position 44,108 of record JAJRWQ010000042.1, read on the forward strand.
GTGACCCCTTCATGAAGGCGACACTCGTAGGCTTCGGCATGGGGGCGATCACCATCGCCGTCTCGTCACAGGCATCTTCGTTCTTCTGGCTCGGGTTTCCCTGGTTGTTCATGGGCATCGTCATGGCGGTTTCCATCATGGCGAAGGGCGGGGTAACGGTGGCCACGCGAACAGGTGGTGCGACGTAAGGTCATGCGGGTAGTCATCGACGCACATGCCATCGGCGAACGCCTGACCGGCAACGAAACGTACATCACCAACCTGATCGACAACCTGGTTGCGCTGGATGGCGGGATGGAGCTGACGCTGCTGTTTACCCACAAGGATGCCGAAGAAGAATGGCGATCGAGGCACGACGGGGTGAAAACAGTGCTGGTGAGACCCGCAAATCCACTGGTGAGAATCCCCCTGGCGATGCCACTGGTGTCGAGACTGCGGAAGGCCGATATTCTTCATGTTCAATACGTGGGACCGCCGGTGTCATCGCTGCCACTGGTGGTCACCGTGCATGACATCTCCTACGAACATTACCCGGAGTTTTTCACGCGCCGGTAAGCGCTGCAGTTCAAGCTCACTATTCCCTACACCGCGCGCAAGGCTGCCAGGGTGTTGACCGTGTCCGAGTTCTGCCGCAAGGACATCATTGATCGCTATGGTTTGCCGGAAGACAAGGTGGTGGTGACGTATGACGGCGTCGACGCCCGCTTCTTCGAGCCAGCGACGCCCGGGGAGATCGAGCAAACGAGGAAGAAGTACGGCATCGGTGATGCCTACATCCTCACCGTTGGCAATCTCCAGCCGCGGAAGAACCTGGTGAGACTGATCGCTGCTTACTCACGGTTGCGGCGGGCGCGGCCGGACATCCGTCACCAGCTGGTGATCGTGGGCAAGAAAGCCTGGAAATATCACCCGATCATGAAGTCGGTGAAAGATTCGCCCTGGGCGGACGATATCATTCTCACCGATTACATTCCTGACGAAGACCTGCCCGCGCTCTACAGGGGTGCCGCGGTAATGGCGTACCCTTCGATGTTCGAGGGTTTCGGGCTGCCGCCACTGGAGGCCATGGCGTGCGGCACGCCGGTGGTGGTATCGGATCGCTCGGCGCTGCCAGAGGTGGTTGGCGGTGCCGGCATCAAGGTCTACCCGTACGATGTCGAGGAGATAGCGTCGGCCATCGCCGCCGTGCTGCTTGACGAGGATGTCGCTGCCTGGTTCGGGCGCGCCGGTGAGAAAAGGGCGACCCGCTTTACCTGGGAGCAGTGCGCGAAGAGAACCATGCAAGTATACGAAGAAGTCTACCGGATGGCACGCGGAAGGAGCGGAAATTGAAGATTTCCATGCTGGGCACCAGGGGCATTCCGGCCAACTACAGCGGCTTCGAGACCGCCGTGGAGGCCATCAGTACCCGTCTGGCGGCAAGGGGACACCAGGTGAGCGTCTATTGCCGTCCCCACATGGTGGACTTCGAGGGTGAAGATTACCGGGGGGTGCGCCTGGTGCACCTGCCCACGGTGAAGAACAAGTTTCTCGACACCATAGTGCATACGTTTATCAGTACCGTGCACATGGGTATCTTCAATCGCCCGGACGTGGCCGTCTACTTCATTGCCGGCAACAGCCCTTGTGCCCTGCTGTCCCGGCTGCTTGGTATCCCGTCTCTCATCAATGTTGATGGCCTCGATTCGCATCGCCAGAAGTGGAACCGGCTGGCGAGGAAGTATATCCGCTTAGCCGAATGGTTTTCACCCGTTGCCGCCAACCGCGTCATTTCCGACTCCCGCGTCATAAAAAAATATTACCGGGAGCGCTACGGCAAGGACAGCGACTTCATCCCCTACGGGGCCGACGTGCTTCAGGAGCAAGGAACTGAAACCCTGGAACAGTTCGGGCTGGAGGCTGGCCAATATGTCCTGTTCGTCGGTCGCCCGGTGCCCGAGAACTGCGCCCACGTACTCATCAAGGCTTTCGAGAAGATTGAAACCGACATGAAGCTGGTGATAGTCGGCGATGCGCCCTACGCGGAAGAGTACATCGACGAGTTGCGCGCCACGAAGGACGAGAGAGTGATTTTCACCGGCTACCTCTTTGGAGAAGGTTACCGCCAGCTGAGCTATCATTGCGGGGTGTTCGTAGTGCCCACGGAGGTTGGTGGCACCCACCCGGTAATCCTGGAGGCGATGGCGGCCGGCGCCTGCCTGCTGGTGAATAATCATCCACCCAACCTGGAGTGCATCGGTGATGCCGGTGCCAGTTACGATGGCAGCAGGGGTGAAGAGGGCCTGCGCGAGGAGCTAGAGAAGCTGCTGGACGACCCGGATCTCAGGCGGCGGTTGAAGAAGAAGGCAGTGGAGAGGGTGCGCAGCGAGTATAATTGGGACCGGGTGGCGTCCATGTACGAAGAGCTTTGCGGTCGTTACGCAAGGAAGGGTTTCAGGAAGTCCGGAAAGCCGCTGGGAGAGGGTGGAACATGAGCAAGAATGACGAGAAGTTGCTGATAATCGGGTTCGATGGCGCCAGCCCGAACCTGTTGGAACGATGGGTGGAGGAAGGAAAGCTGCCCACGATTGCCAGGCTGATGGAAGAGGGAGCATACGGTTCCCTGCGCTCGGTGCCCACCATGAGCAGTCCCCCGGCGTGGTCCAGCCTGGTCACCGGCAAGAATCCCGGCAAGCACGGCATCTTCGCCTTTACCGAGCGCAAATTCGACGAGTATCGATATTCATACGTGAACGGCTCCCACAGGAAGGAGCCCGCCTTCTGGAAGCTGCTGGGTGATGACCTGGTGCTCTGCATAATCAACGTTCCCATCTCCTATCCAGCCGAGAAAGTGAACGGTTGCATGATCGCCGGCCTGGATGCGCCGGGGGTCGACAGCAGCCGCGTCTGCTACCCGGAGGGATTGATCGAGGAGCTCACCGACAGGAACGGCCGCTACAGCATCATGCCGGACTTCGGCGGCTTTCTCAGGCGCGGCGCCCGCTGGGGGGCGACGCTCCGGGAATTCCTGGACTCAATGGACAGGCGCAGGCGGCACTCGGAATACCTGATGCAGAAGTACCCATGGGATCTATTCAAGGTAGTATTCAACGAGACCGACCTGGCACACCATTTCTTCTGGAAGTTCCAGGACCCGGAACACCCGGACTATCGCGAGAGCGAAGCACGCGAGTTCGGGGACGCGATTCTCAAGGTATACCAGAAGATGGACGAGATCACGGCGGCATTCATGCAGCAGGCGCCCGGTGCCACCGTGATGCTGGTCTCGGACCACGGGGGTGCCATCAATACCAGGGGCACCGAGCTGATAAACGACTGGCTGGCGAACCTTGGCCTGTACAGCCGGGACGAGAGAGGGGGAAAGGGGCTGCCCTCGCGTATCGTGGAGGCGGTAACGCGGAGCGGTTACAATCTCCTCACGAAGTATCTTTCACAGAGCCTGAAGCACAAGCTGGCGAGACGCATGCCGCAGATGCGCGAAAAGGCAGAGGCGGCCGTCCGCCTCAAGGATATCGACTGGTCGCGCACCCGAGCCTTCTGTGACGGTGCCCAGGATGACATATGGATCAATCTCGCCGGCCGCGACCCCCAGGGAATAGTCGACGAGGGCGAATACGACCAGCTGTGTGACTTCATTTGCGAGGAGCTGGGCCAGGCCGTCGACGTGGTGACCGGCGAGAGCATCGTCGACGCCGTGTTCAGGCCCAGGGACGTGTACAGCGGCGACTACGTCCACAAGGCAGCCGACATCAGTGTCCGCTGGAAGACGGAAAAGGTCATATACGGAATCTCCACCCCTGCCTGCAAGGGCAAGGTGATCGAGCCGAAGAAGTGGACGTGGGAGGCGGATCATCCCAACGGCGGGCACAGCCTCGACGGCATCGTCCTTGCTGCCTGTGAAGGGATCAGGAGCGGTACCAGGGTGGAGGATGCCGAGATAGCGGACATTGCGCCAACCGTTCTCTATCTCTTCGATCGCGAGATACCGGCCGACATGGACGGCAGGGTCCTGGAAGGTATTTTCGACGAGGACCGCCTCTCATCACGCCCACCGCGCATCGCCGCCACCGGCAGCGACAAGGTGCAGAAGGACGAGGATATCTACACCGACGAAGACTCCGACGTGATCGAAAAGCGCCTGCAGGACCTGGGTTACATCTAGGTCTTCGGCGGGCACCATTCCGCCCGGCTCGCAGGCACGTCGGGCTTCCTGGCAACCGCAGCTGTAACCAGCTGCGGTTTTTCTCGGTGGACGCATCAAGGCCCGGGCACCAGTTTCCGAAACTAATAGTGGAACTAGCGTAAGACGCTTTCGGAAGTACCCTTAACAGGCACATGGTTCGGGGGAGGCACCGGCTTCCGAGAGCGATACCTGGAAAGGGCAAACCCGTCACGAGGCGGGGGCGCAAAGCCAAGGGTCTCTCCAGCTGGGAGACAGCCTGGCTGCCAAAGGGGTAAGGTAACGGTGCCGAAGAAGAACGTGCTTCTGGCTGCTCTCGTGGGGGCCTTCTTCCTGATCCTGGTCGTAGCGGAGGCTCCCGTCAGCAGTTCCCTGGCGGGTGAAGTGGGGATTCCGCCGGGGTACGGAGCCGCCACCGGCGGCAACGGATTCGTATTTTCCGACGACACCTCCGCCAAGAAACTCACGCTGGAAAATGCCAACCTGAAGATCGTCTGGCATTACGGTTACCAGAGGACCGAGTTCAACAACCGCGGCGGCGGCAACATCTACGAGCTGTACGACAAGCGTACCGACCCCCAGGCGGTGCGTAACCTGGTGGGCAACATCGACTACGGGACCGGGAGCACTGGCCCGCCCCTGATCGGAATCGGTGGCCTGGGATCGACGTATCTCTACGGCGCCGGCCTGGGGAATCCGGCCACCGGCGACAATGGTCACTTCGCGCGGCTGGTCGACGGCAGCATGTCATATTATGTCGACGCCGACGGTAACGCCGTGTTCACCGCGGCCTACATCGTCAGGAAGTGGGTCCTGCCTTATTCACCGGACTCTCCTGACAATTACCGGGTGGACAAGAAATGGACGGTGTACCCGGAGGGGCAGATCAAGTACGAGGTGAAAGTGACGCTGCTGAGGGATTTCACTGCACCCGACCCGGGCATCGCCGAGCCTTATTACGGGTTCGTGTTCAGCCGGGATTACGGTTGGACCAAGGCGGCTGCCTGGAGGCACGATCGCCACGACGTCACCAGGCGCGGACCTTGCCAGAATACCGGTTCGGATGGTTACGCAAACAGCGCCAACGGGTTCCTGACCTTCAACGACATCGACAGCAACGATCATGCCATCTCCGACCGTAACTACTCGTTGGGACATACGCAGTACTTCACGCTCTACGGGCAGCAGAACGGGGTTTCCGTCCGCGTGAAAATGGACAACGGTGGCAAGGGTTTCGAGAACGGCGGCCTCTTTGCCTTCGGGTCGGAGAAGTGGGGCGGCCTGGCCGAGAACGTGACCTCGGAGTTTTCCAATGCCAACCTGTTGCCAACGCAGGCTTCATACGGACTGGGCCGCGGCTACTCCATTCACTGGTATGGGTGGTGGGGTGGCGGTGCTCCTCCACCGGAACGGTACCGCACGGCACACGCGGGAGAATCCTGGTCGGATACTTTCTCGATCGAGCTGCTGACCAACAGCGACCTGGCCTCGCCCCGTGTCGAGAACGTGCGGACCACCGAAGAGATTTCTTCGGCGACGGTGGAATGGGATACCAACGTGGCCTCGAGCACCGTGCTCGAATACTGGGAGCGCGGCAGCAATACGCGCCACCGGGTGAGCGTGGATGGCTGGACTCCGAAACACAAGGTGGTGCTGAACTCGCTAAGGGCCGGAAAGACCTATGATTTCGAGATCGTCAGCGGCGACGGATCGGGCGAGACGCGCACCAGCGGTTCGTTTGCCACCAATGCCGGCGTCTTCCTCGACCTCGGCCAGGAATCCGTCAGGTGGGACAGTTATGCAGATTACACCAACCGCCTGCTGACTGTGGACTTCGTCGCCCGTAATCTCGGGAGCGAACCTTTCAACCAGGCGGAGATAGTAGCGGTTAACAACAGTTCGGGGGTTGAAACCAGGCGGTACACCGCGCAGCTCGGCGACCTCGCCGTCGGCGACAGCGTGCAGTTCCAGGTGGCCTACTTCGTGCCGGTGGGCGTGCGCTCATTCAAGACGGAGCTCGTTTTCAAGGGCTTCAACAGCAGCGGCACGGAAATCTTCTTCCCGCAGGTTCCTCCCGGGTTCTGAGGTGCAGGCAACAGCGGCGTCGGGTGAAAAAGTCCCTCAACGCCTGAAGATACCCTTCAAAAAATCTGTGGCCACCCCGCGGTTCTTGTAGCCCGCCTTCAGCAGCGTTTTCGCCTTGCCCAGGGCGCCGGACTTCACCTCGGCGGCCTTTGCGGAATCGCCCTTGCTGGCAAAGGGCCTGGCCATTATCTCCCGCAGAACCTCCAGCCTGTCCCGGTAGCCGTTGACCAGGATCAGCTTCCATAGCCTGCGGGGCAGGTGGTCGGCAAGTATATCCTCCTCGATTATCCCGGTCAGCCTTTCACCCCACCAGCCGGCGCCAGCCTGGGCGCGAATATCCGCCATGAATGCCGGGGGGGCATGGGCACCCAGTACGTCGGTGGCCAGGCGGAGGGAATAGTAGACGCACCTGCTTATGCCGTGAACGGCGGAATCTGCCAGCACCTGCTCCCAGTCCATGGCATCGCCGTATTCAACCAGCACGGCATGGATATCGGTCAATTCACGCAGGTTCTCCCAGTGATGCTTGTACTGGTGCAGGCACAGGTGCATCAGCTGGTTCTCGGGCGAGAAGATGAGCACCTCCTTCCCGCCGACTTTCTTTTTCACTGCCTTCCGGTGGAAGCGTTCGATGTCGATGCTGTAAGGAGCCAGCTTGTCCAGGAGGTCCCAGTGAATCTCGGCGACGGTACCCTGGTTCACGTACGACCACTCGCAGCCCAGTTGCTCGTTGAGGTGATCGGGATTGCGATAACACCCCGATACGAGCTCGTATCCCAGCCTGGGCATGATCTCTTTTGCTGCCGGAAGATCCTGCCTGCGGATCAGCAGATCGAGGTCGGTAAAAGGCCGCAATCCCGGGTCCGGGTAAACGGTCATGCACAGCGCAGGTCCCTTGAGGATGAAAAGGGGAATTCCCCTGTCGTTGAATGCCTCCAGCAACGGTTCCAGACGTTTCATCAGCCGACTGTTGTTCATGAGCGAGTAGACGTAGGATTTCCTGAGTCCTTCGAAAATCTCGCCGGGGACGGCGTCGCGGCCAGCATCTTCGACAGATCCCAGGTGATGGAAGAGCAGCGGCGAGACGCGGTGGCGGTTCGACTTGTCGAGCACCCAGCGCCAGTCCTGGATCGATCGCACCAGGAGACCCAGTCTTTCCTGTTCGCCCGGCTCAAGCGCGACACGTTAACAAAGCAGCATCAGTTGCTTTTCCGGGAGATGGTTCGTTCCGGGTTGACCGTTCATGATATGCCTGTTTCCCTGGTGAGGACGGGAGCGCGCCGGTAGAGCCTCAGGTCGTTTCCCGCGTAGATGAGCTCGTATTCGCTGCTGGCTTCTACCGCTTCGACAATTTTTTCCCTGCCCGTGAAGAGACGAAAGCTTTCCAGGTTGCCAGGCACCCTGTCGTCTATGATGACGTAATCTTCCTTGAGAATCTCTTCACCGAGGTCGGCCCGGTAGGGTATCTGGAAATACCCCGTCGGCGACTGGTTCTTTCCCGCGAAGACAAGCATGTATGAGGGCATGATAACAGAAGCATCTTCGGGTAGTTGGTTCAGCACCCTGAGGGCGGCATCGTAATTGTATCGTGGCTGGTAACGTTGGGGCGTGAACCAGACATGGTAGGAGCCGATACAGGTGAACAGCATCACCACCAGGAGCGCGCTCACGAGGCGTTTCCTGGAAGCGTCGTCGCCGGGCTTCAGCTTGCCGGCCAGGCGGAGAAGGCCGGAGGCGAGGGCGGCAAACAGGGGCACGATGATGATTATCGTGTTCTGGGAGTTGATGGTTATCCTGGCGCCGGTGGTAACCAGGAGGTTCTCGGCGAGGCCTGGCAAGGCCAGCAGCGACAGGGGAGAAAGCAGGGGGATTCCAAACCCGGCGGTTTGGAACAGCCCGTACACCAGGCCCAGGTTCGACTGGCTGCTGAATGCCCTGGTAACGAGGGCCCACGGGTGGGAAACGAGGTATTTTGCCAGGCCCAGCTGGCTGCCCCCGTATTCCTGGTAGACGATTTTCAGTCTTTCGAAATCACCGGCCGGGTTCGAGAGCTGGATCAGGTAGTGGGTGGCGGCGATGAACCAGGCCGCCGAGAGCAGCGCTGGAAACAGTATCCAGCGCCAGTTACGACGGTTCAGGAGGGCCAGGAGAGCCAGGGTGAAATAAAGGAGGGAGATATCCTCGCGCACGCTCATGGTCAACAGCATGAAAACCATGAATGGAACCAGGCGTCTCTTCTGAAAGAAGTAGATGCTGAAAAAGAAAGGAAGGGCAAAAAAACGCATCTCCGACATGTCCTGGACCCCCGCGGAACCGGCGATGGTGGGGCTGGCGAGGAAGGCCAGCGCCAGCAGCAGGCTCTGCGAGGATGAGAGTCGCGTGCGCGCAACGAGGTAGAGGGGGAAGATGGCGGCGACCATGGCTAACTGGGCGATGACGAGGATGGTTTCGTAGCGCGGCAGCAGTAAGAACAAGGGGTAGATGGCGAAGAACACCAGGTTGGCATGTACCCCCAGCAAGCTGGCGCCGTCGGCCTGGAGCACCGTCGAATACAGCAGCCCCCTCTCGTCGAAGGCGTTTTGCAGTACCTGCACCGCGAGCTCGGTATTAGGCCCCCAGTCGTGCATGTAACGGTGCATGAGAATGCTCAGGATGCTGCCGACCGCAATCCAGGTGACGGCCAACACTGTCAACGTCAGCCACGGCCGCCGGGAAACCCTTGTCAGGGGTCCGCCACCGGGACGAAGGGTGGAAATCAACAGGAAAATGAGCACGATGCCCAGCAGCACCTCGGACAGCAAAACGAACCAGTTGGGCAAGTAGTCGACTTCGGTGTTCGGAAGCGATACCAGCCGGTGCCAGAGGTAGGGAGTGCTCAGCAGCAGGGGCAGGAGCCCGGCGACGAAGGAGAGAGCGATCCAGCCGCGGTCATACGCGCCTTCCGGCCGGGCCAGGCGACGATCGACCGCGAGCCAGGCGGTGGAAAAGACGACCGCCGCCGGAAGCGCCGCGATCATTGCCATCGCCGGTTTGCTCCCGTTCACCACCAGCGCCAAGGCCGCGGTCACGAGGGCGGAAACGAATACCAGCAGGTGGTAACGATACTGGAGGAGAGGAGAACCCGGTGTCATTGCCTGTTCCTCGAAGATGTCCCGTTGTTGGCGACGTCGGAATCGCCCACGGTATCACCGGGATAAGCATAGGTCGTCACGTATGGCCGCTGCTGGTCCTCGAGGAAAACTTCACCGTCCAGGACCAACCAGCTATGCCCGGTGATATCCCGGTCGCCATCGCCGGTTTTCATGATACCGAAGCGTATCTCCACCGGCCAGCCCTGGCGGCGCAGAAACTTGAAAAGGGTCAGCGAGCGGAGAAAACACCTGCCGTAGCGCCTGAGCAGCTTGAACTCCAGAAGGGCATCAACCATGTTGGTTGTCTTTCGCAAACCTGCCTCGTCGGTCGCGGTGCAGGAGACCCCGGGGTCGAGGCTTTTCAGCAAACGCGGCAGGCTCTGGGAGCGAATCTTGCGTGGCAAGCCCAAGATCGTGAAGAAGATCTCGAAAAAAAGCAGGAAATCACCCGGCCTTCGGGGCTTCAATGCTGCTTTGAACAAAGTGGATTTCTTCATCTCGATATGGCTGACCGGTCGTGGGAACGTTAGTGGAAGGGCAACGGCTCCCGACTTTCAAAAGGCTTCTCGATGACGGACCGACAGGGAAGCCTTGGCCCCTGTATGCCGAAAGCTCACTGAAAGGGAGAGGGTTGGGCGGGCCGTTTAAAGGTCTTCTTTGGACTGCGCCTCGTCCAGCGGAGACTCGGCGGTCCTGACCAGCCCTTCACTGACCAGCTGTTCCGCCAGTTCCATGATGTCCTTCTCGGCCACTTCCCGGGAGATCTCGAACTCCTGGGTGATCAATGACGCGAGGTCGGCGATGCTCTTGCTGCCATCCGCCAGTACCCACAGGCGGGACCCCACCTTGTTCAGGCTGTAATAGTCGCCGCGCTCGATGTGCAGCAGCACTGCATCTTCGCCCATGGACGTGAAAAGCACGTCCTCTTCCTTTATCAGGTAGTGGTCTCTCTTTATCATACCAACCTCTCCAAGTTCGGCCTCGAGGATTAATTATCGCCGTCTGCGGCCACGCTGTCCAGCAATTTTCTCACCGTGCGCTCCAATTCCTGCTGATCGCTCCCGGAAAGGAGGCGGAAACTGCTGGCTTGCCGGGCCAGCTGCGAGAGCACCTGGAAGTGCCTGCCGGTGGTAGCGGGATCCATGAAGAAGAAGCCGTACCGCAGCGATTCCGAGAGCGCCTCCGTCGGCTTCATGGGCTCCGCTTCCGTTTCGGCGGCGTTGCCGATGCGGGGGAAGATCATCACCGCCGGCTTGGCGGCCGTCTCCAGGCAGCCGGGGTAGAGCTCTTCCACGTCGAAGGAGGATTTCCGCCGCAGCTCGTTTTCGTTGAAACTCTCGACCCGCGACAGCTCCGGCAGCAGCTCGATGGTCTCCTTGCGCACGTTTATCTCCTCGGGGAACGACAGGGCTTCCACCTCGCCGTCCTGCTCCCGGAGGAATACCGTATCATCGCTGAGCAGGCCGAAGCCACTCCGGAGCAGGTTCAGCGACAGGGTCGACTTGCCGCTGCCGCTCCTGCCCAGGAAGAGGGACGCCTTGCCATCACGCACCAACCCCGCCGCGTGCAGGGGAAACAGGCCGTTCATCTTCAGCAGCTGCGCCCAAAGCGGATAGAAACACAGGTTGGTGACCAGCCAATCCGATTCCAGCAGGTTCCTGGCGGCGAAGCCGGCCGCCGTGCACTGCTCCACATCCGCGGTCACCCGGGCCCCCCGTTCCACCACCAGGAAACGGCAGGCATGCCGGTGGTAGACCTTGAGGGCCCCCCAGTCGTAGAGCAGCGATGCCTCGGGAACGGGGGACATTTCCTCGGCGAGGTCGTCGACGAAAAAGAGGTGAAAGTCGATATCGACCTCGGCCAGGGGCGCAACGGCGAACGGTTCCAGGAAGGTGGCCAGGGCTTCGGCAGCGCGGGGATCGTTGGTGGTAGCGCGGGTGGTGATGCCGTGAACATCGAAGGTGTTCACCACCAGGTCGGCACCGCATCTCTTTTTTCCCAGCCGTACCTGCTCGGCCCCGGCGTCGGGGTGGCAATCTTTCGTCATGCTGGAGCAATCGGTTTTGCGGATGGCACCGCGGATCATCTGTCATAATAACACAGGAAGTGGATCGCATTTCACCTGCAGGGTGGAGAAAGCGTATGAAAAGAGTGAGTCACCTGTACGTGCACGTTCCTTTCTGCCGCCGGCGCTGTCACTACTGCGATTTCTACTCGGTGGCGGGCCGCCTGGAGCTAGCGCCGCGGTACGTGCGCGCCCTGCCCGGGGAGGCCGCGGGACACGGTGCGCTCTTGCAGGGCGTGGAGACGATATACATCGGCGGCGGTACCCCTTCCCTTCTGGGGCCGGAGCTGCTCCACGGGCTGCTGGAGGGGCTGACGCCATTGGCAGCGTCCGCGGCGGAGGTGAGCGTCGAGGTCAATCCGGGCTCGCTGGATGCCGCCACGGCGGCGGCAATGGCCGCGGGCGGAGTCACTCGTGTCACCATGGGGGTACAGAGTTTATCATCCCGGCTGAGGCACAACCTCGGGCGCCGGGGCAGCGCCGACGCCGCGAGGGCGGCGATGGGGGTGCTCAGGGAGGCTGGCTTCGACAACGTCGGACTGGACATGATCTTTGCCATCCCCGGCCAGGAGCGCGAGCTGCTGGAGCGCGACATCGAGTCCGTGCTGGAACTGGAGCCGGAGCACATCTCGTATTACGAGCTGACGGTGGCCCCCGAAAGCGATTTCGCCCGCCGCCACCGGGCGGCGCTCGCGCGGGTGCGGCAGCGGTCGGCCGACGATTACGCCCTGGTGGTGGAACGGCTGGAGGCCGCCGGCTTCCACTGGTATGAAACCAGCAATTGCGCACGCCCGGGGTACGAGAGCCGGCACAACCTCGCCTACTGGCAGGGACGTGATTACCTAGGCCTCGGCGCCGGCGCCTGGAGCACCGTTGCCGGCGAGCGCTGGCAGAACCGGCCGGACCTGGATGCCTACATCAGTTGCCGCGGCGAGCCGGCGAGGCTGCGGAGATACGAACGGCTCACCGGGAGGCAGCAGCTGGTGGAGAGGCTGATGCTGGGGCTGAGAACCTCCCGGGGCGTTCCCAGGGAGCTGGTGGCGGGAATTGTCGATGGGACGCGGGAGGCGGAGCTGGTGCAGGCAGGTTTCCTCGAGGCGGCGGATGACCGGTACACCCTCACGCGCAAGGGAAGGTTCGTGGGCAACGAGGTGACGGCGGCCCTGGTGGCGGAGCCGTAAGCGGCCGGCGGCGGCCTGCAGGCTAATGGAAATTTCACCATCGTGCTAGAATAATAACGGTCGCCGGCAGCACTGCTGCTGGTCCTCCAGGGTCGGGGCCCGGCAGCGACGGTCCCGGTCCGCTAGCGAAAGCCGTAACCGCACCTCCCATCTTGAAAGAACTTACACCCAGACAAGCCGAGATACTGAGGCAGGTCACCCGGCTCTACATCGCCACCGGCAGGCCGGTGGGGTCGAAGAGCCTGCGCCGTGAATGCGGTTTCTCCGTTTCCGCCTCCACCATCCGCAGCGAGCTGGCGCGGCTTGAGGAGATGGGGTACCTGGATCACCCGCACACTTCCGCGGGCAGGGTGCCCACCGACCACGGCTACCGGTTCTACGTCGACAGCTCGGGCGCCGGCGAAGGCCGCCGGGCCCGCTGCGAGATCGAGCCGCAGGCACTGGGTGACGAGATCGGCGATGCCATCAGGTACGCCGCCGCCCTGCTGGCACGCACCACCGGCTTCCTGGCGATGGTTTCCTCGCCGGAGCAGGGGGATATCACCATCAGGCACGTGGAGGTGCTGCAGCTGCAGCCCGACCTGGTGACGGTGGTGGTGATCACCGGCTCCGGGGGGGTGGCGCGCAAGCTCTTCGTCTTCGACGAGCCGGTGGACCCCGGACTGGTGAACTGGGCCCGCGGTTACCTCAACGATGCCGTGACCGGCCTCTACCTGGGCAGCCGCCTGCTCAGGCTGCGGCTGGCGGAGGCGGACCTGGGGCCGCGCGAGCGGGAATTCATCGATGCCATCTCGCCCGCGCTGCTGGAGTCCCCGGCCGGCCAGGGGGAAAACCTGGTGATGGAAGGGGCGCCGGCGCTGCTGGCACGCCTGGAGGCGGAGAACGGCTTCCGGGCCCGCGACCTGGTGGAGATGCTGGAGCGGCAGGACGAGCTGCTGGCGATCCTGCGCTCGGCGCTGGTGGAGTACCGTGTCTACCTGCGCATCGGCAGCGAGCTGCCGGCGGCGGCCATGCAGCGCTGCAGCCTGGTGGCGGCCAACTACGGGCTCGCCCATCGCAACCTGGGTACGGTGGGGGTGCTGGGGCCGCGGCGCATGGACTACCCGGCGGTGATCGGCAGCGTGGAGGCGACGGCGCGTTGCCTGAGCGAGTTCATCGAGGAGATATACTGAGGCGGGAAGGCGGCGGCTTTCACCGCCGCCGGGCCGTTGCTGTTGCAGACAGTCGACGGAGGATGATGACGGGCGATGAAGAGAGACTACTACGAGGTTCTGGGTGTCAGCCGCTCCGCGAGCGGGGCAGAGATCAAGAAGGCCTTCCGCCGCCGGGCGCGCGAGCTGCATCCCGACGTCAACAAGGACGACCCTGACGCCGAGGCCAAGTTCAAGGAGCTGGCAGAGGCCTACGAGTGCCTGTCCAATCCCGAGACCCGCGCCACCTACGACCGCTACGGTTTCGAGGGCCTCAGGCGCGGCGGGTTCCAGGATTTCTCCCACGTCTCCTTCGAGGACATCATCCGCTCCTTCTTCGGCGAGGGTATTTTCGGCGAGGGATTCTTCTCCGGCGGCTCCCGGCGCAGCCGGGGCGCCGACGTGGCGGTGGAGGTGGAGATTTCCCTGGAGGAAGCCGCTGCCGGAGTACAGCGGGAGGTGGAGTATTCCGTGGTCGGTGACTGCGAGAACTGCGGCGGCAGCGGCGCTGCTCCCGGCAGCTCCCGCCGTACCTGCCCCACCTGCGGCGGCGGCGGCGTGGTGCGCACGGTGACCCGTTCGGCGTTCGGGCAATTCGTGCGCACGGGGGCATGCCATGCCTGCGGCGGCGCCGGCAGCGTGGTCGACGAGCCCTGCAGCGAGTGCTCCGGCACCGGCGCCGTGCAGACGCAGCGGCGGCTGGCGGTGGATATCCCGCCCGGCATCGACGACGGGCAGAGGATCCGCGTCACCGGCATGGGCAGCCGCGGCGAGGGCAACGGCCCCAGCGGCGATCTCTACGTCCAGGTGCGGGTGGCGGAGCACGAGCAGCTGGTGCGCGACGGCGACGATCTCGTCTACCACCAGCCGCTGACCATCGTCGACGCCGCCCTGGGCACCACCGTCAGCATTCCCACCATCGACGGCGAGATGGAGCTGGACGTGGCGCCCGGGACCCAGTTCGGGGAAGTGAAGACGATCCGGGGCAAGGGAATGCCCCGCCTGCGCGGGCGGGGGAGGGGTGACCTGAAGGTGGTAATGGACGTGATCGTGCCCCGCAATCTCAACCGGGAGCAGCGGGAACTCTTGAAGAAGTTCGAGGAGACCACCAGCGAGAAGAACTACAACGGCGGGGAAGGCTTCTTCGAGAGGATCAAGGCTGCTTTCAGCCACCGCTGACCGGGGCGGCGCCACCGGGGTGGGGTTCGACGGCATGAAGCACGTACACCGTTTCTTCGTATCCAGGCCGCTGAGCACGGGTGAAAAGGTGCGCCTGGAGGAGGGCGATTCCTTCCATGCCGTCCGCGTCCTGCGCCTGCGCTCCGGGGAGGCGATCGAGCTGGCGGATTCCCGGGGGCACGTCTTCAGCGCCCGGGTGATCCACGCGGACGGCGTCCTGGAGGCCCTGGCCGGCGGCGAGCTCGCCCGGCAGCCGCAGGTGGAGCTCACCGTGGACCAGGCGATTCCCCGGGGCCGCAGGATGGACCTGGTGGTGGAGAAGCTGAGCGAGCTGGGGGTTACCCGCCTGGTGCCGCTGCACACGCGGAAGACGGTGGTGCGGCCGCCGGCGGGCAAGGCCCGGCTGGAGCGCTGGCGGCGCATCGCCCGGGAGGCGGCCAAGCAGTCGCGGCGCGACGGGGTGATGGAGATCGGCCGGCCCCGGCGGCTGGAGGAATGGCTCCCGGAGCAGGGCGACGGGCTGGTGACGCTGGTGACCGAGGTGCCGGCCGAGCCCCTGGGAGAGGTAGCGGCGTCGCTGGCGGATGCTCCCTGCCTGCTCGTGGGCCCCGAGGCCGGCTTCGAGGAAGACGAGATCGAGCTGCTTGGGCGCGCGGGATCGCGTTTTGCCGCCCTCGGGCCGCTGCTGCTGCGCAGCGAGACCGCGGCCGTGGTGGCGGCGGCGATCGTGATGCATCGGTTGGGAATCGTCGGCTGATGATTTGTGATTCGACCAGCGACTGGTGAGATGAGGGAAGAAGAGACGGGAAACGGGGCCGGCGGGCGAGGAGGAGACGCGCCCCGGGTGCGTTTCCTCGGCTGCAAGGTCAATTTCGCCGATACCCACGAGCTGGCGGCGAAGCTGGCGGCCGCCGGCGGCACGGCGGCGGTGGTGGGTACCTGCTGCGTGACGGTCGCGGCGGAGAAGCAGTCACGCAAGGAGGTGCGGCGGGCCCTGCGGGACAGCGGGGACGGCGCGGTGGTGGTCACCGGCTGCGCGGCGCGGCGTGACCCCTCTGCCTTCGAGTCCCTGGGAGCCGGCGTCACCGTTATCGACGGCCCCGGCGGCGATGGCGCCAGCGCGGCCGCCGGCGGCCGCCGGCGGGGGTTTCTCAAGGTCCAGGACGGCTGCGGCGGCACCTGTACCTATTGCATCATCCCCCGGGTGAGGGGAGGGCCGCGAAGCATCCCGGCACCGGTGCTGGAGCAGCGGGCGCGCGAGCTGGTGGATGGCGGTTGCCTGGAGCTGGTGGTGACCGGCATCGACGTGGGCGCCTACGACTGGCACGGGACGCGGCTGCCGCAGCTGCTGGTGCGGCTCCTGAAGACGCCGGGGCTGTTGCGGCTGCGGCTCAGCTCCATCGAGGTTGGGGCGATCGACGACCGGCTGCTGGCGGTGCTTGCCGGCGACGCCCGTGTCGGCCGGCACCTGCACGTTCCCCTCCAGAGCGGCGACGACGCGGTGCTCGCCGCCATGGGGCGCGGCTACGATGCCGCGACGTTCCTGCGGGTGCTCTCGGAGGTGCGCGAGGCGCTCCCGGGGGTGAACCTCACCACCGACGTGATCACCGGCTTTCCCGGGGAGGACGAGGCCGCCTTCGGGCACACGCTGTCCGTGGTGGAAGAGGCGGGCTTCTCCAAGGTGCACGTTTTTCCCTATTCCCCCCGGGAAGGGACGGCGGCAGCCGCCGCCGGGGACGTGGCGGCGGCGGTGAAGAAGGAGCGCAGCCGGCGCCTGCGGCAGCTCTCGCGGCGGCTGGGGGAGGAGCATCGCCGCAGGAAACTGGGAGCGGTGAGCGAAGTTTTGCTGGAGTCGGAGATTTCGCCGGGAGTGTTCGCCGGTTACAGCTCCGACTACACCCGTTTCCACGTGGCCGGCGCCGGCGACGGCCCGCTGGTCGAGGTCAGGGGCCGGTGCCTGGAAGGCGAAAAGGTCGTGGGAGAGGTGATAGGCGGTGAGCAGCCGCTGCCTGTTCTGTGACATAGTGGCGGGAAGGAGCGGGGCGGGGGTCATCCTCGCCGACGACGAGTTCGTGGCCATCCACGACAAGTACCCCAAGGCGCCGGTGCACGCCCTGGTGATACCGCGGCGGCACCTGGTCTCGCTGGCCGAGATCGGCGACCTGGACGCGGGCTACTGCCAGCGCATGCTGGAGTTCGTGCTGGCAACCGCCCGCGAACTGGGGGTGTCGGACCCCGGCTACCGGGTAATAACCAACGTAGGCCGGGGCGGGGGACAGGTCATCTTCCATCTTCACTGGCACCTGCTGGCGGGAAGGTCGGTGGGATTCGACATCGAGGAGGAACTGTGAGCATCACCGGTCGCATCAAGGAGGACATGACGGCGGCGATGAAGGCGGGCGACCGCGAGCGTGCCGCGGCCCTGAGAATGATACTCAGCGGCCTGCAGCTGGCTGCTAAGGAGGCCGACGGGGAGTTCGGCGAGGCGGAAGAGGCGAAGGTGCTCGCCGCCGAGAAGAAGCGCCGCCTGCAGGCGGCGGAGGCGTTCCGCGAGGGGGGCCGCGAGGAGCGGGCCGCCGCCGAGGAGGAAGAGGCGCGCCTCATCGAGGAATACCTGCCGCAGCAGCTGAGCGAGGCCGAGCTGGGCGAGATCGTCGATGCCGTGATCGCCGATACCGGCGCCGCCGGCATGAAGGACATGGGACGGGTGATGTCGGAGGTGATGGCGCGCGCCGCCGGCCGCGCCGACGGCAAGGCGGCCAGCGAGATGGTGCGCAGCCGCCTGGCCGGTGGTGGGAGCTGACGGCGGGCGTCCCAGGGAAGGCGGTCGAGGCGATGAAAAAGGCGCTCGAGATAGACAATGACATCATGGCCGATCTCGCGGGCGAGCTGGACGCCAACATCAGGGCCCTGGAGGAGCGCCTGGGCTGCGAGGTGAGCGTCCGCGGCAACGTGGTGACGCTCGAGGGAGAAAAGGAGGCCGTGGACCGCGGCAGCGCCGTGGTGGGCGAGCTGGTGGAGCTCATCGCCGCCGGGCACGTGGTGGACACCGAGACCATCGCCTCGGTGGGGGCGATGGTGGAAGAGGCGACCTGCAAGCCCTCGCAGGTGTTCGGCGACGTGGTCTGGGAGCACCGCGGCCGCCGGATCGTCCCCAAGACGCTCAACCAGAAACGCTACGTGGACGCCATCCGCCGCCACAGCATTACCTTTGCCATCGGTCCCGCCGGCACCGGCAAGACCTACCTGGCGCTGGCGCTGGCGGTGAGCGAGCTCCTGGGGAAGAAGGTCAACCGCATCATTCTCACCCGGCCGGCGGTGGAGGCGGGGGAGAAGATCGGTTTCCTGCCGGGGACGATGCTGGAGAAGGTCGATCCCTACCTGCGGCCCCTCTACGACGCCCTCTACGACATGGTGGAGCCCGACCGGCTGACGGCGCTGATGGAGCGGGGCGCCATCGAGGTGGCGCCGCTGGCCTTCATGCGGGGGCGCACCCTCAACGATTCCTTCATCATTCTCGACGAGGCCCAGAACACCAGCCCCGAGCAGATGAAGATGTTTCTCACCCGCCTCGGTTTCGGCTCGCGCATGGTGGTGACCGGTGACGTCACCCAGGTGGATCTTCCCGACGCGCGTTTCTCCGGGCTGGTGAGCGTGGTGGACATTCTCGGCGGTGTTTCCGACATCGCCTTCATCAACTTCGAAAGCAAGGACGTGGTGCGCCACAAGCTGGTGCAAAAGATAGTGGCCGCTTACAAGAAGTATACCGGCGGCGATTGAGGACGGCGGGCGTGAGCGAAAAGAAACATCACCTGCGCGGCGGCGTGAACGTGGTCAAGAAACTTTCCCGGAAAGTGGATACCCGCGTATTCGGCATCCTGCTGGTGCTGTTTACCTTCCTGGCGACATGGGCGCTGCTGGCCAGCGTGTACCTGCCGGCGCGTTACGACCTCCAGGTGGGTGACGTCTCCCCGGAGCTGATCACCGCTCCCCGCACGCTGACCTTCGAGAACCAGGAGGAAACCGAGCGCCGCCGCCAGCAGGCCCGCGACGAGGTTACCGAGGTTTACGTCTTCGACGCGGAGATCCTGCCGCGGGTGAGTAACAACATCAACGAGTACTTCCAGGAGATCGGCCGCCTGGCGACGGCGGAGAGGCAGGCGGCGGAAGCGGAGTCCCGTCCCTTCGATCCCGGCAAGGTGGCGTCCGCCGTGAAGAAGATGGAGGGCCTGCCGGACATCGACGAGGATACCACGGCCATGCTGGCGGGGCTCCCTCCGGAGAGGCTGGAAGCGATGCGCCAGGCGGTACTGGGAGGCGTGCAGCGCATCCTCGAGGGTAACGTCACCCAGGACACGCTGGAGACCGACCGCGCCCGCCTGGAGGCGGTGATATCGACGACGCCGCTGTCCGCGGAGGAAAAGCAGGCGGCCGCCGTGGTGGGCGGCGCCTTCCTGGAGCCCAACTACAAGAAGGACCAGGAGAAGACCGCCAAGGCCAAGGAGGAGGCCGCCTCCAAGGTGCAGCCGGTGGTGGTGACCGTGCGCAGTGGCGAGACCATCCTCTCGCCGGGCGAGGTGGTGACCGCGGAGAAGCAGGCCGTGCTGGAGGCCCTGGGGCTCACCAGCGCCCAGGAGAAGTACGGCGCCATCGCCGCCATCGGCCTGCTGCTGGCGATCGAGGGCCTGCTGCTGGTGCTCTACATCATCGCCTTCGAGAGGCGGGTGTTCGGCTCGCACGCGCTGCAGTTCATCACCGCCAGCCTGCTGGTGCTGTTCGCCATCCTCGACCGCGTGTCGGTGATTCCACCGCTGACGCCGCTGCTGGTTCCCATGGCTGCCCTGGGCATCCTGGCCTCGATACTGCTGCAGACGCGGCTGGCGATGATCCTGGTGGTGATCTCCAGCTCCAACCTGGTGATCGTGGGCGGCTTCGAGTCGCAGTACCTGCTGGTGGCGCTGTTCGGCGGGCTCACCGGCGTTTTCCTGGCCACCAACGTCACCCAGCGGCGTGACCTGCTGCGGGCGGGCCTGGCCGCGGGCGCGGTGGTCACCATCACCGCCGCCGGCGCCGGCCTGCTGGTGGACAGCTCCACCCGGCACCTGGTGGAAAGTGCCCTCTGGGGCACCGCCAACGGCATCCTGGTGATCATCGTCTCCATGGGCCTGCTCTCCGTCTACGACATGGTCTTCAACCTGCCCACCCCCTTCAAGCTGCTGGAGCTGGCGGATCCCACCCGCCCCATCCTCAAGGAGCTGATGATGCGGGCCCCCGGGACGTACAACCACAGCATCATCATGGGCAACATCGCCGAGTCGGCCGCCGAGGCCATCGGCGCCAACCCGCTGCTGGCCCGCGTGGGCGCCTATTACCACGACATCGGCAAGCTCAGCCGCCCCGACTACTTCATCGAGAACCAGTTTCACGTCAAGAACCCCCACGACCGGTTGACGCCCAACCTCTCGCGGCTGGCGATCACCGCCCACGTGCGCGACGGGGTGAAGCTGGCCCACGAGGAGGGGCTGCCCGCGGAGATCATCGACATCATCGAGGAGCACCACGGCACCACGGTGCTGTCGTACTTCTACCACAAGGCGCGACAGGCGGAGCCGGTGGGGCACGTGGAGGAAGAGGATTACCGCTATGCCGGCAAGAAGCCGGCCTCGCGTGAGGCGGCGATCATCATGCTGGCGGACTCGGTGGAGGCGGCGGTACGGTCGCTCGCCAACCCCAGCATCAGGAACATCAAGAACATGATTCGCAACATCTTCGAGCAGCGGCTGCGCGACGGCCAGCTCAGCGAGAGCCGGATGACCTTCGGCGACCTGGAGAAGGTCCGCCTGGTGTTCGAGAAGAGCCTCAAGGGATTCGGCGCCACCCGGATAGCCTACCCGGCGGAGGTGGTGGCCGCCGCGGAAGCGGAGCGCCGGGGCCAGTCCCGCTCGCAGGGGGGCGGCCCCGCCGGTGAGGGCGGGCGATGAGCCGGGTGACGGTGGAGATCGAGAACCGCTCCTCGCTCCCGCTGGACACCGGGGCCCTCGCCGGCACGGCCGAGCGCATTCTCGCCGCCGTGGGCATCGACGGCGGCGAGCTGGGGCTGATATTCGTGGGCGAGCAGGAGATGGAGAGCCTGAACCGCCGCCACATGGGCCGCGAGGGGGTCACCGACGTGCTGGCTTTTCCCATCGACGCCCCCGAGGCCGGCGGCACCGGGGGAGAGGCGCCGCTGCTCCTGGGAGACGTAATCATCTGCCCCGAGGTCGCCGCCGCACAGGCGGCGGGCGCGGGAGAGACGACGGCGCGGGAGCTCTGCCTGCTGTTGGTGCACGGCATCCTTCATCTCACCGGCGCCGACCACGAGCGCGACCAGGGCGAGATGGAGGCGACGCAGCGACGGCTCTTCGAACAGGAGTGCCGCCGGTACGGCGAGGCAGCCGGCGAATGACCGGGCCGCGGAAAACGGATGGCGGAAATTGTATCGGCGCAACACGCTGAAAAGCTTCACCTGGGCCTTCGAGGGCATAGTCTACGTGCTGCGCACCCAGCGCAACATGAAGATCCACTTCGCCGTGGCCCTGGCGGTGATCATCGGCAGCCTCTTCTTCGAGCTTTCCCGCTCGGAGATGGCGGTGCTGCTGATCTCCATCGCCTTCGTGCTGGTGATGGAGATGATAAACACCGCCGTGGAGGCGGCGATCGATACCTTCGGTACCGCCTTCGACCCCATGGCCAAGATCGCCAAGGACGTGGCGGCGGGGGCGGTGCTGATCGCCGCCGTGAACGCCCTCGCCGTGGGCTACCTGGTCTTCTTCGACCGTATCGCCGAGCCCTCGCGGGTGATGGTCCAGAACGTGCGGCAGTCGCCCATGCACCTCTCGGTGATCGCCCTGGTGGCGGTGGTGCTGCTGGCGATCGTCTCCAAGGCGCTGCTCCACCGGGGAACGCCCTTCCACGGCGGCATGCCCTCGGGGCACAGCGCGGTGGCCTTCGCCGGCTGGACGGCGATCACCTACATCTCGGCGCCGCTGCAGTACGGGATCCTCATCTCCATCCTGGCGTTCCTGATGGCGGTGCTGGTGGCCCAGAGCCGCGTGGAGTCGGGGATCCATTCCTTCATGGAGGTATTCCTGGGGGCGCTGCTGGGGATCCTGGTGACGACCATCTTCTTCCAGCTCTGGGGCTGAGCAGGACGCCCCGGGCGCCCCGGGGCCGGTGCGGCACGAAGGGTGAAGGAGGAAAGAGATGCGCATAGATGCCTACAGCTTCGGCAAGATCGTGGTGGACGGCGAAAGCTACCAAAGCGACGTGATCGTCTTTCCGGACCGGGTGATGCCCCACTGGCGGCGGCGGCAGGGGCACAGCCTGTGCCTGGAGGATCTTGCCGCCGTGCTCGATTTCCGGCCGCGGCTGCTGATCCTGGGCACCGGCGCCATGGGGGCGATGCGGGTGCCGGCGGAGACGCTGGCGGCCCTGGGCGAGCGGGGCATGGAGGTGGTGGCGGCGAAGACCTCGCTGGCCGTGGAACGTTTCAACCGCGAGGCGGACGCCGCCACGGTGGCGGCGCTGCACCTCACCTGTTGACCCGGGTGCCGGCCTGCCCGGGAAAAATGACCGCCGCGGGAGTGGTTGCGTGCTCGAAGTGAGGCTCCTGGAGAACCTGGACGCGGAAATGCTCGATCGCCTTTGCCGGTACGGGGAAGAATCCCTGGGCGGGGCGGCGCCGGGAAGCTGGATGCTGCCGGTGATTGCTGCCTGGGGCATGCTGTTCGTGGCCGAGGCGGACGGCGAGATCGTGGGATCGGCCCAGGTTTTTCGTTGCCGCCAGGACGGCGATGCCTACATGGATGCCTTCTACGTGCGGCCCCGGTTCCGCCGGCGCGGCTACGGGGCGGCGCTGCTGGCGGCGGTGAAAGGGCGGCTCGCCGGCGTCGGCCTCTCGCGCCTGCTGGTGACGCTGGATCCCGCCAACGCGGCGGCGGCAGCTCTCTATGAAGCTGCCGGTTTCCGGGAGGTGGAGTCACTGCCCTCTTTTTACGGCCGGGGCCGCGACCGCCTGCTGCTGGCGGCCGGTCTGGGGGAGGAACGGTGAAGCCGGGCCCGGAAGAGGAGTTTCGCTCGGCGTTCGTCGCCGTGGTGGGCAGGCCCAACGTGGGCAAGTCGACGCTGGTCAACGCCCTGGTGGGCAGGAAAGTGGCCATCACCTCGCCGACGCCGCAGACCACCAGGCACCGGATCGCCGGCATCGTCAATCGCCCGGGCCTGCAGCTGGTGCTGCTGGACCTGCCGGGGTTCCAGCGCCCGCTGGACCTGCTCACCCGCAGGATGCAGAGGGCGGTGGACGAGACCCTGGGAGAGGTGGACCAGATCTGGCTGATGCTCAACGCCGCCGAGCGCATCGGCCCGGGTGATCGTTACGTGGCCGCGCGCTCCTTCGCCGCCGGCACCCCGGTCATCATCGTTCTCAACAAGGTCGACCTGGTGCCCCGGCCGAAGCTGCTGCCGCAGATGGAACAGGCGGCGTCGCTGGGCGATTTCCACGAGCTGTTTCCCGTGAGCGCCCTCGAGGGGGAGGGGCTTTCCGGGCTGCTGGAGGCAGCGGCGGCGCTGGCGGAACCGGGCCCCCGTTACTTTCCCGAGGATGCCGCCAGCGACCAGCCGGAGCGGGTGCTGGCGGCGGAGCTGGTAAGGGAACAGGTGCTGAGGCTCACCCGCGAGGAGGTGCCGCACTCGGTGGCGGTCTACGTGGAGTCCATGGAGCCGCGCCGCGGCGGCGAGCTGCTGGTGGTGCGCGCGGTGATCATCGTGGAGCGCCAGTCGCAAAAGGGCATCATCGTGGGCCGGAAGGGGTCGATGATCAAGGAGATCGGCAGCCGGGCCCGGCGGGAGATGGAGCTGCTGCTGGGGTCGAAAGTGTTCCTGGACCTGACGGTCAAGGTACGCCGCAAGTGGCGCGAAGACGCCCGGCGCCTGGACGAGCTGGGCCTGTGAGCAGCGTCTTGACCACCGTGATACTATTGACGCGGAGATACGCGGATATCACGGATGAAGACGGAGGTCATGCATGGCGTTGCGCTTCGAGGAGCTGGCGAAAACCATCGACCACACCCTGCTGAGACCCGACGCCACCCAGGCGGACATCGAGCAGCTGTGCGAGGAGGCGAAGGAAAACCACTTCGCCACCGTGTGCGTCAACCCCGCCTGGGTGCCGCTGGCGGCGCGGCTGCTCAAGGGCTTCGACAGCAAGGTGTGCACGGTGGTCTCCTTTCCCTTGGGCGCCGACCTGGCTCCCACCAAGATCAAGGCGGCCGAGAACGCGGTGGGCGCCGGCGCCGACGAGGTGGAGTTCGTGATCAACATCGGGGCCATGCTCTCGGGAAATTTCAAGCTGGTGCGCGACGAGATCGCCGCGGTGGTGCGTGCCGTGCGCATGAAGAGCGTCAACGTGGGCAAGGGACTGGTGCTGGTGAAGGCCATCCTGGAGACCTGTTACCTGGACAAGAAGCTGATGCGCCTGGCGGCGCGGATGGTGGAGGACGGCGGCGCCGACTTCGTCAAGACCTCCACCGGCTACGGCCCCGAGGGAGCCACCGTCGAGGCGGTGGAGCTGCTGCGCGACGAGCTTTCCGAGAGCCTGGGGGTGAAGGCCGCCGGCGGCATCCGCAACGCCGAGGACGCGGAGACGATGATCAACGCCGGGGCCGCCCGGCTGGGAACCAGCAGCGCCGTGGAAATCATGAAGGAATTCTCGGAACAGAGGAGTGAATAGGGCCGGCGGCCCGGGCGGAGCATCGCCCCGCCGGCCGCGTCCCGGAAGCCTTGCCTGAAGAGAACACCATTCCAGACCTCACCTTCGACGACCGGGGACTGATCCCCGCCATCGTCCAGGACCGCCTCACCGGCGAAGTGCTGATGCTGGCCTACATGAACAGCGAATCGCTGCGGCGCACGCTGGAGAGCGGCCGCACCTGGTTCTGGAGCCGCTCCCGGCAGGAGCTCTGGAACAAGGGCGCCACCAGCGGGCACTTCCAGTTCGTCAGCGAGGTGCGCTACGACTGCGACCTCGACTGCCTGCTGGTGACCGTCGAGCAGCGGGGGCCGGCCTGCCACACGGGGGAGCACACCTGCTTCCACCGCACCCTCCACGGCGGTGACGGCAAGCCCGCCACCTTCGAGGTGCTCACCAGGCTCTTCGAGCTGGTGGAGAAGCGGCGGCGGCTGATGCCGCCCGGGTCCTACACCGCCAGCCTGCTGGCGGAGGGCCCCGAGGCCGTGCGCGCCAAGGTTTCCGAGGAAGCGGCGGAGCTGGTCGATGCCGAGGCAAGCGGCGAGCGGGAAGAGGTGATCCAGGAGGCGGCGGATCTCGGCTACCACGTCTGCGTGCTGCTCTCGCAGGCGGGGGTGAACCTCACCGAGGTGTTCGAGGAGTTGCGGCAGCGATGGCGGTAAACGGCGGCGGGGCGGGGATCGAGACCAGGCCCGGCCTGGAGGAGTTCCGCCAGCTGGCCACCGAGTACAACCTGATCCCCGTTTACCACAGTTTCATCTCCGACCTGGAGACCCCGGTATCGGCATTCCTGAAGCTGGGAGCGAGCCGGAACTCTTTCCTGCTGGAGAGCGCCGAGCAGGGCGAGCGCATCGGCCGCTACTCGTTCCTGGGCTGCGCGCCCCGGGCGCTGCTCGACTTCAAGGACGGGGTGCTCACCATCCGGGAGCGGGAGGGGGAGACGGTGACCGAGACCGACGACCCCTTCGGCGCCGTGGAGTCCTACCTGTCGCGCTACCGTGCCCCGGAGATGGAGGAGCTGCCGCCCTTCATCGGCGGCGCCGTGGGCTTCTTCGGCTACGATCTCGTCCGCTGGGTGGAGGAGCTGCCGCCGGCCAAGCCCGACGGGCTGGGCATCCCGGAGATGGCCTTCATGGTCACCGATTCCCTAGTGGTCTTCGATCACCTGCGGCACACCATCCTGCTGCTGGCCAACGCCTTCATCGGCGAGGGTGACGACGTGGATGCCGCCTACGAGCAGGCGGCGGCGCGGGTCCGCACCCTGGAGAGGCTGCTCTCGGAGCCGCTGCCGCGGCGACGCCGCCACCGGCGGCCGCCGCCGGGAGAGCGGCGCTCCAATTTCCGCCGCGAGGATTTCGAGGCGGCGGTGGAGCGCGTCCGCGAGTACATCTTCGCCGGCGACACCTTCCAGACCGTGCCCTCGCAGCGCTTCCAGGTGGACGTGGAGGTTTCGCCCTTCGGCATCTACCGGGGCCTGCGCACAGTGAACCCCTCTCCCTACATGTATTACATCGCCTTCGACGACTTCAGCCTGGTGGGATCCTCGCCCGAGCCGCTGATCAAGGTGAACCGTGGCTGGGTGGAGACGCGCCCCATTGCCGGCACCCGCCCCCGCGGCGCCACCCCGGAAGAAGACAAGCGCCTCGCCGACGACCTGCTGGCCGACACCAAGGAGCGCGCCGAGCACATCATGCTGGTGGACCTGGGGCGCAACGACCTGGGCCGTGTCTGCGAGCCCGGCAGCGTCGAGGTGGTGGACCTGATGCGCATCGAGTACTACTCCCACGTGATGCACATCGTCTCGGTGGTGGTGGGCAAGCTGAAGGAGGGATTGCGGGCCACGGACGCGCTGCGGGCCGCCTTTCCCGCCGGCACCGTCTCCGGTGCTCCCAAGATCCGGGCCATGGAGATCATCGACGAGCTGGAACCGACGCGGCGCGGGCCCTACGCCGGCGCCATCGGTTACCTGAGTTTCAGCGGTGAGCTCGACACCTGCATCTGTATCCGCACCATCGTGGTCAAGGACGGCACCGCCTACGTGCAGGCGGGCGGCGGCGTCGTCGCCGACTCGGTGCCGGCGCGCGAGTACCAGGAGACCTGCAACAAGGCCGAGGCACTGTTCGCCGCCATCGAGCTGGCGCAGGCGCAGGAGGAATGGGAATGAAACCGCGGGTGCTGGTGGTGGACAACTACGATTCCTTCACCTACAACCTGGTGCAGTACCTGGGCGAGCTGGGCGCGGAGGTGGAGGTGTTCCGCAACGACCGCATCACCGCCGGGGAGATCGGCGAACGCGGGCCCAGCCACATCGTCATCTCTCCCGGGCCCTGCACCCCCAACGAGGCGGGCGTGTCCATGGAAGTGGTGCGCGTACACGGCGGCAAGGTGCCCATCCTGGGCGTCTGCCTGGGCCACCAGTCGATCTGCCAGGTGTTCGGCGGCAGCATCGTCCGCGGCGAGGAGCCGGTGCACGGCAAGATCTCGGAGATCCACCACGACGGCCGCACCATTTTTTCCGGGGTGGAGAGCCCGCTGACGGCCACCCGCTACCACTCACTGGTGGCGGCGGAGCCGTTGCCGGCGGTGCTGGAGCTGAGCGCTTGGACGCCGGACGGGGTGGTGATGGGAGTGAGGCACCGCGAGCTGCCGGCGCTGGAGGGGGTGCAGTTCCACCCCGAGAGCATCCTGACTGCGGCAGGAAAGCAGGTCCTGGGGAACTTCCTGGCGATGACCGTGTGAACGTGAAGGAGGCGGCGATGCCCAACGAGTTGTTGACAACGGCGATCGAGAAGCTGGCCGGCGGCGACGACCTCGGCGAGGAGCAGGCGGCGTCGGTGCTGGAGGAGATCATGTCCGGTCGGGCCGGCGAGGTGCAGACCGCGGCCTTTTTGGTGGCGCTCCGCGCCAAGGGGGAGACGGCGGGAGAGATCACCGGCCTGGCGCGCACCATGCGGCGTTTCTCGCTCGAGGTGGAGGTGGAAGGCGGCGGGCTGGTGGACACCTGCGGCACCGGCGGCGACAAGTCCGGCACCTTCAACGTCTCCACCACCAGCGCCTTCGTGGTCGCCGGTGCCGGCGGCCGCGTCGCCAAGCACGGCAACCGCAGCGCCACCAGCGCCTGCGGCAGCGCCGACGTGCTGGAGGCGCTGGGGGCGAAGATAGACCTGGATGCCGCCGCCGTGGCCCGCTGCATCGAGGAGACCGGCATCGGTTTCATGTTCGCGCCGGTGCATCACCAGGCGATGAAGTACGTGGTGCCGGTGCGCCGGGAGCTGGGCATTCGCACCATTTTCAACTTCCTGGGCCCGCTCACCAACCCGGCGGGAGCCGAGTTCCAGCTGGTGGGCATCTCCGAGCGCGCCTACCTCGAGGTGCTGGCGCGGGCGCTGGGAGAGCTGGGGTGCCGGCGGGCGCTGGTGGTTCACGGCAGCGACGGCCTCGACGAGATCACCGTCGGCGGTGTCACCTACGCGGCCGAGCTGAACGGCGGCGAGGTGGAGCTGTACGAGATCGACCCGCAGCAGTACGGCATCGGGCCGGCGCCGGCGGCCGAGCTGGCCGGCGGCGATGCCGCCGAGAACGCCCGCATCGTCGAGAGCGTGCTCGCCGGCGAAGCGGGCCCCCGGCGGGACATCGTCCTGCTCAATGCCGGCGCCGCCCTATTCGTTGCCGGGCTCGCCGACGATATCGGTGCCGGGATCGAGGCGGCCCGCCGGAGCATTGACTCCGGGGACGCCGCCGCCAGGCTCGAGGCCTTCGTTGCCTGCACGCGTTCCCGATGAAGGATTTCCTGGCAGAGATCCTGGCTGTTGCCCGTGACGGTGTCGCCGCCCGCGCGGCGCGGAAACCGCTGGCGGAGCTCAAGCGGGAGGCCGCCGGCGGGGGACGGCGCGGCCGGTTCATCGAGGCCCTCTCGGCGCCGGGCACGGCGGTGATCGCCGAGGTGAAGCGGGCTTCGCCCTCGAAGGGCATGCTGCACCCGGACCTCGATGCCGCGGAGACCGCCGCGCTCTACGAGGAAGCCGGCGCGGCGGCGGTCTCGGTGCTCACCGAGGAGCGTTATTTCAGGGGCAGCCTGGAAGACCTGCGGCGGGCGCGGGCGGCTTGCGGGCTGCCGTTGTTGCGAAAGGATTTCATCGTCGATCCCTACCAGGTGTGGGAGGCGGCGGCGGCCGGGGCCGACTGCGTGCTCCTGATCGCGGCGGCGCTCCCGGGAGCAGAGCTGGAACGGCTGGCCGCGGCGGTTGGCGAGGCGGGCCTGGACTGCCTGGTGGAGGTGCACGACCGCCGGGAGCTGGAACGGGCGCTGGCGGCGGGAGCGCCGCTGGTGGGAATCAACAACCGCGACCTGAAGACGTTCGCGGTACGCCTGGAGACCACGATCGAGCTGGCGCCGCTGGTGCCGGGCGGGGTGACCGTGGTAGGTGAAAGCGGCATCCGCGGCGCCGACGACGTCCGCCGGCTGGCCGCCGCGGGCGTGGACGCGGTGCTGGTGGGAGAGCTGCTGGTGCGCGGCGGTTCACCGGCCGGAAAGCTGGCGGAGCTGGTGGCCGCGGGCAGGCCCTGAGGGTTTTCCCGCGGCGGCCGCGGTCGTCACCCGGGGGCGCCGGGTGGTGTGGCCGGGGCCGATTGGGGTAAAGTATCCAGCCGGGGTGCCGTTTATCGACATGACTGCCCCGGGGGGCGCCGCTCACCGGGCAGGAAAAGCAGGTTCCAACCGAAAAGGAATATACCGTTCACCGTCGAAGCATACCCCAGCCCCTCGGGGTGGCGCATGCGTTCAATTTCTATGGCTGGTCTTTTTAAAAAGAAACCGCGGGAAACAGGTGCCGGCGAGGAGAAGGCCGCGGCGCCCGCGGCGCCCCCGGGCGCCGGGGCAGAGCCTGGGCAACCAGGCAAGCCGCCGGACGAACACTCGGGGGGCAAGAAACCCCGGAAAAGCCCGTTTTCCTTCCTGCGCCGCAAGAAGCCGAAGCCTGCCGGGGATGCCGGCGGCGACGCGGATGCGGGCGAGGAGGGCAAGCCCAAGGTCGCCGCGAAGCCCCCCAAGCAGAAGGCAAAGAAAAAGGCAAAGAAGAAAAAGAAGCAGAAGCGGGGAGGAATCGGTGGCTCGCGTTACAGCCCCGTGGGGCTGGATATCGGCCGTTCGTCGGTGGCGGCAGTGAGGCTGCAGCGGCGGCCGGAGGGCTCGGTGCTGGTTTCGGCGGCGCTGGACCGGCTGCCCGAGGGCGTGATCAGCGGCGGCGAGGTCCAGGACGTGGATGCCCTGGGCAACGCCCTCAAGCGCTTCTGGCGCACGTACAAGATCAAGGGCCGCAAGGTTTCCCTGGGGCTTGCCAGCCAGAAGGTAGTGGTGAGGACGCTCGACTTCCCGGTAATGGAGGACAAGGAGCTGCGCAGCGCCATCGAGTTCCAGGCACAGGATTACATTCCCATTCCCATCGACGAGGCGGTCTTCGACTTTCACGTGATGGGCCGTTTCACCGGCGAGGACGGCGTGGAGAAGCAGAAGGTGCTGGTGGTGGCGGCCCAGAAAGCGGTGGTGATGAACTTCATCGACGCCATGAAGAAGGCGCGCCTGCAGGTCGACGGCATCGATCTGCAGGCATTTGCGCTGCTGAGATCGTTTTCACCGCGCAGCTTCCTCGACGAAGGAGCGCCGGCGGGCGAGTCGATCGCCATCGTCAACATCGCCGCCGACGTCACCAACATCGTCATCACCGCCGACGGAGAGCCCCAGTTCACCCGTATCACTTCCTTTGGTGGCGACGATTTCACCAGGGCCGTCCAGAACCAGCTGGGAGTTTCCTTCGCCGAGGCAGAGGAACTGAAGGCCCGGGTGGGGCTGCCGGAACCGCAGTCGGGCAGCGAAGGCGGGGGTTTCGAGCGCCCGCCGGAGGGCGGCGAGGCTGCCGGCAGCGGCAGTGGCGAGAGCGACGGCGAGGAGACGGCGCCGCTGCCGCCCCAGGGACCGGATTTCCTGGAGGGGAAACCGCCGGACGCGGGCGGCGGGCCGGGAGCTCCGCCGGCACCCGGCGGCGGGGAGGAGCCCCTGGAGAGCGGGGAAGCCGAGGCCAAGCCGGACGAGGAGGCCGAGCGGGAGGCGGAGCTCGCCTGGAAGGAAGCAGAGGAGATCGACGAGGACGAGGAGCGCCGCCTGGCCGTCAGGAGCGCCCTGGAAGCGACGCTGGATTCATTCACCGAGGAGGTGCGGCGGTCGCTCGACTACTACATTTCGCAGGACGAATCACTGCCCATCAACCGCCTGCTGCTCAGCGGCGGCGGTTCGATGCTGCCCAATCTCCGGGAGCAGCTGGCGCAGCTATTTCCCTTCCCGGTGGAGATGGGTGACCCGCTGAAAAGGATCATCCGCAACCGCTCCGACCTCGATGACAAGGAGCTGGAAGCGCTGGCGCCCAGGCTGGCAATCGCCATCGGCCTGGCGCTGGAGGACGAGGAGGATTAGGCCTTGCCCAGAGTAAACCTGGTTCCGCTGGAAGAGCAGCGGCGCGAGTTCAGGCGGCGCTTCTACATCATTCCCTTTGCCGGGGCGGCCCTGCTGCTGATCGGCATGGGGTCGACCTACGTCTACTTCGATCGCGAGGTCGCCAACACGCAAAAGGAACTGCAGGGACTTAAAGAAGCAAACGCCCAGCAGGCGCCCAAGGTGAAGGAGTTGGAGAAATACGAGGCGATGCAGAAAGAAAAGCAGGATCGCCTCCGGGCCGTGGTGGAGATCTACTCGCAGCGGGTGAGGTGGTCGCGCATCCTTGACTACCTGGCGTACGTCATCCCGGACCAGGTATGGCTGGATACGCTCGACGGTGAGGTGCCGGAGCTGATCGTGTCCACGAAAAAGAGCTCCTCCGCCGCCCCGGAATACGATTTCATCATCGAGGGTCACTCGTACGACATGACCACGGTGGCGATGCTGATGTCGCGGCTGACGCTGCTGGACGACCTCACCAACGTGGTGCTCATCAGCGCCGAGAAGGAGCAGATTTCCGGCGGGGGCGGCTATGCCATCCGCTTCCGCGTGGGCGCCGACCTCAGCGACAAGGTTGCTCCCTCCAAGTCGCTGGTGCCGGACGGCGGCGACCAGCAGCAGGAAGAAGAAACGACTACGACCGGCGGCAGGACGACGTCCACCACCGGGGCGACCAATGGCTCGACCACGGCACGGACCACCGGCACCACCGCCACCACAGGCACGACCGGCGGCGGGTAGGTGCTTTCGAGGTATGAGTTTTGAGACGGCGTGACATATACATACTGGTGGGCCTGGGCGTACTGGCGGTGATCGCTGCCTGGTACTTCCTGATCATCTCTCCCAAGCGGGACGAGCTGGCCCAGGTGCGGCAGGACCGCGACACGGAAAAGCGCCAGTACGAGACCGACAAGGCGCGGCTGGAGCGGTTGCCGGAGGAAAAGAGTGCCGCCAGGCAGGCGCAGGAGGACCTGCTGAAGATCAACAAGTTGGTGCCCGCCGATGCACAAATACCCTCGTTGATGGTGGAGCTGGAGGCCAGCGCCGACAAGGCAGGGATAGACTTCGTGAAGATAGCGCCCAAGGACCCGGTGAGCGTCGGCGGCGAGACGGTGATACCCTTGGATATAACCGTCGAAGGGCGGTACTTCGACGTCAACGACTTTCTCTACCGGATAGAGAACTACGCCCGCGTGGAAGGATCCAACGTCAACGTCAGCGGTCGTTTCATCAGCGTGGTGAAGATCAGCATGGAAGAGGGAGACTTTTTCGAGTGGCCATACGTAACGGCAAAGATGGGGGCGAACATCTACATGACCTCGCCGCCGCCGCCGTCCGAGACTGCCGGCAGGGCCAAGAAGAGCTCCGATTCCTCCGGCAGCAAGGAGCAGTAGGGAACGAACCCGTGATCCACGGGAAGGTGTGAGCGTCTTGGAAGAGCTGATGGAAAGAATCCAGGAATATCGCGGTTCGCCGGTGTTGGCGGCGGCGGTGGCGCTGGTGCTGGTGATCGCTGCCATCGGCATCGCCGTCTCCTGCGGCGGCGAGGAAACTGGGACCACGGCGGCCAAGTCCTCTTCGCAGACCGGGTCCACCAAGACCACCGGCAAGGGCCAGCGCAGCTCCGCTTCGTCGCGTTCCTCCAGCTCCTCCTCGTCCTCCCGCCATTCCGGTGGCAACGAGAGCGCCAGCACCCTCTGGTCGCGGGTCTTTACGCGCAAGGATCCGTTCCAGCAAAAGCCCGGGAAGCAAACCGGGGTCACGTACATCGTGTACACGCCCGCATCCGGCTCCACCTCGCCGGCCAGTTATTCCGGCGGCACTTCCGGCACCACCGGCGGTTATACGGGCGGGAGCACGGGAGGGTACACCGGCGGCTCGACCGGCGGCACCACCACCGGCACCACCGGCGGCTCAACGGGTGGAAGCACGGGAGGGTACACCGGCGGCACCACCGGCGGTTATACCGGCGGGTCCACCGGCGGTTACCCGACCACGGGCAAGTAGCGGGCGGCGACACGCCCCGGCCCGGCGGGGGCGGGGTGAACGGGGATGAAGACAAACCGGTCGCAGGATGGCGGTTCCGTCACCGGGGCACGGAATGCATTCCTGCAGCGAGCTTCTTCGAGGAATTGCTGTCGATGTCATTCAGCTATCTCACCGCGGGTGAATCACACGGACCGCGCCTGACGGCGATCGTCGAGGGCGTGCCCGCGGGCATGGAC
Organism: Actinomycetes bacterium; assembly: GCA_024276735.1. Taxonomy (GTDB): domain Bacteria; phylum Actinomycetota; class Thermoleophilia; order BMS3ABIN01; family BMS3ABIN01; genus JAJRWQ01. The sequence continues at coordinate 77,615 of JAJRWQ010000042.1, forward strand.
CTGGCGGCCGCGGACATCGACCGCGACCTGGCGCGGCGGCAGCTGGGTTACGGCCGCGGCGGGCGCATGCGCATCGAGCGCGACCGTGTAACCATCACCGCCGGCGTGCGCGGTGGCCGTACCCTGGGCTCCCCCGTCTGCCTGCATATCGAGAACGACGACTGGCCCAACTGGCGCCGGGTGATGGCAGTGGAGGAGGGGGCGGAAGAGCCGGAGCCGGTGACGGTGCCCCGGCCCGGTCACGCCGATCTCGCCGGCATGCAGAAGTTTGGCCACCGGGACATTCGCAACGTGCTGGAGCGCTCCAGCGCCCGCGAGACGGCGGCCAGGGTGGCCGTGGGCGCCGTGGCCCGCCGCTTTCTCGCTGCTTTCGGCGTCAGTATCTACAGCCACGTGGTGCAGATCGGCGGCGTAGCCGTCGAGGGAATGCAGGAACCGGCGCCCGAGCAGCTCGAAGCCGTGGACGAATCGCCGGTGAGGTGCCTGGACGAGCGGGCCGCACGGGCAATGATGAAGATCATCGATGCCGCCCGCGAGGACGGGGAGTCGGTGGGCGGCGTCTTCGAGGTGCTCGCCTACGGCCTGGTTCCCGGGCTGGGATCGTACACCTCGGGGCCGGCACGCCTGGGTGGGCGCATCGGCGGGGCGATGATGAGCATACCGGCGATCAAGGGCGTGGAGATAGGAGCCGGTTTCGCGCTGGCGGCCATGCCGGGCTCCGAGGCCCACGACGAGATTTTCTTCGACGAAGAGCGGAGCTACTACCGAGAGACCAATGCCGCCGGCGGCCTCGAGGGCGGCATGACCAACGGCCAGGCACTGGTGGTGCGAGCATGCATGAAGCCCATTCCCACCCTGACCACGCCGCTGGAGTCGGTGGATACCCGGAGCGGCCGCCAGGTGCCGGCGCACAAGGAGCGCAGCGACGTCTGCGCCGTGCCGGCGGCTGCGGTGGTGGGGGAGGCGATGCTGGCCATCGAGCTGGCGCGGGCGATGAGGGAAAAGTTCGGCGGCGATAGCCTCGACGACGCCCGGGCGGCGTACGACGCCTACCTGGCGAGGATGAGGAAGAGTTGGCCCCGCCGGTGATTCTCATCGGGTTCATGGGTTCGGGAAAGAGCGCCGTGGGCAAGCGGCTGGCGGCGGAACTGGGATGCCGCTTCGTCGATGCCGACGACGAGGTGGAGAGGGCGATGGGCATCTCCATCGTGGATGCTTTTTCCCGCCACGGGGAAGAATACTTTCGCCGGCACGAGGAGGAAACGGTGCATCACCTGATCGACGCCGCGGAGAGCAGGGGCGACGGAACCGTCATCTCACTCGGCGGCGGGGCGGTGACCATCGGCAGCGTGCGCCGGCGGCTGGCGGGGATGCCGCTGGTGATACTGCTGGACCAGGATGCCGGCACCTGCTTCGAGAGATCACGGGGCGGCGGGCGGCCGCTGGCGCGGGACCGGGAGGACTTCGAGAGGCTTTACCGTGAACGCGAGCGCCTCTACCGCGAGGCCGCCGGCCACGTGCTGGATACACGGGGGAAGAGCGCCGCCGCCGTAGCCGCGGCGGCGGCGGAGATCGTTCGCCGGGAGGGTGAAAGCGCATGATACAGCTCTTGGCCAGCACCAGGAGCAAGGAGTACCCGGTCTTCCTGAGCAGCGGTTCACTACCGGAGCTGGGGTCCCTCTGGCGGGCGCAGGGAAAGTCGGGCAGGGTGATCATGATCACCGACAGCAACGTTGCCGGTATCCACCTGCCGGCGGCGCGGGAGTCCTTCGAGCGGGAAGGGTTCACCGTGGAGACCCTGGTGGTGGAGGCCGGGGAAGATGCCAAGAGCCTGGACCGGGCCGCGGAGCTCTACGACGAGCTGTACCGGCTGGGCGCCAGGCGGCGCGACACGGTCTGCGCGTTCGGCGGCGGCGTGGTGGGGGACCTCGCCGGCTTCGTCGCCAGCACCTACATGCGGGGCATCGGCCTCATCCAGGTTCCCACCACGCTGCTGGCGCAGGTGGACAGCAGCATCGGCGGCAAGGTGGGAGTGAATATCGCCGCCGCCAAGAACTACGTGGGCAGCTTTTACCAGCCCGACATGGTGCTGGCGGACCCGTCGCTGCTGCGCACCCTGCCGCGCGGGCAGCTGCAGGAGGGCCTGGCGGAGATCGTCAAGTACGCCCTGCTGGGGGGCGAGGAGTTCTTCGCTGCCCTGGAGAGCAGCAGCGAGGGCTTCCTGGAGCTGGACATGGCCTTCGTGGAGCCGGTGATCAGGCGGTGCATCGAGTACAAGCTGAAGGTGGTGGCGGAGGACGAGCGCGACTACGGGCGACGGGCCGTGCTCAACCTGGGACACACGGTGGCCCACGGCATCGAGGCCGCCGGGTAGTACCGGCTCTACAGCCACGGGAAGGCGGTTTCGCTGGGGCTGCTGGCGGCGGCGCAGCTTTCGCACGAGCTGCTGGGGCTGCCGGCGGAGTACGTCGAGCGGCTGCGGTTGCTGCTGGAGGAGCTGGGCCTGCCGCTGGCGCTGACCGGCGTGGAGACGGATGCAGTGCTGGACGCCATGTACCGGGACAAGAAGGCCGACGACGAGTCGATCAACTTCGTGCTGCTGGAGCGTCTCGGAGAGCCGCGAACCGGCTGCGACGTGGAGCCGTCCCGCCTGAGAGGCGTAGTTGAGATGCTGGCCGGAGGAGGGAACGGTCGTGGAGGCTGAGAGGCTGCGCAACATCGCCCTGCTGCACGGCTGCAATCTCAACCTGCTGGGAGAGCGCGACCCGGAACACTACGGCAGCGTGCGGCTGGCCGACATCGAGTGCGAGCTGGTGCGCGAGGCGCGGCGTTACAACGTCACCTGTATCACCTTCCAGACCAACCACGAGGGAGAGCTGGTGGAGAAGATCCACGAGCTGCGCAAGCGGGTGGACGGCATGATCATCAACCCCGGTGCCTGGACCCATTACAGCTACGCCATTCACGACGCCCTGGAGATGGTGCAGGCGCCGGTGATCGAGGTGCACCTTTC
>JAJRWQ010000043.1 GCA_024276735.1 Actinomycetes bacterium
CTCGCGCTTGAGCTCCTCGATCCGTTTCGCTTTCTCTTCCGGGGTCATGCCGTTTGCACCTCCTGTAGCTAGCGGCCGTGGGCGCTGCCTGCTGCCGGCGGCGCCCGCGGTGCGATCCTCTGCCGGCGGCTGCGTTGCCTGGTGTTCCAGCCGTCGTGGTGCCCTTTAGATGCCGGTGACCGCCTTCGGGGTTCAGGATGGCGGCTCCCGGCAGGAAACGGCGGGGCGGCCGCCAAAAAAAACAGCAGGCAACCGCGACCCCGTGTGCCGCCGCGGGACGGCAAGTTGCAGAGGGCCGGCCCCGGCCTGCTTGTCCCGCCGCCGTGGCGGACCGGGTGATTCCATTTTCATGGCGGGAGGTGGACGGTGATGGCCGAACGCCGTTTCCAGGCACTGCTGGCCGTTGCTTGCCTGTCGGTCATTTCCCTGTCTTCCTTCGCCTGCGGCAGTGCGGGAGAGGGGGAGACGGCGCCGCCGCCGGCCGGTACCGCCACCGGCGGAGAGGTGCGGCAGCAGGAGGAATGGCGGGACGAGGGATTGCGGCTGGCCGGCCGCTACGCCGATGCGGACGTGGTGCCGCTCGATAGCGGCGGTTATCGAATGTACTTCGGCGCCGAACCGGAGGTGGAGGGATTCCGGGGCCAGGTTTATTCCGCCGTCTCCGTCGACGGCCTCGACTGGAGCATGGATGAGGGGGTGCGGTTGCTCGACGCCTCCTTTCCCGAGGTGGTGCGGCTGCCGGATGGTCGCTGGCGCATGTACTTCCAGGGAGCCGCCGCCGGCGGCGAAGATGGCATCGCCAGCGCCGTCTCCGCCGACGGTCTCGACTGGCGGCGCGAGGAAGGCCTGAGGATCCGGCGGGGACAGCAGGGGGAGCTGGACCTGGAGGGCGTCGCCGACCCCGCCGTGCTCGAGCTCCCCGGCGGCGGCTACCTGATGGTATACCGGGGTCAGGCGGGCCGGAGGCGCCCGCCGCGGGGGAAGGGCGGGGATACACCGCCCCGGCCCAACGCCTTTCTCCTGAGCGCCGTTTCGAAGGACGGTCTCGACTGGAAGCCCGCGGCGGTGGTGCTCGACAGCCGTAACGACGAGATGCAGGGGCAGATCCTCGGGCCCGACCTGGTACTGGAGGACGGCCGCATCAAGCTGTACTGCAATTCCTTCGCCGGCATCTACGAGCTCGACCTGGACGAAGACGGCAGGCCGCTGGGGGCGCCGCTGCTGGTGGTGAGGTCGTCCGGCAGCCCCGAGGGCGGAGACCTGTTCGCGCCCGGCGACGTTTCCGTGGTCGAGGAAGACGGCACCTGGAGGATGTACTACGGGCTTCACACCCGGGGGATCCACAGCATGCGGCGGGAGGAATAGGGGCAGCCACCGGCCGTCGCCGTGGGCGCCGGCCTCAGCCGGCGGCGCCCTCGTCCGCCAGCGCCGCCAGGCGCCGGCGGCACTCGGCCAGCTCTGCGTCCTGCTGCTTCTCGGCGGTGATGTCCCGGATCATGTGGAAGTGGATCTCCTCGGCGTCGGCGGTCCAGGCGCCGGTGGGATAGACGGCGATGCTCAGCCAGCGGCCGTGCCCCTCGTCGAAGTACTCCTTTTCCACCGGGGCGTGGCTCTCCACCGCCTCCTTGGGCGGGCAGCCGGGATAGGTGCTGTCGTCCTCGATGCCGTGCACCACGCGGGGGCAGTGCTCGCCGATGATCTCCCCCGGCTCCAGGCCCAGGTGCTCGCGGGTGGCCTTGTTCGCCGAGAGGATGCGGTGATTGCGGAAAGAGAATGGTGGCGCGGCGGCGCCAGGTTGGCGCCCGGGGGAAAGAAGCGCGTATAATCTTGCCCGGAATGCCCGCGCGTCGCCGGCCGCGGCGGCAGCGGGCGGATTGCGGGCGGGACGGCGGCGCCGCGAAAGCGGGCGGCTGCCGCAAGCGCACACGAGACGAGGGGGCGGGATGTCGGACGGGAAGGAACGGCGGCCGCTGGTGGCCTACCGTAACCTGGATTTCCTGGAATCGCGCCAGGGCCGCCTGGTGCGGATCATCGCCGAGTACGTGGAGACGCAGAGCCGCCTGGCCCGTTACGGGATCGTCGATACCATCGTCTTCATGGGGTCGGCGCGGCTGATCCCCCGCGAGCAGGCGGAGGAGGAGCTCAAGCAGGCGCGGGGGAAGGAAGCGCGGGCACGGGCGCAGGCGCGGCTGGAGATGTCCCGCTACTACGAGGCGGCCCGCGAGCTGGCCGAAAAGCTCACCACCTGGTCCAAGGAGCTCCACGACGACGAGCACCGCTTCGTGGTCACCACCGGCGACGGCCCGGGCATCATGGAGGCCGCCAACCGCGGCGCCTCGGAGGCCCGGGGGGTCAACGCCGGCATGGCCATCTCCATCCCCGGCGAGCAGACCTTCAACCGCTACATCACCCGCGAGCTGATCTTTCACTTCCACTACTTCTTCATGCGCAAGTTCTGGCTGGCGTACATGGCCAAGGCGGCCATCTTCTTCCCCGGCGGCTTCGGCACCCTGGACGAGCTGTTCGAGTTCCTCACGCTGCTGAAGACCAGGAAGTTTCGCAAGCACCTGCCCATCGTGCTCTTTTGCGAGGAGTTCTGGAACCGGGTGGTGGACTTCCCGGCGCTGGTGCGCTACGGCACCATCGATGCCGGGGATCTCGACTACTTCATCGTCACCGACTCGGTGCAGGAGGCCTTCGATCACGTCACCGGTGAGCTGCTCAAGCACGTGGACGAGGAGAGGGGAAGCGTCCTTTGAGGCGGGCGCTGAAGGTCGCCGCCGCCCTCCTGGGAGTGGTGCTGGCGGTGATCCTGTTGCTGGCCCTGGTGCCCGTGGGTACCGGCGGCCTGGAGCCGCATCCCCGGCCGGCGGAGTCCTACCAGGATGCCGTCACCCGCTTCGATGCCCTGGCGGCCGCAGAACGGGGGCGGGTCTGTGAAGCCTGCGGCAGCCGGCTGCTCACCCACGGGGAGCGGACGCCGCGGGTGGCGGTGCTGATCCACGGCCTCACCAACACGCCGCGACAGTTCCTGGAGATGGGGGAGGAGCTCTACGGTCAGGGGTACAACGTGCTCATCGTGCGCATGCCCCGCCACGGGCTCGCCTCCCTGGACGTGGGCGAGCTCGGCCGGCTGCAGGCAGAGGAGCTGGTCGGGTACGCCGACCAGGTGGTCGACATCGCTGCCGGCCTGGGGGACGAGGTGACCGTGGCCGGCATCTCCGGCGGCGGCACCGTTACCGCCTGGATCGCCCAGGTCCGCGGCGACGTGGACCGGGTGGTGCTGGTGGCGCCCTTCCTGGGCATCAACCACCTGCCGTACCTGCTCGACTACATGGCCATCAACCTCTTCTCCCGGCTGCCCAACCACGACTTCGTTTCCTCCGGGACGGCCAGCGACCACATCTACCCGGGCGAGTCCACCCGCGGCGTCGCCCAGTTCCTGCGCCTGGGGCGCGCCACCCGCATCCGGGCCGCCGACACGCCGCCGGCGGTCAGGGACATCGTCGTCATCACCAACGCGGGCGACCGGCAGGTGGCCAACGGCATCGCGGCGGACCTGGCGCGCCGCTGGCAGTCACGGGGGGCCGCGGTGACCCGCTACCATTTCGAGGAATCCCTGGGCCTGCCCCACGATCTCATCGAC
>JAJRWQ010000044.1 GCA_024276735.1 Actinomycetes bacterium
CGATCTCCATGCAGATCGTCGACCGCCGCCGCAACGCCGCCGTCTACACCAAGAGGCGAAGCTCCGTGCGCGATTTCCTGGTGGCCACCGGGGCCCACGCCGCCGCCCTGGCGCTCGACGAGCGCGCCATCATCAGCGCCGTGCGCCAGGATGCCAACCGGCGGGCCAACTTCGACCAGGCGAATGCCGCCCGCACCAGCCGGGCCGCGGCGAGGCAGCTGGAGGCCATCGGCACCCTGAAGCGCCGGGGAGTGCTGGAGCGGCTGCCGCCGGCGCTGGTGGAGATGGCCGAGCTGCGGCTGGCCCATCCCTCGCTGACCGTGGCCGAGCTGGGGCGGCGGGCGGACCCGCCGCTCAGCAAGTCGGCGGCCAACCATCGCCTGCGCAGGCTGGTGGCGATGGCCGAGGGCGGCACCCCGCGGCAGCGGCGTTGAGGCCGTGCCCGCACGCGGGCGGGGTTACGAAAATCCGCCCATATGGTAGAATCCCTGCGTCTGGATAAACCAATCGATCCCGGGAGGGGAGCTTCCATGGCGTTAAGAGTTGGCATCAACGGTTTCGGCAGGATCGGCAGGAACGTGCTGCGGGCGGCTGTCGGCAGGGGGGAGGATATCGACTTCGTGGCCGTCAATGACCTGACTAGCCCGGAAACGCTTGCCCACCTCCTCAAGTACGATTCGGTCATGGGCGTATTCCCCGGCACGGTGGAGGTCCAGGGGAGTTCCCTGGTGGTCGACGGCAAGGAGATCAAGGTTCTCAGCGAGCGGAACCCCGCCGACCTGCCTTGGTCCGACTTGGGCGTGGAAGTGGTGATCGAGTCGACCGGTCTCTTCCTCGATCGCGAGAACGCCTCCAAGCACCTGGCGGGTGGCGCCAGCAAGGTAGTGCTCTCCGCTCCCGCCAAGGACCCGGATATCACCGTGGTGCTGGGCGTCAACGACGGTGATTACGACAAGGACGAGCACGACATCATCTCCAATGCTTCGTGCACTACCAACTGCCTGGCGCCGGTGTGCAAGGTGCTGCTGGAGGAGTTCGGCATCGAGAAGGGCTTCATGACCACCGTGCACGCCTACACCAACGACCAGCGCATTCTCGACCTGCCGCACAAGGACCTGCGCCGGGCGCGGGCGGCGGCACTCTCGCTGATTCCCACCACCACCGGCGCCGCCCGGGCGGTCTCGCTGGTGCTTCCCGAGCTGGCCGGCAAGATGGACGGCATGGCCATGAGGGCGCCGGTGCCCGACGGGTCGGTCGTGGACCTGGTAGCCGTCCTCGGCCGCGAGGTGACCAGAGAAGAGGTCAACGACGCCTTCGCCAAGCACGCCGACAGCGGCGCCATGAAGGGTGTGCTCAAGTACATGGAGGACCCCATCGTTTCCGTGGACATCGTGGGTGATCCCTACTCGTCGATCTTCGATTCGCAGGCGACGATGGTTTCCGGGAACATGGTGAAAGTGCTCAGCTGGTATGACAACGAGTGGGGTTACTCCAACCGCCTGGTGGACCTGGTACAGCGGGTACTCTGACGAATCACGCTCACCGGCAGGGCCTCACCGCTGGACGTGGTGTAGGCCCGCCGGCGGACTGAGGGTGCTGCTTCAATGCCGGGGCGGCGCCGGAGCCGGCGCCGCCCCGGAAGAGGAAGCAAGGAGGCGAGACTTGAAGAAGAGCGTCAGGGACATCGAGGTAGCCGGCAAGCGCGTGCTGGTGCGGGTCGATTTCAACGTGCCCCTCGACGGCGGCGAGGTCGCGGACGACACCCGCATCCGCGCCGCCCTTCCCACCATCGAGTACCTGCGCGATGCCGGCGCCAGGGTGATCCTCGTCTCTCACCTGGGGCGGCCCACGGGCGGGGCGGGCGACGAGGGCCTGAGGATGGATCCCGTGGCGGCGCGGCTTTCCCAGCTGCTGGGAACGACGGTGATGAAGCTGGACGACTGCGTGGGCGACGAGGTGGAGGCGCAGCTGGCGGAGCTGCCGGAGGGCGGAGTGGCGCTGCTGGAAAACAGCCGCTTTCATCCCGGCGAAAAGCAAAACGACCCCGATTTCGCCGCCGGGCTGGCGCGCCTGGCTGATGTCTTCGTCAACGATGCCTTCGGCACCGCCCACCGGGCCCATGCCACCACCGCGGGAGTGGCCCACCACCTGCCGGCAGTGGCCGGTTTGCTGGTGGAAAAGGAGCTGCGGCAGCTTTCACGCCTGACGCAGGATCCGCACCATCCCTTCGTCACCATTCTCGGCGGCGCCAAGGTCTCCGACAAGGTGGGGGTGGTGGAGCGGTTCCTGGAATTCGCGGACGCCATCCTCATCGGCGGCGCCATGTGTTTCGGTTTCCTGAAGGCCGAGGGCGTCGATATCGGCGCGTCGAAGGTGGAAGAGGAGGCGGTAGGCGCGGCCGCCGCGGCCCTGGAGAAGGCGAACAGTTCCTCCTGCCGCCTGTTGCTGCCGGTGGACCTGGTGGTGGCTGACGCCTTCTCCGCCGACGCCGAGCGCAAGACGGTTTCCATAGACGAGATTCCGGCGGGGTGGATGGGGCTCGACATCGGCCCCCGCACCGTTGCCGAGTTCACCGGCGAGATCGGCAAGGCCCGCACCATCTTCTGGAACGGCCCCATGGGGGCCTTCGAGATGGAGCCTTTCGCCGCCGGC
>JAJRWQ010000045.1 GCA_024276735.1 Actinomycetes bacterium
CGAAGGCGCAGAAGAGGGACATGACCGCGAAGATGCTCACGCCGCCGATGAAGACGCGCTTGCGGCCGTAGATGTCGCCGGCGCGCCCCGAGACCGGCATCAGCGTCGCCTGGGTGATGGTGAAGATGATCAGCACCCAGGTGATGGTGTCCACGGCGGCGTTGAAATCCTCGGCTATGGTGGGCAGGGCGACGTTGACGATGGAGGAGTTGAGGATCGACATCATCATGCCGCTGGCCACCACCATCAGCACCAGCCAGCGGTAGCGGGGCCCGGCGGCCAGGCGCTGCCGCAGGCCGCTGCTCACACCTGTCTCCCGAACGCGGCTACCGCCACCGTCAGCATCAGCGCCGAGATCCCCCGCCCCGCCGCCACGTCGGTGTAGATGCTGAAGCGCGAGGGCAGGTCGGTGACCATGATCGCCCGCATGGCATCGACGCCGTAGGTGAGGGGGTCGATGCGCGCCAGGGTGTCCATCCAGCGGGGCGCCTGCGAGAGCTGGAACATGGCCCCGGAGAGGAAGAACATCGGCATCATGATGAAGTTCATGATCATCTGGAAACCCTGCATGCTCTTGAGCCGGGTGGCGAAGACGATTCCCATGCCGGTCATGGAGAAGGATACCACGAACATCAGCGGCAGCAGCCGCACCAGCATCCAGGGGGTGAGGTGAATGCCGGCGAAGGGGGCGAGCATGAGGATGATCACGCCCTGGAAGGAGGCGATGGTGGCACCGCTCAACACCTTGCCCAGGGCGATGCTCCAGTTGGAGACCGGCGCCACCAGCATCTCCTTCAGGAAGCCGAACTCCCGGTCCCAGACGATGGATACCGCCGAGAAGACGCCGGCGAAGAGCACCGTCATCCCCAGGATGCCGGGGAAGATGAAGGTCTTGTAGTCCAGGCCCGCGGCGGCGCCGCCGAAACGCAGCGAGGAGCCCAGGCCCACGCCCAGGATGAAGATGAAGATGATGGGGCTCGCCAGCGAGCCGACGATGCGGCTGTGGTCGCGGAAGTAGCGCTTCATGTCCCGCAGCCAGATGATGAATGTGGCCCGAAAGCGTTTCAATGTCTCATCATCCGCCGGCGGCGGCGGATCCTGCTCTTCATCATGTCCCGCTTGTCCACGTTCTCCTCGCGGATCTGCCGGCCGGTGAGCCTGAGGAAGACGTCGTCGAGGGTGGGCTCGCGCACCGTCACCGCCAGGATCTCGCTCTCCACTTCTTTCAGCAGCCGCGGCAGGAAGGTGCGGCCGCTCTCCACTTCCAGGCGCAGGCGCTCGCCCGCCGGGCCGCCCCCCGTCGCCGGCGCCGGCGCCGGCACCGCCTCCAGCCCGAAGCGCTCCGCGAGCTCCTTTCGCAGCCGCTCCCCGTCGCCGGTGCGCAGGGTGATGACGTCACCGCCCACCTCGTGCTTGAGCGCCCCCGGCGTGTCCAGCGCCACGATGCGCCCGTGGTCGATGATGGCGATGCGGTCGCAGTTCTCGGCCTCGTCCATGTAATGGGTGGTGAGAAAGATGGTGATGTCGTAACGCTGCCGCAGCTCCAGGATGTGCTCCCAGATGGCATTGCGCGTCTGCGGATCCAGCCCCAGGGTGGGCTCGTCGAGGAAGAGCACCCGGGGGTAGTGCATCAGCCCGCGGGCGATCTCCAGCCGGCGGCGCATGCCGCCGGAGAAGGTCTCCACCCGGTCGTCGGCGCGCTCCGTGAGCCCCACCATCTCCAGCACCTTCTCCGCGCGCCGGGCGCGCTGGGAGCGGGGCACGTCGTAGAGCATGGCGTGGAAGTGCAGGTTCTCGCGGGCGGTGAGCTGCTCGTCCAGGGTGGGATCCTGGAAGACCAGGCCGATGGAGCTGCGCACCTGGTGCTGCTGGCGCGCCACGTCGAAGCCGGCCAGTGTCGCCCGGCCCGAGCTGGGGGAGAGCAGCGTGCAGAGCATGTTGATGGTGGTGGTCTTGCCGGCGCCGTTGGGCCCCAGGAAGCCGAAGATCTCCTGGCGGCGGACCTCGAAGCTGACGCCGTCCACCGCGGTGAGCTCGCCGAAGCGGCGGGTGAGCCCTTCCACCACGATCACCGGCTCCGCCGCCGGCGCCGCCGCCTCCGTCGCCTGTGCCGGTGCGATCACGAGCCTCCCTCCCGGTCGCGGCGGGCCCCTGCCTCGCCTCCCTCTTCGCCGGCGCCCGTCCCGGTTCCACCCGCGGGCCCCCCGGGCTCCGTCTCCCCGCCGCGGGCGGCCTCCTCGATGCGCGAGAGCGTCTCCATGGCGCGGGCCACGTACTCGCTCACCTGCTCCGCCTTCATCACGCTCAGCGCCGGCCGGCCGTGCATGCCCGAGAAGATCAGCAGCTTGTCGCCGGGCTTGATGCCCAGCCGCTGGCGCGCCTGGGCCGGGATCACGATCTGCCCCCTCTCGCCCACGGTGGCGGAGCCGAAGAACTCGTTGCCGGTGTCATTGCCCGCGGCCATTTCCTCCTCCCGTCCCCGGGTACATGAAATTTCATACAAATATAATTAGTAGGCTGATTCATTTCAAGGCAAGACGCAGACAGGGCCGGCTCCATCCCCGCGGCCACCGCCAGCCGCGGCACCGGGCACACGAGCAAACTACCTGCAAATCACGGTGTTTAAAACCGCCGGAACTGGAAAAAAATATATTGGAGCCGCGGGCCGGCGCTGCCGGCGAGAAGAAACCGCGGCGGAAAACACAACGATGATCCGTGGGTGGAGTGACCATTTCGCCGCCCCGGAAAGGAGGTGTTCGCCATGACGCTGGTCAGATGGACGCCGTTCAAGGAGCTCAGGGACATGCCCCGTGAGATGAGCAGGATATTTGGGAGGCCATTGGCATCGTTTTTCGAGGAGCCGTTGCTGAGCATGGATTCGTTGCCGCCCCTCGATGTCTTTACCAAGGGTGACGACCTGGTGCTGCGGCTGGAGGTTCCGGGCATCAACCCCGACGACCTCGACATCTCGCTCTGCGAGAACACGCTCACCATCAGCGGCGAGCGTCACGAGGAGTCCGAGGTCCGGGAGGAGGACTACCTCCGGCGCGAGCGTTCCTACGGGCGCTTCGAGCGCAGC